>NZ_JADMOU010000039.1:0-48820 GCF_015558905.1 Bacteroides sp. D55t1_190419_B8
GCCCAGCACTTAAAGTTTCTTTCGTTAGAATCATACTTTTTTACCCCTTAAGTTTCCGTTACTTCTTAGGTAACGGATTATTATTCGATGCAAAGATATGCAAAAATACAAATAGTAAACAAGTAAAATCTTCTTTTTTTTCTGATTTGTTGAAATATACAACAAGAATATATCCGGACATGATGATTTTGTTTTATCATGCCCGATATTCTTATATTCTATTTTTTAAGATGCTTTTCCCTTCGCGTAGGTTAGAAAAACATTGCTGTAGGCGGTTCTTGTCCATATTTTTCTGTTTTCATCTGTTTTCTTGTGAATGAGTACCTTATCCGTTACCTAAGAAGTAACGGATACATTTCATCCCTGATTTCTAACACTTTATCGTTAATTATCTACCTAAACGATAGTTTCTAATGTAAGATAAATTCCCTTTATTTACCTCTGTACGTTCTCTTAGCTCAAAACCTTTTAAATAGATTTGTGTGGTTTTTATTGATTTGTGTCCCAACGATTCACTAATCATTTCAATAGGCACTCCACGATACTTGGCTGTCGTTGCCCAGGAATGACGGAGTGTGTAAGAAGAAACGGGAGAATTCAAGCGTAAAGCCCTCGCCAAATCCTTCAAACGATTATTGAATCTCCGAAGAGCAGACTGATATTCACGGTATGCCCTTTCATCCTTCCGTTTCTTGTTACCGCAAAGTATATCGAACAGATAGTTTGGACAATCGGGAATGGGTTCCTGATTACTCCGGAGTTGATTAATCATTCCCCTGGCAGTATCAAGCACTTCCACGCTCATGGGAGTTTTCGTCTTGATTCGATTATAACGTAATACACTCTGCTCTAAAGCTGATTTTTCCAGATGCGCTAAATCGGCGAATGACATTCCACAAAACTGGAACATCAGGGCGGCAATAGTTTGTGTGCGACGTAAACGCTCCGATTTGGGATCCTCATATAGAAGTTTGTGCAATTCACCGGCAGGCAAAGCTTTCTTTTGGCGGACATCCACGCCTGTATAGACATCATGAAATAATCGGGGAACATAAGGAGCACTACCCGCTTCCACTCCCCGATTGTAAATGCTACGAAGCATACGCATATACGTAGAAATCGTATTAGGCTTCAAACCACACTCATAAAGATACTGACCATAACGTCGTAAACGTTCTTTGGTGACCTGTCTGAACGACATATTCAACGTACCGCAAAACTTACTGAAAGAATAAAGGGCATTCTTATAGACGTGCGCAGTAGAATAGCGCCCCTCCTTTCGTAAACGATTGATGTAGTTCTCACCACATCGACTAAATCCATTTTTATTCATCATTTGCATCACTAGTTATTTTATATATATACTATTTGGCAAGCGACAAAAGAACAAATCTTTTTGTACGTTCAATTTCACTTTCCAGATATTATTTTTAGAATTAACACATATTTAACCAACGTTAAAATTAGTAGATTATGAAAAGTAAAAATGCCAAAAAAGGTAGTAAAAACGACAAGGTAAAAAGAAATGTCCAAACAATGAAAAAAGCCCCCAGGAGGCATTCAAGGGAAGAAATCATCAGTGAAGAAGAACTGGATAACAGAATAGCAATCGATGGAGATATCCGTCTTTATTTCACCATGTATTTAAAAATCTTTATTGATGGACATTTCCGCCATCCTAAGAAGAAAAAGCTGATAAATCTAGCCCAATATATCTATGACCAAAAAGTATTATACATCCACAAACATGGCGGCTATAAGTTAATGGAACTTAGCAGTATACATGCTGAATTGGGTGCATTGAAAAAACCTGTTGAGGAAGAGTACATGAAAGAAAAAAAGGAAAAAAGAGAACAGGCTGAAAAGGTCAAAAGCAAGTACTAAGAAAAAATAATGGGACAGTTGGAATATAAGGCTTACCTTCGCCGCCGTTTTCAACCGGTCGAAAACTAACAGATTTTCTCTTAAAAAATAGTGACGGTATGCTATCGTTATAGCGTCACTATAATGAAAGGATAGTGACGCTATGACAACAACATACCGTCACTATCTATAAGGGAAGATTTACGCTCAAACAGAAATTTATTTTTCAAAATTAAAAACAGAAGAAAATGAGACAAAAAATCAGGAAGAGTAAGTTAGAAGCTTGCAAATTAGTATGGAAAAAACGTATTACTGCTGAAAAGGGGATTTCGGATAAATGTGCGGAGAGAATTGTACAAGAGTGCATTAAACTAATAGATCGCATGTTGTATGGAAATGTAGTGATAGCTTTTTACAAGCAGGATGGCACGTTTTGTCTGGAAAGAGGAACACTGGTAGGATATGAAAAATTCTTCCATAGAGAATTCAATATCACAGCAAAACAAGAGTCTATTCTCTATTGGAGTGAAGAACAAAAAGGATGGAGAAGATTTATGATCGGGAACCTGATGGAGTGGAGAGCTATTGTATAAGTTAGATTAAAATATATTGAACAATGAATATGATTAATAAAGGGATACCTTATTTTCCGACACCGGCAAACTTCTTTGACGAAGAAGTGATGGAACTATTAGAAGCTAAGTTTGGAGTATTAGCTTCTTACATTGTCATGCGATTGCTTTGTAAAATATATAAAGAGGGATATTATATCTCTTGGGGAAAGGAACAAAACCTGATTTTCGTCCGTAAAGTGGGCGGCGGGATCAAAGAGGACATGATGGAAAAGATTGTCGACCTGTTATTGGAGAAAGGATTTTTCCATAAAGAAACCTACGAAAAATACGGCATACTCACTTCGGAACAGATTCAAAGGGTGTGGTTCGAAGCCACTACACGGAGGAAAATAGATTTCTCCCAACTACCTTATTTATTAGAGACCAAGAAGAAAAAAGGGATGCAAAAAGAAGAGTTGAACGCGGAAAATGCAGACATTTTTGAAACTCAAGAGGAGGTGAGTCAAGAAAATGCAGACATTTTCCGACAAACTAAACTAAAGGAAACTAAACTAAATCATGAAGAAGAAGAAGAAACCAACGTTGTTTCGATTGAGATTCCGGGGTATGCCTACAATCTGGCTACACACAACATCGCAGGATTGATGGAGAGTCTGGACAACCATAAAGTGACTGACCAGAAAGAGAAACAGACGATTCTGCGGTTATCGGACTATGGCAGGAAAGGCACCCAGGTGTGGAAACTGCTCTCCAATACGACCTGGAGCAAAATCGGAGCACCGGGGAAATATATCATTGCAGCGTTAGCCGGCGGACGGAAATAAACCGACTGATTAAAAGCTGATAAAAAAGGTACGAAAAATCTGTGCTTTTCACAAATTCTTCGTACCTTTACACTCCGGTAAAACAAGTTCTATCCACATAAAAGATAACAAAATGGAAAACAGAAGTTTAGTAACCATTGCCGAACATTCTAAAGAAAAAATCCTCTACATGCTCGAAATGGCGAAGCAGTTTGAAATGAACCCCAATCGCCGGTTATTACAAGGAAAGGTTGTAGCAACCCTGTTCTTTGAACCTTCCACCCGTACCCGCTTGAGTTTTGAAACAGCTGCCAACCGTCTCGGTGCACGAGTAATCGGATTCTCTGACCCCAAAGCTACCAGCTCTGCCAAAGGGGAAACACTTAAAGACACGATCATGATGGTGAGCAACTATGCAGATATTATCGTCATGCGACATCATCTCGAAGGAGCTGCACGGTATGCCAGCGAAGTAGCCCCGGTGCCTATTGTCAACGCAGGTGACGGAGCCAACCAGCACCCGTCGCAAACGATGCTCGACCTCTACTCTATCTACAAGACACAAGGTACGCTGGAAAATCTGAACATTTTCCTGGTGGGTGACTTGAAATACGGTCGCACCGTACACTCATTGCTGATGGCGATGCGACACTTTAATCCGACTTTCCATTTCATCGCTCCCGAAGAGCTGAAAATGCCGGAAGAATACAAGCTTTACTGTAAAACGCACCAAATAAAATACGTTGAACATACGGATTTTACCGAAGAGATTATCGCTGACGCCGATATTCTGTACATGACCCGTGTGCAACGCGAACGTTTCACCGACCTGATGGAATATGAACGGGTGAAGAATGTATATATTCTCCGTAACAAAATGCTGGAAAACACACGTCCGAACCTGCGTATCCTGCACCCGCTTCCCCGTGTCAACGAAATAGCTTACGATGTGGATGACAATCCGAAAGCATATTATTTCCAACAGGCACAAAACGGTCTGTATGCCCGCGAAGCAATCCTTTGCGATGTATTAGGTATCACATTAGATGACGTTAAAAACGATATTTTATTATGAGCGAAAATAAACAAGAATTGCAAGTAGCTGCCCTGAAAAACGGGACAGTGATTGACCATATCCCATCCGAAAAGCTCTTTACCGTAGTGCAACTGCTCGGTGTGGAACAGATGACTAGCAATATCACTATCGGATTCAACCTCGACAGTAAGAAACTAGGTAAAAAAGGGATCATCAAGATTGCAGATAAATTCTTCTGCGACGAAGAGATTAACCGTATTTCAGTAGTTGCCCCGCACGTCAAGCTGAATATCATCCGCAATTACGAAGTAGTGGAAAAGAAAGAGGTGAAAATGCCGGATGAACTTCGGGGCATCGTGAAATGTGCCAATCCGAAATGTATCACCAACAACGAACCGATGGCCACTATCTTTCATGTGATAGACAAGGATAATTGTATCGTAAAATGCCATTATTGCGAGAAAGAGCAGAAACGTGAAGAGATTACAATCCTCTGAATAAACGTATAGGCCTATGAAACAGGACTGGAAACCAGGAACGATGATCTATCCGCTGCCGGCTGTACTGGTCAGCTGCGGAAAGGAAGAAAGCGAATATAATATGTTCACAGTAGCATGGACGGGTACGATTTGTACAAACCCGCCCATGTGTTATATATCCGTACGTCCGGAACGCCATTCTTATGACATTATCAAAAAAAACATGGAGTTTGTCATCAACCTGACAACGAAAGATATGGCTTTTGCCACCGACTGGTGCGGAGTTCGTTCGGGACGTGATTATCATAAATTTGATGAGATGAAGCTGACACCCGGACAGTGTACGGTGGTCAGTGCTCCGTTGATTGAAGAATCTCCTCTTTGCATTGAATGCCGTGTGAAAGAAATCATCTCTCTCGGCTCACACGATATGTTTATCGCTGACGTAGTAAATGTGCGTGCGGACGACCGGAACCTGAATCCTGAAACCGGAAAGCTGGAACTGGCAGAAGCCAATCCGCTGGTATATGTGCACGGAGGATATTATAATCTGGGAGAGAAAATCGGTAAATTCGGTTGGAGTGTAGAAAAGAAGAAATAAACTAAAGCAGTGATTAAAGAACAAAAAAGGGCTTTAGATGTTGCAATAAAAGGAGTACGAAAATTAGAATTTTCACATATGCGAATGCCATTTATTTGCTAACTGAAAAAAAAATAGTAATTTTGCTATTTTGACAGGGGGCTTATTAAGCACAGTAAGAGCAAGTTGATTGGCGTTTTAAAAAAAATATATTACAAACTAATATATAACATTATGGCCAAAGTGTTTTTAATTACATATGATTTGAGAAAGCCCGGGCAAAGTTATGTTGAACTTTATGAGGCAATAAAGAGTGTTGGAGACTGGCAACATCCACTCGAATCCACATGGATTGTAAAAGTAAACAACAATTTTACTTCTGCAGAGAATATTTACGATAAGTTACGTCCTAAAATAGATGACAATGATTTGCTTTTTATTGTCGACATCACTGAACAAGATCGTCAGGGATGGTTATCTAAGACAGTCTGGACATGGTTAAAAAATGAATAAAATATGATTCATAGTATAGCACTTGAAGGTTTCAAATGTTTCCGCGAAAGGAATCAGATACCTCTTTCCCAAATCAATGTGATGTATGGTAAAAATGGTCGCGGAAAATCGACAGTAGCCCAATCACTTTTGTTGCTTGCGCAAACTATGAGAGATTCTAACGATATTAACGGACTTCATCTGATAGGTGATCTGATAGAGTTAGGAACATTTGATGAAATAGTAAACACTGGCATTGATGAAAAAACTTTTTTCTTGAATCTGCAAGATGACACCGAAACAGTAGAACTGGGATTTATAGAATATCCGCATAAAACACAGGTGGCAAGATTAAACAAACTTATTGTAAACGGTGAGAATCGTTTTGACGTGAGAGCTAATGAGGCTAAAGAATCGGCAAAGCAAGAGATTAGCACCAGCCAATCCGTTAGTACGACATCGGATATTATGATATTACAGAATCTCAAGTCATTACAATATGTATCTGCAGATCGTTTAGGTCCTCGTAATTCATCCCCGCGTAAGGATACTTTAGATTCAGACTGGTTTGGCGTAAACGGCGAATATGTCATTAATGTACTTTCCAACCAAGGTGAGGATTTTCAAGCAAAAGTCTGTGAAGTTTTGTCTACAGTCCTCACAGGTGCAACTCTAAAAGTGAAAACAAATGATGCTGATAGAATAGAGCTATTTCTTGATTCTGTTAATAATGGAAAATCATTCCGTCCTATGAACGTAGGGTTTGGCTATAGCTATGTTTTACCGGTCATTGTAGCCGCTCTTCTTGCTAAGGAGAAAAGTATTTTGATAATAGAGAACCCAGAGGCTCATTTACATCCCGGTGCTCAATCAAGATTGACTAAATTTCTTATTGAAATAGCTAAGACTAATAATATTCAACTCTTAATCGAGACACATAGTGATCATGTTGTGAACGGACTCCGCATTGCCATGAAACAAAGTTTTTGTAATCTGACTCCCCAAGATGCTGAAATTGTGTTTTTTTCTCATGATGATATAGACACAAAACCGGAAGTGGAGATTATTAAATGCGATCGGTTTGGAGAATTGAACAAATATCCTGATGATTTTCTAGACGAGTGGACGAAACAATTAGTAAAGCTAGTATAATATATGGAAGCCTATTTTAATGAACTTTCTTGTTATCCATTATGTGTCTCAAAGGAAAACGCGAAAGAAAGAGCCTACAAATTCGCATCATTATTATCTACGGCAAAGCAAAAAAGATTCAATGTTGTGCGTTGTCCTGATCAAGGTATAGCGGATATTTTACTATGCGAAGATTATACTGTGGCAGATTTATGTAATGAGAATATCCGTGGAAGCAAAGAACTATTATTGCTATCAATGCTACATCCTCCATATTATGAACCGGATTCTGAAGAGGAGGAATCTTATATAAAAGGCGTGTTTACCACAGCTGTATCTGATGATACTGGAGAAATAAAAGATAAGGAAGCATACGGTTTATCTGCTGCATGTTTGAAAAAATCTATTGGACTTAATTTTTGTTCTTGCCAGTTCTGGGAAATACAGAAAGAATATACTGTGATTGAAGATTGTAAAGGCAATAAAACAGTGCATAAAATACTATCTTTTTCTTTACCTGAAGATTTTGACACAGAATTTTATATGCAATGGCAAGTTAAAACACAACCTAGAAACTTTTTTGATTGTGGTATAGTTCCAAAGAAAAAGTGCTGTAATCTTTCGTCTGATCATCATGGAAATGACAAATTGATGGCTTTTGCTAAAGCAAGTCTATTCCCCCTACCATATATTACTAAAGTTGTAACTTCCATTGGGTATACACCTCACAGTGAGACTTTCGTAAAGAACATTCAAATTAAAGCTAATCGAATTGAGATTGTTTTAAAATGGACAGAAGAAGGTTTGGGTATGGTTGTACAAACTACAGCACGAAACGAGTTGGAACTACGTCAAATAGCAGATGAACTGGAAAAGCTTTTTGGAAATCGGCGTTGATTAGCATAATCTGAGGATTAATATGAAGCCATGGGTATATAAAAACTAAATTACGTAAACTCAATTATTTATGTTACGCAGAATCATCCTTCCCGGTTTGTTAGCCATAGCCTGCACGGCTGTCGGCCAGAACTATAACGCAGAAAAAGTAGACCGCCCCAATACAAAAAAAATAAATATCGGTATCAAGGCGGGATTCAACTCTTCCATGTTCATGGTGTCTGAACTGAAAATTAAGGATGTGACTATCGATGAGGTACAGAATAACTACAAGATAGGTTATTTCGGTGCCCTCTTCATGCGTATCAACATGAAGAAGCATTTCATTCAGCCGGAAGTGTCCTATAATGTAAGCAAATGTGAGATATCTTTCGATAAGCTCGGTTCGCAGCATCCTGCCATCGAGCCTGATTATGCTTCCGTGCAATCGGTGTTGCACAGTGTGGATTTCCCTATTTTATACGGCTATAATGTGGTGAAAAAAGGGCCTTACGGAATGTCTATCTTCGCAGGCCCCAAACTTCGCTACTTATGGGGAAAGCACAATGAAATCACTTTTAAGAATTTTGACCAGAAAGGGATTCACGAAAGGCTGTATCCGTTCAATGTCAGTGCAGTGATCGGTGTAGGCGTCAACATCTCCCGTATCTTTTTCGATTTCCGCTACGAGCAAGGCATCGGAAATATCTCCAAGTCCATCATTTACGACAATATCAATTCCGACGGCAGCACAGGAGTGAGCAACATTATTTTCCGTCGCCGTGACAGCGCGTTAAGTTTTTCGCTGGGATTCATCCTTTAAGAATAAAATATCATTAAATCCGGCTTTTTACTAACATTTTTCTTGTACTTCCTTCATTCTTTATTTATTTTCATTAACTTTGTGCGCTTAAAATAGGTATCTCGAATTAGAAATTTAATCTTACTTATAAAAGAATGAAAAGAGACGACATCATTTTCGACATCATCGAAAAAGAGCATCAACGTCAGTTGAAAGGAATCGAGCTTATTGCATCAGAAAATTTTGTGAGTGACCAGGTTATGCAGGCAATGGGTTCTTGCCTGACTAACAAGTACGCAGAAGGTTATCCCGGCAAACGTTATTACGGAGGTTGCGAAGTAGTAGACCAAAGCGAACAAATCGCTATCGACCGCCTGAAAGAAATTTTTGGCGCTGAATGGGCAAACGTACAACCACACTCGGGAGCACAAGCTAATGCTGCTGTTTTCCTCGCAGTTCTGAATCCGGGCGACAAATTCATGGGATTAAATCTTGCACACGGCGGACACCTTTCTCATGGCTCACTGGTAAACACTTCCGGTATCATCTATACTCCTTGCGAATATAACCTGAATCAGGAAACTGGACGCGTTGACTACGACCAGATGGAAGAAGTCGCTCTACGTGAGAAACCGAAAATGATTATCGGTGGTGGTTCTGCATACTCTCGTGAATGGGATTACAAACGTATGCGTGAAATCGCCGACAAAGTAGGCGCTATCCTGATGATTGACATGGCTCACCCTGCCGGCCTGATCGCTGCCGGAGTGCTCGAAAATCCGGTTAAATATGCACATATCGTCACTTCTACTACACATAAAACACTTCGCGGACCTCGTGGTGGTGTCATCATGATGGGTAAGGATTTCCCCAATCCGTGGGGAAAGACCACTCCGAAAGGTGAGATCAAGATGATGTCTCAATTACTGGATTCTGCCGTATTCCCAGGGGTTCAAGGTGGACCGTTGGAACATGTAATTGCTGCTAAAGCAGTTGCTTTCGGTGAAATCCTGCAACCTGAATTTAAGGAATATGCTAAACAAGTACAAAAGAACGCTGCTGTACTTGCACAGGCTTTAATCGACCGTGGTTTTACCATCGTTTCCGGTGGTACAGACAACCACTCTATGTTGGTCGACCTGCGTAGCAAATATCCTGAACTGACAGGTAAAGTGGCAGAAAAAGCATTGGTTTCTGCTGATATTACCGTTAACAAGAACATGGTTCCGTTTGACAGCCGTTCGGCTTTCCAGACTTCCGGTATCCGTTTAGGTACTCCTGCCATCACTACCCGTGGTGCAAAAGAAGATTTGATGCTCGAAATTGCTGAAATGATCGAGACTGTATTGTCTAACGTAGAAAATGAGGAAGTTATTGCACAAGTACGTGCACGTGTCAATGAGACAATGAAGAAATATCCTCTTTTTGCTTATTAAAAAACGATTTCAAAGCTAATAGCTTCACTGTTATCAGCTTTATTTCTTATTTATAAGGTCTGCTCTTTGTGAAAGGAGCAGGCTTTTTTTATTTATTAACGGTCCCGCCCGAACCATCTGTCCATATTTTCGTTTTTCTTACTATAAAAGAAATATATGATGTCATATATCACTCATAGCAAGGACGAATTCAACCGTATAGTGTGCAAGAAGAGAAAACAGAAGCGCACTGGACTCTATATACAGTCATCCCCGTCTTTCCACATTTTATTTCATAGGGAAAGACGGGGATTTATTTTACCGGCATCATACCGGAATATTTTTTTGAGGTATATATTTTAGCTCAATCCTTCTATTTCTCCATCCACAATATCGATGTGCAATGCTTGCGGCTCCTTGGGTAATCCCGGCATACGAAGAATTTCTCCGGCAATGGCTACAATCATTTCAGCTCCGTTATTGATAACAATATCTTTAATATGGAACTCGAAGTTATTTACCGCCCCATAAATCTTTGGATCGGCAGAGAATGAATATTGTGTTTTAGCAATACAAACCGGATAATGAGTGATTCCCATTTTCTCGATCAGTTTGATACGGTTGCGTGCAATACTGCTATAGGTAATAACGCTGGCTCCGTAAATATTAGTGGCTACCTTTTCGATCTTCTGCTGTATGCTATCTTCTTCTTTATAAGTGTAGCGTAAAGATTCGGACGGATTGTTCTCTATGGTATCTACTACCAGACGGGCCATATCTACTGCTCCCTCTCCTCCTTCACTGAACGCATTGTTAATGGCGAAACCCACTCCCAACTGTTCGCAATGTTCGCGCAGTAATTCCATTTCTTCATCCGTGTCGGATGCAAACTTATTGAAAGCTACGATGATGGTCTGACCGAATGAGCGAAGGTTACGAACGTGTTTGTCGAGATTACGCAATCCTTCTTTCAAGCCTTCCATATTCGGCTCTTTGATACGGTCGAGACTGACACCTCCGTGCATCTTTAATCCTTGTGCCGTAGCGACAATCACCGTGAGACGTGGTTGGAGTCCGCTCTTGCGGCATTTGATATTATAGAATTTTTCTGCACCGAGATCGGCACCGAATCCGGCCTCTGTTATTACATAATCACCGAAAGACATTGCCAATTTAGTGGCCAGAATAGAGTTACAACCATGTGCGATATTAGCAAACGGACCACCATGTACAAAAGCAGCGGTTCCTTCGGTAGTCTGCACTAAATTAGGATGGATAGCATCTTTCAACAACACGGTGATGGCTCCTGCCACTCCCAAATCTTTCACAGTAAAAGGTTGGTCGTCATACGTGAAGCCCAACAGGATATTTTCAATACGGCGACGCAGATCACTCACATCTTTGGAAAGGCAAAGAATTGCCATAATCTCCGAAGCAGGAGTAATATCGAAACCGGACTCTTGGGTAATCCCGTTCGATTTAGGTCCGAGGCCGACAACGATGCTGCGCAACGAACGGTCGTTCACGTCAAGCACTCTCCGCCAAAGAATTTCTTTCAGTCCAAAGCCCTTTGCCTGATTCTGATAAAGATAATTGTCGAGTAAAGCAGAAATCATGTTATGAGCAGAAGTGATGGCATGAAAATCCCCTGTAAAATGGAGGTTAATTTTGTCCATCGGAAGCACTTGTGCATATCCCCCACCGGCTGCTCCTCCCTTCATTCCGAAACATGGACCGAGAGACGGCTCGCGAAGAGCGACAATCGCATTCTTTCCAATTTTATTCAATCCCAAAGCGAGACCGATAGATACTGTAGTTTTGCCAATGCCCGCTTTGGTTGCTGTGATAGCAGTTACCAGAATGAGATTGCTTTTCTTCACTTTCTCTTCATCAATCAGTTGTTCGGGGATCTTTGCTATGTAGCGGCCATAATTCTCCACTTCCTCGCGAGGGATTCCGATACCTTCAGCAACTTGCTTAATCTTCTTCAGCTCAATACTGCGAGCTATTTCTATGTCTGATTTCATACAGAATATGATTAGTTTTATTTTTGAAGGAACAAAAGTATAACAAAAAAGCGAAATAGAGAAATTTAAAGTTCGGCGGATATTATATCTCTATTTTTCATAACACAACAAACTCTTTTTACGCTATAACTATTGTAAATGACATAACCTAAAACAACAACTTAATTATGGAATGGATTATTAATCAACTAAGGGTACATCCTGAACTTGCTATTTTCCTGACGCTCTTTGCCGGGTTCTGGCTTGGCAGACTCAAAATAGGGAAATTCTCCTTGGGGACAGTCACCAGCGTTCTGCTGGTCGGAGTATTGGTCGGACAACTGAATATCACTGTAGATGGTCCGATGAAAGCTGTGTTCTTTCTGCTTTTCTTATTTGCCGTTGGCTATAAGGTAGGTCCGCAGTTTTTCCGCGGATTGAAGAAAGACGGCCTGCCACAAGTGGGATTTGCCGTACTGATGTGTATTGTCAGTCTGGTAGCCCCGTGGATACTGGCCAAAATCATGGGATATCATGTAGGAGAAGCTGCCGGACTGTTGGCAGGCTCACAAACAATATCCGCCGTTATCGGCGTGGCAAGCGATACGATCAACCAGCTGGGAATCAGCGATGCACAGAAAGCCACGTTCATCAATGCAATTCCGGTAGCGTATGCCGTAACTTATATTTTCGGAACGGCCGGTTCGGCGTGGATTCTGGCTTCTCTCGGCCCTAAAATGCTGGGTGGACTAGATAAGGTGAAGGCTGACTGCAAGGAATTGGAGGCTCAAATGGGAACATCGGAAGCTGACGAACCCGGATTTTCCCCGGCTCTTCGTCCGGTTGTGTTCCGTGCTTATAAAATCACCAATGAATGGTTTGACAAAGGAAAGAAAGTCAGTGAACTCGAAGCTTATCTATGTAAAAATGATAAACGGCTGTTTGTAGAACGGATTCGTCAAAAAAGAGTGGTGAATCCGTTTCATTTCGTCTTTATTTTTGGAATACGACAAAATACGGTAGAAAAAATGGAAATTTGCGTTATCACTGGCTTATCTAGTGTTATTTAGTCTTATCAAAGAGAAGAATAAGAATAGTTTCCTATTATCTTTGTCAGTATGAAATTACCACTAAAACATATCGTCATACTGGTTATCTGCTCGTTAATCGGAATCTTTGTTTATCAAGCTTATTGGTTGACAGGGCTTTACCGGTCGATGAAGATGGAAATGGAGAGCAATATCAGAGATGCGATGCGGACGAGTGACTTTAACGAGGTCGTGCTCCGGGTAAATGATTTGCAAAAAGATAATGTGGAACACGGTTCGCTGACGGTATCAGCCGGATATGATGCGGACGGCAATTCATTAGTGACTAAACAAACGATTTCTTATACGGATAGTAGCCGTCAGGATACGATACACTCCCGGACAGAAACTACTACGGATACGGTAAAGGCCGTTGGTAACGCTCCGGAAGATTCTACACCTGTTGCAAGTAGCGAGAACGGGCTGGATGTGTTATTGAAAAAGCAAGATTCGCTAAAGGAGCTGTTAATGAGTATTCAGCAGGGTATTCATTCGGGGGTGGACACTTATATAGATGTCAACCTGCAGCGATATGACAGTTTGCTCACCCATGTGATGAAAGAGCATAATCTCTCTATTCCTCATCACACTCTTTTGATTTATACCGGGATCAGTGCCGATTCTTCCATTGTATATACCGATACATTAGGTATTGCGGGAGATAGCAGTTATATTCCCAGTCCCAAGGCAATCCGCTATGACTATGAATTTAATATGCATCACAGCCAACGCTACCAACTGGTGTTCGAGCCGATCAATTCATTGGTGTTAAAGCAGATGACAGGTATTCTGGTCACTTCATTTGTAATTCTTCTGATTCTCGGATTCTCTTTCTGGTTCCTTATCCGGACGCTCCTGAAACAGAAAACGCTGGATGAAATGAAAAGTGATTTTACCAATAATATCACGCACGAATTAAAGACTCCCATTGCCGTAGCCTATGCGGCTAATGACGCATTACTGAACTTTAACCAAGCGGAAGAGAAAAGCAAGCGCGACCAGTATCTACGCATCAGTCAGGAGCAGTTGCAAAGGCTTAGCGGGCTGGTGGAACAGATTTTATCCATGGGAATGGAGCGTCGCAAAACGTTTCGTTTGCATCCGGAGGAAATCAACCTGAAGGAGCTGATTACTCCGCTCATGGAGCAGCACCAGCTAAAAGCGGACAAGCCTGTACATATCGAATTGGATATTAAACCGGAAACGCTTGTCATTGTAGCCGACCGTACGCATTTCAGCAACATCATCAGTAATCTGATAGATAATGCAGTGAAATACTCGAAGGAGGAAGCCGAATTGTCTATTTCCTGCCGACAGACAGGGGAGACAGTAACCATCAGCGTTACCGACCGGGGAATCGGGATTCCACTTGATAAACAAAAGCACATATTTGATAAATTCTACCGGGTCCCGACGGGCAATCTTCATAATATAAAAGGTTACGGACTAGGGCTGTTCTATGTAAAGAGCATGGTCGAAAAACATGGAGGAACTATCACCGTAAAAAGTGAACCGGACAAAGGAAGCACTTTTACCATTACTTTATAAACCCATAAAATCATGAGTAAAAACAAAATTACCGTATTACTGGTAGAAGACGAACAGACACTCGCCATGATTATCAAAGATACACTTGAAGAAAATGATTTTATCATTCATACGGCGAATGACGGTGAGGAAGGACTAAGCCTTTTCTTCGAACTTCATCCGGATGTACTTGTAGCCGATGTGATGATGCCGAAAATGGATGGCTTTGAAATGGTACGTCGCATCCGCCAGACGGATAAACAGACTCCTGTCTTATTCCTGACTGCCCGTTCGGCCATCAATGATGTGGTGGAGGGGTTTGAACTCGGAGCGAACGATTACCTGAAAAAACCTTTCGGTATACAAGAGTTGATTATCCGAATCAAAGCACTGATGGGAAAGGCTTTTCTCTTCACTGAGAATAAGGTTGCCAATCATTTTGAGATAGGAAGTTATCTGTTTGATCCTGTTGCACAAACTTTATTACACGCAGGAACGAGACAGGAACTCTCTCATCGTGAATCGGAAATCTTGAAACGGCTTTGCGAGAACCGGAATCAGGTGGTCAACACGCAGGATGTCTTGCTCGAACTTTGGGGAGACGACAGTTTTTTCAATTCCCGAAGCTTGCATGTGTTCATTACCAAATTGCGGCATAAGCTCTCGCAAGATGAACAGATACGTATTGTCAATGTACGGGGAATCGGCTATAAACTGATTGTCAACTAAACTCTTTAACACCGCAAAGTGCCATGAATAAAAGACTACCGCATTTGCACAACAGTTTTTTTCTAAGAAAACATAACGGAAGCGGATAGTCAGGTGGAAATTATCTATCTTTGTAGTAAATCAACCTTTACGAAGATGAAAAAACTGATTCTATTTCTTTCGCTGATATTATCGGTCGGTTTTGCATCCGCACAGTCGGAAATTCCTTCCGATAGTATTCGTCGTGCTCCATCTACCAATATCAAGGAGTTTGGTGGTTTTCTGCTGGATATGGGGTTAATGAACGTAGCAACTCCCGAACTTCCCAAGTTTAATTTAGATATGCCTAATATGACGAAAGATTATAATCAGCTCTTTCGTTTAAACACGGATATTACCTATTCTCAAGGATTCACCGACTCTTTTTCTTCGTCTTCTTACTCCGGGTTTGCCGGTTTTGGATATGGATATGGTTGGGGATTGTCTTCTTCTCCACAGTTTATGCAGATGGGATCTTTCAAACTGAAAAACGGAATGAGAATCAATACTTACGGAGATTACAACAAGGATGGCTGGCGGGTGACTAACCGCAGCGCTATGCCTTGGGAAAGGAATAATTTCCGGGGAGCGTTTGAACTGAAATCTGCCAATGGTAATTTCGGAATACGAATTGAGGTGCAGCAAGGAAGAAATGTTCCTTATTAAATAATAATTAGGCACGGATTACACGTATGTCACGGTCTTTAGGGTTCTCATTGCTGAAAAATAACCGCGTTAATCCGTGTAATCCGTGCCTAAAAAATAGCAATTAATTAGTGACAGGTACTTATTAAAATCAGGAAAATCAGAAGGCTTTGTCTGCCGCACTGATTGCATTGGCTATACGGTCACACCACGAATCAAATTCCGGGTCGGGTGTTTGAGTTTCCGGATGAGAAAGCATATAATGTACAGCTTGCCGCAATCCGTCCGCCATGGAGATATGGCATATAAAATCCGGGACGAGCCGCTTTATCTTCGAATTATCGAAAACAACCGTAGCTGCTTTATCTCCTAAGAGTTCCCCCCTGAAATCATAATGATCGCTATGTTTGGCAAGGAAATCGGATGCCACGTGCAATGCGTTCAGAGGTTTGTCTAACGCATCGGCGATTGTCTGGTAAATCTGATTCCAAGTCATACTTTCATCGGTAGTGATATGAAAAGCGTTCCCAATGGCATGTGGATTCGCCATCAGTCCGACATAGCCTTTGGCAAAATCTTTGGAGTGAGTCAGTGTCCACAAAGAGGAGCCATCACCGGGAATAATGACAGGTTTGCCGTCAAGAATCCGTTTGAGAATCTGCCAGTTTCCCTTATCTCCATGTACGGCTACGGGAGGTTTGGTTCCGTTATAGGTATGGCTGGGACGAACGATGGTCACCGGAAAACCACTTGTCCGGTAGGCTGACATCAATACCTCTTCCGCTTCTATCTTGCTTCTGGAATATTGCCAGTAGGGATTGACCAGAGGGGTGCTTTCGGTAATGCGATAATCGGTCAATGGCTTTTGATAGGCAGAGGCACTGCTGATAAAGATGTATTGCCGCGTTTTATTCTGAAACAGGCGGATATCACGCTTTACGTCTTCTGCCGTATAACCGATGAATTGTGCAACCACATCGTAGTGTTCAAGTGCGATGGCTTTTGCCACAGCTTCTTCATCATTAATATCCGCAATGATACTGTGAATTCCTTCCGGCATTTTTTTTGAGCCGCGGTTAAGGAGAGTAATCTCCCACCCTCTCTGTTGCGCCAATGCAACTACATCTGTACTGATAGTACCCGTTCCTCCAATGAATAATGCTTTCATAAAACCTGTTTTTTTATATTCTCCGGAGCAAATATATCAATTCCATGACTTACTTCCAGCAATCATTGCCATTTATTTTTCCTCCCGCAAGTTTATGTAGTATACAGATTACTGATTCTTGTACCCTTATTACTGATTTGAGGAATGAAATAAAAAAGATACCTCCAAATGTTTTATCTTTGTATCAGATTAATAACAAAGCATATGGATGAAATAACAAAAATTGAAACCGTCGATCAGTATGACCAGTTGTTTGGACTGGAGACATTGCACCCTTTAGTTAATGTAATCGACTTCTCAAAAGCTACCAAGTCGGTTGAGTATATCCGTATGAACATCGGATTCTATTGTTTGTTCCTGAAAGATGCCAAATGCGGGGATCTCAAATACGGACGCAAGAATTACGATTATCAGGAAGGAACGGTTGTCTGCATGGCACCAGGACAAGTGAGCGGAATAGACAACCGTAACCGAACGGCTCCCCGTACCAAGTCGATTGGGGTTTTATTCCACCCCGATTTAATCCGTGGAACTTCATTAGGACAGAATATCAAAAACTATACTTTTTTCTCTTACGAGGTAAATGAAGCATTGCATCTTTCAGATCAGGAAAGAGAAATCGTAACCGATTGCATACATAAAATCCGGCTCGAACTGGAGCACACTATCGATAAGCATAGCAAGCAACTTATCGTGCGAAATATCGAACTGCTACTGGATTACTGTATGCGTTTCTACGAACGGCAGTTCATTACACGCAATCAGGCGAATAAAGATATAGTCGTTAAATTCGAGCAATTACTGGACGAATATTTCCAAAATCAGGTGGCAATGACCGAAGGACTGCCATCCGTGAAATACTTTGCAGACAAGGCATGCCTCTCTCCTAATTATTTCGGAGACCTGATAAAGAAGGAAACCGGAAAAACGGCACAGGAATATATCCAGTGTCGGATTATCGAACTGGCCAAAGAAAGAATACTGGAAGGTGTTCAAACTGTCAGCCAGGTAGCTTATGAACTGGGATTTCAATATCCACAGCACTTCAGCCGGTTATTTAAAAAGCATGTCGGCTGCACCCCGAACGAATATAAACAAAAAAACTAGACGTATTTTAGATACAGGAGTCTCAACATCATGGGAGATAAAGTACTCAAAATAGGAACCGTGCATCAATGCAATTGTTGCCTGGGGAGTAAGACACTACACCCGCTGGTAAGTGTCATTGATCTCTCAAAGGCTGACTTGTCAGCTCATACGGGCATCAAGTTCGACTTTTATACGATTCTATTGAGTGAGTGTAAATGTGAAGCGTATATGTATGGTCACCAGTATTATGATTTTTCGGATGGTACTTTGCTCTGCCTTAGTCCCGGAGAGTCTATCAATATGAAGGAAAACAGTAAGAATTTTCCCTCCAAAGGATGGATATTGGCTTTTCATCCCGATCTGATTTGTGGCACTCCGCTCGGACTTAATATACATAACTATACTTTCTTCTCTTATCTGCCTGAAGAAGCATTACATATATCTTTGCGCGAGAAGCAAATCATTCTGGAGTTTATGGATAAAATAAACCAGGAACTCGAACGTTGCATTGACCGACATAGCAAGAAGATAGTTTCCAAGTATATAGAACTATTGCTGGATTACTGCGTCCGTTTCTACGAACGCCAATTCATTACACGTAATGAAGCGAATAAAACGATTATCAAACAATTCGATAAAATCATAAATAACCATTTCGAAACGAAACAGGTACCGACTGTCGATATACTTTCACATAAGTATTGTGCGAACCGGCTTCATTTGTCTCCTGAATATTTCAACGACTTACTGGAGTATGAAACGGGAAAATCATTTAAAGAGTATATCGAATTCAAACGCTTCGAGATTGCCAAAGATTGGTTGGTAAATACTGATAAAACGATCAATCAGATAACGCAAGAGCTGGGTTTTCAGAATCCACAGTATTTCAGCCGGTTATTTAAGAAAATCACAGGTTGTTCTCCGAATGATTTCAGGATACCTAATTGAAAGTATATGTTAAAGGGATTAGAGGAAGATAAAGCAATCAAAAAGTCTTAATAAAAATTGAATTAGAATATCAAATTCTTAATCTATGTTATGAAACATACTTTTTTTCTTGGATTATTTGCTAATTTGCCAAAAGTATGTACCTTTGCAATGTGTTTTTCATAGTATTAGATTTAAGGTTAACAAAGGTTGGAGCAAGGCGTTGCTCCTTTTTTTATGTCCATACACTAGATACTCCTTTAAACATGGCATGACATTATCCCTTAATCACCGCCATTGGAGCCAGCTCCGCCAACGGTTTCACCAAGTCCTCTGTGTCTCCATTGGCAGGTAAGCCAGTCCCGGTACCATTGCAGTGTATCTTTCTGAATCTCAATAAAGTGATTCCCTCCTCCCAAGGTTCCTATCTGCTTCAAACAAGCCTCGTACTGATTCTTCAAAACAGGCATCTCTTCAAAGTCGAATCCTTGCGGAAGCAATTCCTGATCCTGCTTTTTATTCTGATGATCGAATCCCAAAGGAACAACTGCACGAATCTTCGACATAATGGAAGTCAAATCCGTATAACTAAAATCTTCCGCTTTTAGATTCGTCTTAATCGCACACATACCACAACCGATATCCACTCCCACAGCATTGGGAACAATCACGCCATTGGTAGCCAACACACCGCCAATAGGCATTCCTTTTCCCGCATGCGCATCAGGCATGATGGCAATATGTTTAAATGCAAAAGGCAGTGAAGTCAAATCCATAATCTGCGACATACAAGAGTCCTCTACTTCATCCAACCAAAGTTTAGCGGGTAAACGTGTTCCCATAATTACTTTTTCCATACATTTTTTCTTTTATCAATTCATATAAATCTCGTTATCGGGAGCAAAGTAAGAAGGGAAGTACGAAATCTATTTGCGTAGTTGATATTATTTTTTATTTTTGTAGAAATAATCTATAACATCTATATATAGAACCTAATGAAGAAGATATTAATTATCGGTGCCAACGGATTCACCGGACGCCAGATTTTAAACGATTTGTCTGCTTGTAAACAATACAAGGTGACGGGCTGCTCCCTGCATCCGGATATTCTTCCCAATAACGCGGAGGATTATCGTTTCATCGAAACAGATATACGGAATGAAGCGGACGTTAGGCATCTCTTCAAAGAGGTTCAACCCGATGTAGTCATTAATTGCTCCGCTCTGTCCGTGCCGGACTATTGCGAAACGCATCATGAAGAAGCCTATCTTACCAATGTTACCGCAGTAGGCCAACTGGCCGATTTATGCGAAGAATACAAAAGCCGGTTCATTCATTTATCTACGGACTTTGTTTTTGATGGAAAGATAAACGAAGCTGCCGGGCTGTTATATACAGAAAAAGACCTCCCTGCCCCGGTCAACTACTACGGATATACCAAATGGAAAGGAGAAGAGAGGGTGGCAGAAACTTGCAGCAGTTATGCCATTGTCCGTGTAGAAATCGTTTATGGCAAGGCACTACCGGGACAACATGGTAATATTGTACAGCTAGTAATGAACCGTCTGAAAGCCGGACAAGAAATACGTGTCGTATCCGATCAATGGCGGACACCAACCTATGTTGGAGACGTTTCGGATGGAGTGCTACGTTTAATAGAACATACGACGAATGGCATCTTCCACATCTGTGGAGATGAATGTATGACCATTGCAGAGATTGCCTACCAGGTAGCAGATTATATGAAACTCGACCGTTCTCTTATCCATCCTGCCACCACAGAAAAAATGAATGAAAGCACTCCCCGTCCCCGCTTCAGTGGGATGAGTATTGATAAAGCCCGGACAATGCTCGGATACAGGCCCCAAAAGTTAAAAGAAATTCTTGCGAACTGGGATAAATTATAAGGGAAAGAGCACATAACCAACTTTTTACAACCATCTATCTCGTTCCGGATATTCCTTTCTCTTTATTTATTGCATATTTATTTTGAAAATATGCAATAAATAACTATCTTTGCACCAAATTCAAAAAAGACCAATGATGAATCAAACATTACAATTACATAACGCTACTCTTTTTCTTGCAGGAATACCTATTTTCTGTAAGTCTTGTTGCGTGCATGTGCATTGGTTCAGTGGATTCATCTAAATTTCCCAACTATTTCTTTACAGGAACTACCTGCTGACTTGTTTTGTTAGCCATAGCAGTATTCCTTTCTGATTTTCAAGCAGATGTAATATCTTCTTTGAAAATTCTTTTGTGTGTTGTCAATCATCAGTTTAACCTAACCCAAAATATATACAATTATGTTCTCTATTATATCTACCATGTTTTTAGGAATCGGCATCGGCTATGTATTGCGTAACTGGAGTATTCTACAGAAGACAGAAAAGACAATTTCTCTTACAATATTCCTGTTGCTCTTTATTCTCGGTGTATCTATCGGTTCTAATAGCCTGATTGTGAACAATCTTGGTAAGTTCGGATGGCAAGCCATTGTTCTTGCTGTGTCCGGTGTATTGGGAAGCCTGATTGCTGCCCGTTTGGTACTACAATTATTTTTCAGGAAAGGAGGCGAACAATGAAAGGAAGTCTGATCGTTATAGTATTCTTTTGTGTAGGCTGTATCATGGGAGCTTTCAATAAGTTCGAGTTCGATACACACACAGTTTCCATGTACATACTTTATGCATTAATGCTACAAGTAGGAATCAGCATCGGTTCCAATAAGAACCTGAAAGCCATTGTTTCACATTTGCACCCTAAAATGTTGCTGATTCCATTGGGAACAATTATCGGTACGCTGTTATTCTCCGCCCTGGCAAGTTTGCTATTGCGTCAATGGAGCGTGTTCGACTGTATGGCAGTGGGAAGTGGATTTGCCTACTATTCACTCTCTTCCATCCTTATCACCCAGTTCAAAGAACCCTCCATCGGACTGCAACTGGCTACGGAACTGGGAACCATTGCCCTACTGACTAATATTTTCCGTGAGATGATGGCACTTCTTGGTACTCCGATCATCAAGAAGTACTTCGGGAAACTCGCTCCTATTTCAGCAGCAGGAGTCAACTCGATGGATGTACTGCTGCCTTCCATCACCAGATATTCAGGAAAAGAAATGATTCCCATCGCCATCCTGCACGGCATTCTGATTGACATCAGCGTTCCCGTTTTCGTTTCTTTCTTCTGTAATCTTTAACCCTGTCCGGGATAATAACTTTATTTATTAATGCCCGGAAACAGCCAATACAAACTTGATATCAGCATAGGAGACATCGTCTCCTAATGCTACCTTTATAGCGAATATTCCCATGTATTCATGTTCATCCAAATACTTGCGAATCTTCGCTATATTTTCAGCTTTCACCACCTGCTCCACTTTGATCTTTCCCGAACGGACATAATGCTCCAGATGTCCGGCAATGGTTCCGGATACCAAATCACGAGCCTTGGCTATTTCATCTATATTCATTCCCTGACGGAACATTTCATAGCTAACCAACTTCGTATCTTTCTTCGCCTCCTTCTTTTTCTCCTTCTCCGCCTCTTTCTCCTGTTTCTCTGCCTCTTTCTGCAGCTTCGTCTTTCGTTGCCTTACCGTATCATCGCTATTACCGGAGGAGATTAACATATCCGTTATCTCCGGCCTCTCCAATTGATTCTCCGCCATATACTTGCGGATAATACCCAGAATCTCAAGCCCGTATCTCTCTACTACTTTCGCTCCAAAATAAGGTATCGCCTCCAAAGCTCTTGGACTATCCGGTAGCAGATTCACAATTCCCATCAATGCTTTCTGTTGCATAATCACATAAGCAGGAACATTCATCTCCCTTGTTTTAGCTGTTCTCCATTCAGACAGGGCACGATAAAGCTCCGGATGCAGAATATCCGTAGGAACTTCCACCTTTACCTTTTCAGCACTGCATGTACGCTCTTTCCGTTCCTTACGTTCTTTCTTCTCCTTCAAAGCCTTCGAAGAACCGGAGGACGTAGAATCATCTTCAAGGCTCAACATTACTTTAGCCTTCAACTTCAAATAATCCGTAATAGCAAACCTCCCTCTTGTAGACACAGCTTCCAACAGAGACTCCTTAATCCACAACGCATCATCCAGCGCCTGCATACGCTCTGCCAAAAGCTTTCTCAACTCTTTATTATCAAGAGGCATATTAGTCTTATCATACAAAGCCCGAACCGGTTCCAACTCCTTATGAAAATATCCGGCACCGGAACGAATCCGTTCCTGCAACTCCTCATTCGCCGCATAATCCTCACTCTCATGTATCAACCGGGTATACTGATTGCGGAAACGTTGAGACACCTCCACAATCTTCTCTTTAACATGGGGAGCCAACGCCTTATATTCAGCCAACTGCTTCGGAAAGAGCTTATACAAATCCTCATCCATAAGACGAAGCAACCGTTTATAAGCCTGATCGATTGAATAGAAATTAAACAAATCACTCAACAAATCAAAGAAATACGCCTTTTGCATATCATTCAACTGCTGGCTGCCCGGCTTATTTTGCTCCACCGCTTTGGTGAAATTATCCACCGTAGCATCACTTATTATGGCTTCCCTGCGCAAAGGAGACTCCAACACCATACCCTCCAGCGTCTTGCAACGACTCAAAGCCACATAAGTTTGCCCATGTGCAAAGGAATTCCGTGCATCAATAATAGCACGTTCAAACGTCAAACCCTGGCTCTTATGTATCGTAATAGCCCACGCCAAACGAATAGGATACTGGCGGAACGTCCCCTCTATCACTTCAGTGATCTCCTTCGTCTCCTCATTCAACACATACTTATAATTCCCCCACTCTTCCGGCAACAACTGAAATTCGGATCTATCCCCTTTACCACGCACCACAATACCCGTTTCATTAACCGCTACCACCTCACCAATCATACCGTTATAATACCGTTTCTCGGACGATGGATCATTCTTCAGGAACATAATCTGTGCTCCCTCCTTAATTGTCAGAAGTTTATCCGCAGGATACAAATATTCTGGAAAATCCCCCTCTATCTCGGCACTAAAATGATACGCCTTGCCGGGCAACGATGCCAGTTCGCGATCATTAACCCTCTGCGCCTGATTATTATGTGTCGTCAGACGAATATATCCCTCTTCTTTCTGCGGCTGAAAGCCGGGCTGATAACGACGGTTCAGTTCATTCAACACTTCATCATCCGCCTTATTCTCCCGAATTTTATTTAATAAAGAAAGGAAGAACGTATCACTCTGACGATATACTTTCTTGAGTTCAATCGTCATATATGCCGTTTCTTTCAATGCATGACTTGCAAAGAAATAAGGAGTCTCATAATGCTTTCTCAACAACTCCCACTCATTGTCTTTCACAACAGGCGCCAGCTGTTGCAAATCTCCAATCATCAACAGCTGCACCCCACCAAAAGGTTTCTCCCTATCGCGATACCTCCGCAGAGTTGCATCCACCGCATCCAACAAATCAGCACGCACCATACTGATCTCATCAATAACCAGCAAATCCATACTACGGATGATATTCCGCTTTTCTTTACTATAACGATAATGTGTCTGGGAAGAATTAAAGGTTGTTTCGGGCACAAAAGGAGCAAAAGACAACTGAAAGAAAGAATGAATCGTTACGCCTCCCGCATTGATAGCTGCAATCCCTGTCGGAGCCAATACAACCATGCGTTTGGGCGTATGTTCTTTCAATCGTCTAAGAAATGTCGTTTTCCCGGTTCCAGCTTTTCCGGTAAGAAATAAATGTGTGCCTGTATTTTCAATGAACTGCCAAGCAAGCTGCAGTTCCGGATTATTTTCCATGCTTTTCCAATTTTCGGTAAAGTTACTGAATATTCTTTTTCTTTCGTCTTGATACGAAAGAAAAAGAACCAAAAAGAAAGAATCAAGGCTGCGTTTTTCCGGCTACTCCGGTGCTTCCTCCGGCTAAAGGGCAGAAACTCGCTACGCTCAAACAGTCTGCCCTTTTTAACGCCGGAGAAACCACCTGCGCTTGACGCCGGAAAAACGAGGCCGGAAGACCTGCGGGTGGAAGCCTTACAATGTGGGAAGCTTTATTATTAAAAAACTCACCATATAAAAAGAGGACATAGAATAAAAGGCTAATAGAATGATAACCGATGTAGCCTATGTAGTATAAAGAGACTTATGAAAGGTTTATACCCCTTATAAAAAAGCTTTGCTATATAAAAGTCGCAGACGTTATACGACTCAATATAGCAAAGCAGAACAATATATAATAAAACTATTAACGATATAACAGCGACTCACCAAAGCAATATCAGACATATCGCACGGCTCCCCCCACAACCCTATCCAGAACAGCTTCCCCACAAACCTACTCTACAACATTCAAGCAGCAACACCCACCCCGCCAGGTTCCCCGGCCTACTTTTTTCTCCGTCAGGCGAGCGCCCGTAACGGAGCGTTAAGAAGGGCAGACTGTTTGAGCGTAGCGAGTTTCTGCCCTTTAGCGAAGTGAAGGAAGCGAGTAGGAGAAAAAAGTCAGCCTTGAATTTTTCTTTGCTTCTTTCTTTTGTTTCAAGACAAAAGAAAGATGATTAATTACTTCATGGATCCCCCTACAATATCCAGCAATTCATTTGTAATCGCCTGCTGACGACTCTTATTGTACTGCTTCGTCAAATCCTGGATCAGCTCGTTTGCGTTGTCCGTAGCCACTTGCATAGCCAACGTACGTGCAGCATGTTCCGAAGCATTGGAGTCAACAGCGGCAGTAAAAATCTTCTGGCTCAATACAGTGGGGATTAAGCTCGCGATTAATTCCTCTGCGTTCGGTTCGATGATATAATCATTGGCAATCTCGTTCTCCTGTACCTCCTCTTCATTCTCTCTGTCCTCTTCACTTACGACGTTCGTCAGATTAATGGGGAGATACGTCTCACGAAAAAGAATCTGTACCCCCATTGATTTGAAGTGATGATAGATTATTTCCACCCGGTCCACTTCGCCTGCTACATACAGATCCATCAGTCGGTGAGCCAGTTCGGCAGCCTTCTGATACGTTGGTTTGTCGGAGAGCGTTGGAGAAACCTCCTGCGGTTTGAAACCCATCCGTTTGGCCGCTTCATCCACCTTCTTGCCTACCGGGAATATCAAGATATTATCCTGTCCTAAAGTACGGAATTCCCCGATAGTCTGCATCATCATTTTGATGACATTGGCGTTGAAAGCACCACAAAGAGAAGTGTTCGAAGAAAAAACAACGATTGCTACACGCTTCACTTCACGTTCCTGCACATAAGGAGATTCGATAGGCAGGTCCGCGCTTAGGAAGTTAGTCAGAATCTTGTTCAACTTCTTCTGATAAGGCAGCATATTCTCAATGGCTCCTTGCGCCTTGTGTAATTTGGCAGAAGCCACCATCTTCATTGCTGAAGTGATTTTTCGGGTACTCTTGACCGAATTTATTCTGGTTTTTACTTCTTTCAGTGAAGCCATAGTGATAATTAAAAATTAATAATTAAAAATTAAAGGGCGATCTGATTTATAAAAAAGCCAATTAGATAAATCAAAAAACCATTCAGATTTATTTTAAAGGCCAATCAGATAAACCAATGACCGATTAGATAAATTGTTTAGTGACCATAGCGGCAGTCTCTTCGATAGCCTTAATCACATTATCATCAATCACACCCGTTTTCAATACATTCAATACATCCTCCTGATGATTCAGTTGCAGCGATTCGATGAAGCTACGTTCAAAGTCCTGCACCTTATCCAAGGGAACATCGTGGAGCAGTCCGTGTGTACCACAGTAGAGAATAGCAATCTGCTGTTCTACGGGCATCGGGCTGTATTGAGGCTGAATCAACAGCTGGCCGTTCTTACGTCCCTTGTCAATCGTCAATGCGGTAATCGGGTCCATGTCGCTACTGAACTTGGAGAACGCTTCCAGTTCACGATACTGTGCCTGGTCGATCTTCAATGTTCCCGCCACTTTCTTCATAGCCTTAATCTGCGCGTTACCACCTACACGGGATACAGAGATACCGACGTTGATAGCCGGACGCGTACCCTGGTTGAACAAGTCAGTTTCAAGGAATATCTGTCCGTCGGTGATAGAAATCACGTTCGTCGGGATATAAGCCGATACGTCACCAGCCTGCGTTTCGATGATAGGCAATGCCGTGAGCGAACCACCGCCTTTGACAATTCCCTTCAGACTTTCCGGAAGATCGTTCATTTCGCGAGCCACTTCCTCCTGACTGATAATCTTGGCAGCACGTTCCAACAGACGGGAGTGCAGATAGAAGATATCACCCGGATAAGCCTCACGACCTGATGGACGGCGAAGAATCAGAGAAACCTCACGATAAGCTACCGCCTGCTTGGAAAGGTCATCATAAACCACCAACGCATGACGACCGGTATCACGGAAATACTCGCCAATGGCAGCACCCGCAAAAGGAGCGTAATACTGCAATGCAGCCGGATCACCAGCCGTAGCAGCCACCACAATCGTGTAGTCCAGTGCTCCATACTCACGAAGCGTATTAACGATAGAAGCAACGGTAGAACCCTTCTGACCGATAGCCACATAAATACAATATACAGGATCACCTGCCAGGAAGTTACTGCGCTGGTTGATAATCGTATCAATAGCGATGGCAGTCTTTCCCGTCTGGCGGTCGCCGATAATCAACTCACGCTGTCCGCGACCGATAGGAATCATGGCGTCTACCGCCTTCAATCCCGTCTGCAACGGTTGGTTCACAGGCTGACGGTAGATTACCCCCGGAGCTTTCCGTTCCAATGGCATATCATACAGTTCGCCACCAACCAGCCCCTTGCCGTCGAGCGGTTCGCCCAGCGGGTCGATCACACGTCCCAGCATGCCCTCTCCTACACGGATGGAGGCGATACGTTTGGTACGCTTCACGACGAATCCCTCTTTGATCTTGTCCGTCGGACCCAACAGCACAGCACCCACGTTGTCCTCTTCGAGGTTCATCACGATTGCTTTGATACCATTGTCAAACTCCAGCAATTCATTGGCTTCGGCATTTCGCAATCCATAGATACGCACTACGCCGTCGCTCACCTGGAGCACCGTACCGATTTCGTCAAGTTGCACATTGGCGTTGATTCCTTCGAGCTGCTTGCGCAATATATCAGATACTTCGCTTACTTTTATATTTTCAGACATTATACAATTCTCCTATTCTTATCAATAAATTGTTGTTTCACTCGCTTCAACTGCGTGGCAACGCTTGCATCCAGTCGGTAGTCGTTGACATCGAAGATAAATCCGCCTTCGATCGAAGGATCTATCACCGTTTCGAGTTCCATCTGGGCGTGCAAGATATGCTCTGCTGCGGAACGAATCCGGTTTTCCGTTTCCTTATTGACGGGAACGGCTGTAATGAGCTTACCCACTCCGATATGCTTCAGCTTCCGGTAGAGATCCAGATACATCAGGCTGATAAATTGCAGATAGCCTTCACGCCTGTTTCGCAGTACCAAAGTGATAAAACGGACAAACTCTCTGGTCGATTTTCCGTCACCGTCGGCAGCCGTGCAGACTAACGCCAACTTTTCCTTCGTTGTGATGACCGGATTATCAAGTGCTTCGCGCAAACCGGGCTGTTCACAAAAACTATGCGACAGCGTCAGGAACTCCTGATATAACCTGTCCTCCAGACCTTTTTCCTGTGCATATTCAATGATGGCTTTTGCATAACGCATTGAGAGTATTCCGACTTCCATCTTCCTTAGTTCTTATTCGGGGTTAGTACTTCATCCAGCATACGGTCGATCATGCCCATCTGTGCTTCCTTGTCCTCAAGACTCTTGCGGAGCACTTTCTCGGCGATGTCCACAGAAAGCACGGCTACCTGGCGACGGATGTCGCGGATGGCTTCGTCTTTCTCTATCTGGATTTGTTGTTTCACCGCATCCAGTTCTTTTTGTGCGGCAATTTCGGCTTGTTTACGGGCCTCGTGAACAATCTTGTCACGTTCTTCCATTGCTTCCCTCAAGATGCGTCCTTGTTCTTTGTTGGCGGCAGCCACCAATGCGTCGCCTTCCTCTTTCAGTTTAGACAACTGGGCATTAGCCTCTCTCGCCACCTCCAAAGACTGGTCGATATAGGTCTTACGACCCTCCACCATCTTGATGATGACGGGGAAGCCGTATTTCGCCAATATCACGAACACAATCCCGAATGAGAGAAACATCCAGAACAGCAGGCCACTATCAGGTAATAGTAATGACATAATCTTTATTTACGATTTTACGATTTACAATTTACGATTTCGCGGCTGATCATGATTTGAAACATGGCTCACGCCTGCGAAATTCGCTTGTTATATGCCTGATTAGAGGAAGAACACCAACAGACAAACTACTACCGCCAACAAAGCCACACCTTCAATCAAGGCGGCGGCGATAATCATGTTCATACGGATGTCCCCTGATGCTTCCGGCTGGCGTGCGATTGCCTCCATTGCCGAACTACCAATCTTACCAATACCCAAACCAGCTCCGATTACTGCAAGACCTGCACCGATAGCTGCACCTAATTTACTAACTCCTACTGCTGCTGCAGTGGCTTGTAACAATACTGATAGTAACATAATTTTCAGTTTTAAAATGGTTTATATTTTCTCTTGTTTATTATTTAATCATTCATTCCGCGCGTTTATTCCGTATTCTTTTTATCAACGTTTTCACCGCGTTTCATTTCAATTTTCTTCAGCTTTCACTTTGGCACCTTCCTGTGCCAGACCGATAAACACTGCCGACAACATCGTAAATACGTAAGCCTGGATGAAAGCAACCAACAACTCAAGCGCATTCATAAAGATGTTGAACAATACAGAAGCCACCGTCAGCGTGCCGTTCAGTGCAGGCCCCATGCTTGCCGAGATAAAGATCAGGCAGGTAAGCACCAGCATCGCCATGTGTCCCGCCAGCATATTGGCAAAAAGACGAATCATCAAAGCAAACGGTTTCGTAAAGATTCCGAAGAACTCGATGAATGGCATCATCGGTATAGGCACTTTCAGCCACCAGGGTACATCAGGCCAGAAAATATCCTTCCAGTAATGTTTAGAACCGAAGATATTCACTGCCAGGAACGTGCAGACTGCAAGCACCATAGTGATAGCGATATTTCCCGTCACGTTCGCACCTCCGGGGAAGAACGGAATCAATCCCATCATGTTATTGATAAAGATGAAAAAGAACGCTGTCAGCAGATACGGTGCAAACTTCCGGTAGTTGGGTCCTACACAACTCTTGATAATGTCATCGTTCACCATCATAATGAACATCTCCATGAATCCGATAAATCCTCCCGGTGCTTTCGCTCCTTGCGGACGTTTTCTGTACCAGTGTGACACGCTCAATACGATGATGAGCAACAACACGCTGTTGAACAGCAAAGCAAACGTCACTTTCGTGATGGAAATATCCCACGGGCGAACCTGTTCGCCTGCCGCATTATACTCTACCAGTTTGCCCTCGTACTTACTTCCTTCGGGAGCGATGGAAAGTCCTTCATAAGTCCCTCCATTCTCTTCGAGACGGGAAGAAAGGAACGTGTGCCAACCTGTAGTACTACTATAAACAATGATAGGTAATGGTATAGTAATGTGCGCGTTACCCCACGTTGTGATATGCCATTCGTAGGAGTCTCCGATATGACCGAACACAATTTCTTTCACATCCACCGTGTTCTCCTGTTCCTCTTTCGGAGTAATCTCGTCCTGCGTCTGTTGTGACACCGCTTCCCCCTCCTGCTCCTGTGCAGGAACCGGCAAGCTGACCACTGCCATGAGGCAGAACAGAATTAACGGAGCTACTATGTTATGCAACTGTTTCATTTTTCTTCTTATTTTTCTTTTTCCGTTTCTGATTCAACTCAAAAGAGAAGAAGAACCAGGTTTCGAATATCAGATATATCAAATAGAAAGAGATAAACGTCAGCAGAAAGGCTCTGGCTTCTTCGCGAACGGCAAGACAATAAATCAATACCAGAATCAGCGATAGAATCATTTTTATCATCTTTATTGCCAGATACAACAGTAACAATCTCTGTGGAGCATGTCGGCGGCAAGCGTCGAACATATAGATGCTAAACAGACCAAAGAAGTAAAAATAGACCGGAATAAACGGATACCCTCCGAAATAATGTCCTGGCAAAGCGAAGTGTAGAATGACAGCTCCGAGTGCCGCACTTATTACTGCAAATAAGGTATGCAAAAAAATAAAATTCCGTTTAGTTTTACTTATATTCACCATGTTACTGTGTTTTTCTGTAAAGTTATAATCTCGTTTTTTTCACACTTTTGATATTTAGTCTTTGTGCCGGTGGGGAACTTCCGTCAGGAAACACACGCGGAAACCGTACCGTCACTCATTTCGACAAAACCGCCCTGAATATCCATCGTGTGCTCTTCTCCGTCCATCGTCGTGTAACTCAACGTTCCCTCTTTCAACGACGAAACAATGGGCGCATGCCCGGGGAGAATAGAAAACGAACCGATCATTCCCGGCAATGTGACAATCTTCACATTTCCGTCGAATATGCTCTTTTCGGGCGATACTATACTCAAATGCAGTTCTTTCATCATGCTATCTTTTTATTTTTTTGCCTGTTCCAGCAATTTCTTACCTTTCTCTATTGCCTCCTCAATGGTTCCGACATTCAAGAAAGCCTGTTCGGGAAGATAATCCACTTCTCCTTCCAGAATCATCTTGAATCCCTTGATAGTGTCTTCGATGCCCACCATCACGCCCGGAACGCCTGTAAACTGTTCGGCTACGGCAAACGGTTGCGAAAGGAAACGCTGCACACGGCGGGCGCGGTTCACTACCATCTTGTCTTCTTCCGAAAGCTCTTCCATACCGAGGATGGAAATAATGTCCTGCAATTCCTTGTTACGTTGCAGAATTTGTTTCACTTGCTGCGCTACGTCGTAGTGTTCCTGGCCAACAATGTGCGGGTCGAGGATACGTGACGTAGAAGCCAACGGGTCTACCGCCGGATAAATACCCAGCTCCGTAATCTTACGGTCGAGCACGGTAGTTGCGTCCAAGTGGCTGAAAGTTGTTGCAGGAGCCGGGTCGGTCAAGTCATCGGCAGGCACATACACCGCCTGTACGGAGGTGATAGAACCTTTGCGGGTAGACGTGATACGTTCCTGCATCGCACCCATTTCCGTAGCCAACGTGGGCTGGTAACCAACAGCGGAGGGCATACGTCCCAAAAGGGCGGACACTTCCGAACCTGCTTGCGTGAAACGGAAGATATTATCAATAAAGAACAGAATATCGCGTTTCTCACCTTCTTTTCCTGCGTCGCGGAAAGATTCCGCCACCGTCAGTCCGGACAATGCCACAGAGGCACGTGCGCCCGGAGGCTCGTTCATCTGACCGAAAATCAGAGACACTTGCGATTTCTCCAGTTCGTTATAATCCACTTTCGAAAGATCCCAATGACCTTTCTCCATTCCTTCCTTGAATGCCTCGCCGTAACGGATTACACCGGATTCAATCATTTCGCGCAGCAAGTCGTTACCTTCGCGGGTACGTTCACCTACTCCGGCAAATACAGAGAATCCGTTATGTTTCTTGGCGATATTATTGATAAGTTCCTGAATCAATACAGTCTTTCCTACACCGGCGCCGCCGAACAAACCGATCTTACCACCTTTGGCATACGGTTCGAGCAGGTCGATCACCTTGATACCTGTGAAGAGCACCTCTTGCACAGTTGTCAAATCCTCAAACTTAGGGGGTTCTCGGTGAATAGAATATGCACCTTTACGGTCGAGTCCTTTCATACCGTCGATTGAATCACCGACTACGTTCATCAGTCTTCCTTTAATCTGTTCGCCAATCGGCATCGTGATCGGGCCTCCGGTGGGATACACTTTCATGCCTCTCTGAAGTCCGTCAGTACTATCCATCGCTACGGTACGCACCGTATTTTCGCCGATATGTTGCTGAACTTCTACAACCAGTATTTTGCCGTTTGGCCTCTTTATCTCCAGCGCGTCGTGGATGCTTGGCAGCACCAATTCTGCATCCGTACCTTCAAAGTACACATCGACCACAGGGCCGATCACCTGCGAGATATGTCCGATAATCTGTGACATAAGCAATCTCAATTTATTTATATTATTCTTTTCTCTCCCTTTGACTTTATAATATGACAAGGAATGAACATTTTTCGCGTTTTACCTATTTTCATTATTATAGTAAACAGTTGAGTTCAGTTTTTGTTCAACTATTTTCTATATCCCATAAACTTCTGTCCTTAGAAATAGTTAAAGAAACAACTGCGCAAATGTAGAAACAATTCCGTGTCGTTGTGCTTCCTTTTTCATAATTTGTCGTTCGATAACACTTATTAGACCTACAATGACTACAGATTGACCAATTCAGGCAAATTTCTGCTACAAATCAATAGCAAAACAAGTTTGGGGGCAATAATCTATCAATAAACTAAATTAACCCATCGAGTTTCCTATCTCTTTGTTAAAAATCAATGGATTAGCAAAAACAAGAAATAGTGGCAAAAACAACTAGTTTTGTGCTCGAACACAGAAAAGTCCGTATTTTCATGTTTTCCTTAAGAAAGTTTAAAGCCATATTTCCTGTTTTTCTCCTATCTATTCTATTCCTTATATATTCCGCATTTTTGCATTAAGATTCACATCCATCTTTATAAAGTTCCCAATTTGCATAAAAGAGCAATATAATAACGCCACATACAATTATTATCTCATTTTTTTGCTGTAATTTTGCACCACTAATATAAAACACTCAAAATGATGAAGAAAATACTGTTACTCGGTTCCGGCGAACTAGGAAAAGAATTTGTAATTTCAGCTCAACGTAAAGGCCAGCACATCATTGCTTGCGACTCCTATGCAGGAGCACCGGCTATGCAAGTGGCCGATGAATTTGAAGTATTCGACATGCTGAACGGTGAAGAGCTGGAACGCGTGGTGAAGAAACACCGCCCGGACATCATCGTTCCGGAGATTGAAGCCATCCGTACAGAACGCTTATACGACTTCGAGAAAAAAGGTATCCAGGTAGTTCCCAGCGCTCGTGCCGTGAACTTCACGATGAACCGCAAAGCCATTCGCGACCTTGCCGCCCAAGAACTCGGACTGAAAACAGCCAAATACTTCTATGCCAAAACTCTGGAAGAACTGAAAGAAGCTGCCGATAAAATCGGTTTCCCTTGTGTCGTTAAACCGTTGATGTCTTCTTCCGGCAAAGGACAATCGCTTGTGAAGAGTGCCGACGAACTCGAACATGCCTGGGAATACGGATGCAGCGGCAGTCGTGGCGATATTCGCGAACTTATCATTGAAGAATTTATCAAGTTCGACAGCGAAATCACCTTGCTCACCGTTACCCAAAAGAACGGCCCTACCCTCTTCTGCCCTCCCATCGGACACGTGCAGAAAGGTGGCGACTATCGTGAAAGTTTCCAGCCTGCACACATTGATCCTGCCCATTTGAAAGAAGCGGAAGAGATGGCGGAGAAAGTAACCCGTGCCCTCACAGGTGCAGGACTTTGGGGAGTTGAGTTCTTCCTAAGCCATGATAATGGAGTCTATTTCTCCGAACTCTCTCCTCGTCCGCATGACACAGGTATGGTGACACTGGCGGGCACACAAAACCTGAATGAATTTGAACTCCACTTACGTGCCGTGCTCGGCCTGCCCATTCCCGGCATCAAACAAGAACGGATAGGTGCAAGCGCTGTGATCCTTTCCCCGATTGCCAGTCAGGAACGCCCTCAATATCGCGGACTGGAAGAAGTGACGAAAGAAGAAGACACCTACCTCCGCATATTCGGCAAACCGTTTACCCGCGTCAACCGCCGTATGGGAGTAGTGCTTTGCTATGCTCCGCTGAATGCCGATTTGGATGCCCTGCGTGATAAGGCAAAGAGAATTGCCGGGAAAGTAGAGGTTTATTAAAATCCAAAGAACCATAGAAAACTAGAGGAATCATAGAGAAGATAAAAAACGAGGCGTGTGTCGAAAGTTAGTGATTACCACTTATTGACACACGCCTCACTTTTTCAGAGAATATCTATCGATTCATCACCATCTTATTCTTTAGAAGAACACCATCCGCTTGTTTATAATTTCAAAAAGTTTGTTTTTTAGCACATTAGCATTGATCGGTTTGGAAGCATAGCCGTCGAACCCTTCGCTAAGAATACGCTGCTCATCCGAAGCATAAGCATAAGCCGTGATAGCGATGATAGGAATTTCGGCAGATAGTTTGCGTATCTCTTTCGTTGCTTCGTATCCGTTCATTATAGGCATATTGATGTCCATCAATACAATATGCGGATGCTTCTCCTTGAACAAATCGACAGCCTCCTGACCATTCCAGGCATGGATAATATTGAAATCCTTGTGCAAGATATTCTCGAACAATTTATAATTACTCTCGTTATCTTCGGCAATCAAAATACTGATATCATCGCGATGCACGTGCATCATGTCGAACTTCGGTTCCTGCGACTGCATCTTTTTTACAGGATGATAAGGCAGCGTAAACCAGAAAGTAGAACCCTTTCCGTACTCCGATTCCACACCTATTTTCCCTCCCATGTGCTCCACAATCATCTGGCAGATTGAAAGTCCGAGTCCTGTGCCTTGCGCAAAACTGTTGAGCTTCACAAAGCGGTTGAACACCGTTCCCAGTTTGTCCTCCTGTATGCCACAGCCCGTGTCGGTCACATAAAAGCGCAACATATTCTCTTCTTTCTCCAGTGTATATCCGAAAGTGATGCTGCCGCCTTTATCGGTGAATTTGATTGCATTGGTGATAAGATTCGTAATCACTTGGTTCAACCGGTTGCCATCTGTTTCAATACAACAATCCGGCATAGGCTCCATCAGGCTGAAAGCCAGCCCTTTTTCTTCCGTTCGGGCTTGCAGTGAGCATTTTATACCCCGCAAAATCTCGCTCAAATGCTTGGGCAGGTAAGCAAACTCAAGTGTGCCCGATTCTATTTTGGACAAGTCGAGGATGTCGCCCACCAGTTGCAACAGCAGCTTGTTGTTGTTTTCGATGATCGTAATATACTCTTCTTTTTCTTCCGGTTCCTCTACGGTAGGTAATAGTCCGGAGAAACCGACAATCGCATTCAGCGGCGTGCGTATCTCGTGGCTCATATTGGCAAGGAAGGCACTCTTCAGGCGATTCGATTCCTCGGCACGGTCCTTGGCACTTACCAATTCCTCTTCCAAAGCCTTGCGGGCGGTAATCACCAATGAAGAACCTACCAACGTCAGCGGGCGACCGTTTTCGTCACGGGTGGCAACAGTTGCCTGTGCTTCCACCCAGTCCGTTTGCAGTCCCGTAGCCGTGCGGGTAACCACCCGGTATTCTTCTTTCACCTTCTTGATAGTTCCGGTTATCAAATCCTGATAAGCCTTCTCGATGCGTGGCCGGTCTTCCCTGAATATTTTTGCAAAGTACTGTGCATCCGGCACAGAAAGTTGCTCTTCGGTAACATCCTGTTCTTCGGTGCTCAATTCGATAGGACGGTTTATGTCGCAAAGAATCATCCTCCGTTCCAGATCCCACTTCCAAGGAATGATGTCGGCCACTTCGAGAGCCATAATCAACTTCTGGTTTGTGGCGTTCAGTTTTTGCTGGGTGTGATACAAATCCGTGCTGTCCACACCAAACACATCTATGTAATCTTTCTTCGAGCTAAGAGCCAGCACGATTTCCTGATGCTTATTGGTCTGTGGGGTATAAAATGAATACGTGATCGGACGTTTTCCCTTATCCAGAATCTTCACATAGTTTATAGAGGCAAGGAAGTTTGTTCCAAACAATTCACTGGCCCGTTTGCCGATTACATCCACTTTAGATTCATACTGTTTCAGGAAATGCTTGTTTATGGAACAGATTTCCATATCAACGATTTCGCCCTCATCATCACGTATCAGACGTTCACGGGCATAGATGATAGGCATATTATCAAACAAATCCGACAACTCTTGTGCCGTTTCCAATTGCGTCTGTTGGGCTTCACGCACCCTGCCTAACGCTTTTATTCTTATATATTGATAAAGCACCACAAAGAGAATAACAAAGAAAGCGATAATGGCTATGAATAAATAGCCATACTGCTGCCATACAGTTTGCGGACGGTTGAAAAAGACAGAACCGGACGGACAACTGTCCGGCGAGAAATTCCGTTGCAACAAAGCGGGATAATTGAATATATTTTCTCCCTTCGGAATGTAAAACGGGATAGTGCGCGGAGCAACTCCCGACAGTACAGCGGAGAGTGTTTTGAGCAACTGCTCGTTGAAATCCGTTTGTGAATACATAAACCCTCCTATCATTCCGCTATTTACGACCAGAGAGTTTTTAAGTGCAAATATCGGAGTCACACTATTGGAGATTACCTGGAATGAATTAGCTTGCAACTGCACATTTCCGGCTACCACCTGACGGGTGAACCAGGATGAAAGAAGTACTCCCGTGGTAGCACTGTCCACTTTGTTCAGTTTCAACAGCAAACTGTCCGTAGTCATATTTGCAGCCGAATAGAAATCATATTCCAGCTCCGGATATGCCTTCTGCAATAACTGTTTCATGTCAGTATTGAGTTGCTGATTCACATAACGTCCGTCTCCGATCAGGATAATCTTCTTCATACCGGGAATCATATGTTGCAGCAGCTTCACATTTTCCTCAATAAACACACGGGTCTGGAGCAGTGTGAGATTATACTCTTCGGTGAAGTTGGTAAGCGGAACCTGTTCGGACGGTACTACCGGATATTTTTTAATGTAGCAGTCATCGGGACCCATATAACTCTCTTCCCCGCACAAAATGAGGGGAACATCTCCCCATGCTTCACGCATCTCATTGCGGAAGAGCATCATCGAGTTGCCCAACAGCAATACGGCTTTAGGTTTCTTCTTTCCATATTTGGCAAAGATATTCGTTTTGAGGTCCGCCAGTTTCAAGCTGTCATCAATCATCAGCATATTCATGTTTTCCACATATACTTCTGTTTTTCTTTCCATGTTCAGCCATTGCAGAACAGGGGAAATGATGGCATTACTCCAAGGAGCATCCGATGTATAGGTATTAAGTATTAGCAGATAATCACTCTGGAAAATGGTATCTTCTTTCACTTGAGGAAAAACGGTGAGAGTCCAAAGGCATAGACTTACCAGCAAAATGGCTTTACGGAACTTTAGTGCTTCCATATTTTCTTGTTGTTTTATTTGTGATATTGATAAACTTCGCAAATCTATGATTTATTTTTGGTATTTTGAGTAAAAACATCAAAAAAAGAAATGATTTTCACTCACTTTCCGAAAAATATCAGTTTATCTTCGTTATTATGCGAATCCCGTTCCAGAAAGTGCATACGCACACTCTGAAACGGGACTACACTTTTGAATGACTCCGGATTCATCGTCCAAAAAAATTTCTACATACCTATTTATATAATTATGTCTTTCTCCGGCGACCCGAATTCGGCTTTTACCTCAAAACAGGGACACGATTTCACCCATTCTTCCGGCTCTATTTCACCATTTCCGTTCAGGTCGGGACTAAGATCACGATGGCCGCACACCCTGCAATCCGGGTAATCCCGCAACAACGTGAGAACCAATACGCGCAGTGAGTGCTTCTGCCATTCGGTACGGGTGTCTTTGGGCTGCCCTGTGCGGTCGACATGTGTACCGAAGCAGTTTGAATGCAATCCGCACTTTTCTGGGTTCGGACAAGATGCCGTTTCGGCAACTGACGCCCAAATGGTTGAAGCGTTTTGAGAACAGTCTACGGGAACATGGATGCAGTTGGAACACGGTGTCTACTTATCTGCGGAAAGATTATTGATTTTGTGAAGCGGTCAAGAGGGAAAGCAATCTCCTGACAAATAAGACGTTACTTCGTAGGTAACGGAAATTTAATTTGAAACGAAAAGGACACAGAGTATGTATATACTGTAACTGTCAACATGCCGGATGATGGAAAAGTAGAAGCCGGACAATAGTCACCTTTTGGATTATTTTATCCTTCTCCTTGACCATATTCAACAAAAAAGCGCTATCTTTGTTTTGTAATTGAGACACAACATACAATGGGAAGATTTATCAATCCCTTTACCGATTTTGGCTTTAAGTTTTTATTCGGCAGAGAGGTAGAAAAGGAGTTATTAATTGACTTCTTGAATGATTTGCTCGTAGGAGAGCACATAATCACCGACATCCAGTTCCTCAACAACGAACAGCAGCCGGAAGTAAAAACAGAGCGAGGTATTATCTACGACATATATTGCGTAACCGACACGGGCGAACGCATTATCGTAGAAATGCAGAACCGGGAACAGCCTTATTTTAAAGACCGTGCCCTCTTCTATCTCTCACGAGCCATCACGCAGCAAGCAAAAAAAGGTGTTTGGGACTTCCAGTTGGATGCAGTGTATGGAGTGTTCTTCATGAATTTCGTGATGGACAAGGATATGCCCGCTAAAATCAGAACGGATATTATACTTTCTGACAGGGATACTGGGAAGCTCTTCAACAACAAGTTCCGGCAAATCTTTATCGAACTGCCGAACTTCAACAAAGAAGAGGATGAATGTGAAAACGATTTTGAACGCTGGATTTATATATTAAAGCATATGGACACACTTGACAGAATGCCTTTCAAGGCTCGCAAAGCAGTTTTTGAACGACTGGAGAAGTTGGCTTCCAAAGCGAATATGACCCAGGAAGAAAGAGCGCAGTACGAGGAAGAATGGAAAATTTACAACGATTATTTTAATACGTTGGACTTTGCTGAACAGAAAGGACGACGGGAAGGACGGCAAGAAGTTCTTATCGAAACCGCCCGCAGGTTCAAAGAAATGGGATTTACTACTGAAATGATTGCCAAAGGCACCGGACTTTCAAAAGAAGAAATAGAAAAGCTATAAAATCGACTTATTACGATTAGTACCTCCTCGGAGGAAAACAGGAATACATATCAGAAAAATAAAAGTCCCGTTTTGTCTTGCAACAAAACGGGACTTTCTCTATAAAAAAACTACTACCTATCGTTTCTTGCTCAAGAAACGCTTTGCCAAATACTTACGCAAAGGTTCATCATAGAATTTCAAGCTTAGATAAGCCAGTACAATGCATAATGCGTAAACACATAAAGCTACCTGCCAAGTCTCGCCCAGCGTATAGAGTTGATTCTTAATCAGCCATGCATAGAACAGATACATCAACGGATAGTGTATCACGTAGATCGGATAAGATATATCTCCCAAGAACTTACATATCTGCGTTGACCGCTTATCCGTCGTACTTCCCGACGCACCCAGCCACACAAGGATAGGGAAAGCTACGACAATGCAAAACGCTTCATACACACCGTTCGTACAAACCGGCTCTGCACCCTCCAAATAAGGAACGGAAAACAGGGCAATCAATACAAGGGTACATATCCAGAAAGCGCCTTTCACTTTCACAGGTTTGAAGTTGCGGGATAAAAGCATACCCAAAGAGAAAGGGAAAAGCATTCTCAATGATCCGCCCAAGAAGTTTACGCCATCCAGCGTCCATCCTACCCCCATGTTTCCATAACCGGAGACATCGAAGATGGCGAATGACGTCAACGCCACTCCCAACAATACCACCATCACAGTCAACGCCTTATTAGACAGACGGCGAATGAACAACGCATAAAGGATATTGCCTATATATTCGAAAAATAACGACCAGCACGGCCCGTTCAGCGGAAACATCTCGCCATTGCCACGAACCTCATAGCCCGCCCCCGGCATGGCAGGAATGAAAAATATCGTGCAAAGAAGAGACAACATCACCATGGATATGGCAACGTGTGTTCCATCCCATTGCACAGAGCCCTGAATGCAGAACGTGATAGCTCCCAGAACAGCCCCCAGAACAACCATGGGATGAAGACGTATCAACCGGCGTTTAAAGAAATCTTTCATGGTGAGACTCTTACCCCAACGGTCGTCGTAAGCGTAACCGATCACAAAACCCGAAAGGATAAAAAAGAAATCCACGGCCAAATATCCGTGATTCAAAGTTTCAATAGCACTATTACTGGCAAAAGCAAAGCCCTCGAATACATGATACCAGATCACCATAAGAGCCGCCACACCGCGAAGTCCGTCAAGAAGATCATAATGCGCCTTGGTGTCTGAAAAGGCTGAAGCAGAAATGTTCGACATTTGTTTTTCTATTAGTAAGTTAGTATTTTCAGAGGACAAAGATACGGTTTGCGCTACGAAGTTTCTTTGCTCTAAAGCAAAAAAGCCCTGCTAATCGCTATTTTTTAGCGCGCACCCGGCTAAGGGTATAGATGGAAATGCCCAAAAAAGCAGCCACATATTTCAGCTTCACCCGGTTTATAAGTCCGGGATAGCGGCGGTTGAACTGTTCGTAGCGTTCTTTAGGCGAAAGTTGGAGGCGTTCCACAAACATGTGGCTAAGCTCCTTGTTTACATTCTGATGCAGGATTCTTCCCCAGTTGGCTATGTCGATATACGTTTCGTAGAGGGCATTCAGCTTGTCGATGTGGATAACGTAGATTTTGCAAGCGGAAAGCGTTTCAACGCTTTCTATCGATGGTTGCTGATAGTAGAGCGAATCCATGCCGAACGTAACGTCACCCTCCTGACTGAACCACGTAGTGGTGTCCTCTCCGTTGTGATGGAATATAGAACGGGCAATGCCCTCTTCAATGAAATAAACCAAGCGGTCTGTCACTCCTGCCTGAACAATATAGGTATCTTTGGGATAATACCTTAATTCCATATTCGCCTGAAGCGCTTGAAGTGCTTCGTCGGAAACCGGATAGATTTGCCTGATTTTACGAATGATATTTTCCATTTGGGGGAATGGCGTATTGGGGGTTAATGACGTACTTTAGGATATTTATTATTAAAACGGAAACCAAGACCGAGCATCAGATAATTAGGAGTCTGGAAATCCTGAAGATTGTAGCCGATGTGAAGGAATGAACTCCGGGTGACGTCTATCTTCAACGCAAAGACCTGATACAATCCGCGCAAATCGCCACGCCCCAGCACATTTGTTCCCAAGCCGACACCGATGGTAAAAAACGGCATCACGTATTCTGCCCGTCCGGAAAGTCCCAGCGCAAGCTGATGCTGAATGCCCGGCACGAGAAATTTACGACGGGAGGAACCGCTGCCGCCATCGTACTCTACCAGCGCATCTTCGGTGTACACATTGGCACTACCGTCATAGACACCATCCAGCGAGACTCCGAAGCGCAGCTTATAGTTGAGATTGTACATCGGAGCAAAGTTGAATCCCGCTACGGGATAGCTGCCCGGTGATGCAATCTGTTTCTCGCCCACATAGACACCTTTCCGGCGCCACGAGCCGAACAACACAAGGTCATAACTGACGTGCCGCGGAAAACGGGGAACGTAGGGATGAACCAATGATTTAGTGAGGTCGGCTTCTTCCCGGTTGAAGTTGTACACCAGTCCGATTTTCGCTCCGGTGGTGTTGACACCTGCATTGGGAAACTTGGTGTTGCCGTTAGAGAAATGCGTGAAGTCTCCGCCGATGATAAAGTCGAAATAACGGGAAAGCGACCAGTTAAGGTAGATACCTGCGTTGAGATAGGCATTCACCCGTGAGCCTACGGCTCCGTTGTAAGAGTTGTAATCGTTGTCATAAGGTTTCCATCCGGCAGAGATACCGAAATTCCACTCGTAATTGAGCGAAAGGCGGGGATTGAAACGGGCAATGCGTGCACCTTGAAAGACATAGAACGTCACAGGATCACCCAGCTGCTTTTTATCGCCAAAGGTGGTGAAGGCCAAGCCGAAACCTTGATAGGCTCCGCCATAGATGCGGTCGGCACAGGTGTTGGGACGAAACTTGAAAGAGTATTTCAGATGAGCGGCAAATGAACTCTGGATGGGTTTCCACCGTTCGTTCTCGCCTTGCAGGAAAGGATTGGTGGGGAACACGTATTGCGGCCGCGCCTCTATCCCCAACCGGTGAATGAAATGGTGGGGAACGTAGGGAGCTACGGTGTCGGCTCCGCATTGCGGGAAACTGTTGTGCCGGAAGCCATGAATTTCTTCCTGCAATCTCCGCACTTCTTCACGAAGTTGGCGGACGTCCTGCCGGAGCTGTTTCACCTCTTGCCGCATTTCCTTCATCTCTTTCTCTTCCTGCCCTACCTCCTGCGCACAAAGCGAAGTGCCGGGAAAAAGCAAAGCGGAACAGATTACGGCAATTTCCCATCTGGGTATCTTTACTCTCATATAATAGTCTGGTTAGTCTTTTCAGAACGGAAGTTATAAATGGAGCTTCTCAATAAACTGTGCCACATGATAGCCGTCCATCAATCCATGATGGCAGGTTACGGAAACGGGCATCATCAGTCTTTCTCCGTCGCGGAAGTACTTTCCGGTGGAGATTTTGGGAACACTGTCGCCCAAACGCATATTGGTGGGGTGCTTCATGTCGGTGAATGAGAGCCACGGCACTGCCGAATAATGAATGGCATTGGGATGGAAAGTGCCTCCTTTGTTGAGTCCCGTAGTGGCTTGCAAACGTTCCATCTCTGCTTTTGCCCGACGGATAAAGACGAGTTCGTCCGGATCGTATTCAAAGGCGGCAAAAGAAAAGGTATGGTCGGCACGGCCTACGGTAGCTTCGGGCAGAAGGCTGTCATAGCACACCACCTTATCGCCTTCGATGCGGTAACGGAATTCTTCTACCGCAGCAGCGGCTGTCGTTATCCGGTGGAGGACTAACAGGGAAAAGGATATGCCTTTGGCTTTGGCTTCCTGATACGCGCGCGTACAGTCTACCTGAACGGTTACTCCGAAAAACGGATCGTCAAAAGCACTGAAATGTTCGTAATGTTCTCTTCTGTTCCAAGTAGCAATATCGATGATCTTCTCTATCTGATTCATTCTAAACACTCTTTTTTAAGTTTCACCACAGAGGACACAAAGGACACAGAGTTTTTTCGGTAAGGTAAGACCGGAAGTAATGGAATCAATTGCATTAATCCGGTGAAAAAGTTCTATAAAAGCTCTATAAAATCTCTGTGTCCTCTGTGTCCTCTGTGGTGAATAAATTACTGATGTTGCTCACGCAACAGGTCGTTCACTGTTTTTACCGGGTTGAAGGTGGAAAGTGGCACTTCTACGAAGACGGTATTCCAGTCGCTCATCGCACCGTTCCACAAGCCGGGAAGTTCGAGAGCTTTCAGGTCTTTGCCGTTCTTCGATTTGTAGGAGATGAAGCCTGTTGCCTTATCTACGTACTTCACCAAGTCGAATTTATGTCCTTTATAATCGCGCACAGCACATACGAGGTCTACCGGATTGAAGTGTGTGCCTTTCTCGAACATTTCTTTCTTCTCCGGATCGTCCATGTCGATCTGTGAGCTTTCGAGGATTTGCAGGGAGATGGTTCCGTCGCTGTTGTAAGCAAGGAACGGGCCGCCACCGGGTTCGCCTACGTTCTTCACCATTCCGCAGACACGCATCGGGCGGTTGAACTTGTTTTTCAGGTAGATGGCGAGTACGGAATCTTCGAGGTCTTTCGTCTCCGGATTCTTGCAGAAGAGTTTCTTTTGCAGGAATTGAAGCATTTCCATCATCTGGTCATGGGTGTATTTACCGCTGTCGAGCAGGGTAAGATATTCGAATACTTGTTTTTGCAAAGTCACGAGCACTCCGGCAATCAGTTTCTTATAAGTAACGGTGTCGGCCTTCAGTCTGTCGGGCACTACGTTGTCGATGTTCTTGATGAAGATAATATCTGCATCAAGGTCGTTCAGATTCTCAATCAGTGCACCGTGGCCACCGGGACGGAACAGCAGTTTGCCGTTGTCGCGGAAAGGTTGGTTGTCCATGTCGGCGGCAATCGTGTCGGTACTCGGCTTCTGTTCGGAGAAGGTGATGTAATAATCCACTCCATAGCGTTTGGAAAATTCGTCTACCTTTTCGGCTACCAATTTCTTGAAAAGTTCGCGATGTTCGGTAGATACCGTGAAGTGCACATTCACTTTACCGCTCTTTCCGGCAGCATACATGGCTCCTTCGGCGAGATGTTCTTCCATCGGTGTGCGTGAACCTTCGGGGTACTTATGGAATTTGAGCAGACCTTTCGGCAATGCGCCATAATTCAGTCCGGCAGTTTCGAGCAGGGCGGACACCACTGCTTTATAGTTACCTTCTTCGATCAGTCCGGAAATATCTTTTCCGTCGATACGCTGGCAGGCTACATTCAGATCGTCATAGAAAGCAAAATCCTTGATTCCGTCAAAGAATGCCTGTTCGAACTTGGTAGTCGGCCGGTCATAGTCGGCGGACAGGAACTCGAATAGGTTCTTGAACATACGACTCGCTGCACCGGAAGCGGGCACGAACTTCACAACAGTCTTACCTGTGTTTGTATACGCATCCCAAGCGGCCAGATAAGCCTTCTGTTCTTCTGCATCGGGAGCCAATATTCCTTTTTCGATGGAAGCGGCTGCATCCAGTTTCAAAAAGGGGAAACCCGTCTGGAAGCATGCTAATTGTTCTGCAATTTGCTCTTCCGTAATGCCTTTCTTGGCAAGCAACTCTTTGTCCTGTGTCGTTATCATAATATCTAATTTTATTAATTGATGCCCAAAAATACAAAATGTTATTTACTTCTTGCCGAATAACCGGGAAAAAAACTAATTTTCCTTCCATATTTCATTATCAGTCACTTACGAAGAAGTGTTATTCATTTATGTACTTTTCAGCGTTATTTGAACACAACAAAGATAGATAAATATCCGATGTTATCACAGAATTTGTAGAATAAATAGAGTTAACCGATTACAATAATATTACAGACCTTTTGGATATTTGAAATCTTACCAGCCGTGGAAAGTTGGGGAGCGTGTGGTTTAAAGCACTTTCCTGATAAAATTTCACCCCATACCCCTACTGTTGAGACGAACGGTAAACCAGCTAGCAATAAAACAACAAAAAAGCCAGCTAACATTACGCTAGCTGGCAACTGACATCAACGGATAAAGATTAACTATTTTATTTTCTCATTTAGTATCTCCATAAAGTTATGCTTCTGTGCATCTTCCATTATACTGTTTATAGCTGGCTTCTTTACTTTCTTTAACATTCCAAGCAGCTTTGTATAGTTAGTTCCTTGATTGCTCTTCCTAATAATCCAGTCGATGAAGAATCCTTTAGCCAAGAAACGATAAGTAAATCCTGCATCCAAACCAGCTTTAATAATCTTCTCTGCTTTTTCAACCAGCTTATTTGGTTCATCGCCCACATATTTAGTAAGAGTATCCTCTCCATATTTACACGTCTCTGCCAGTACCGATTCTTTTATGTCAGCAGAATAAATCAGATACTTACTAAGTGTTGTCAACTTAAACCCACCATTTGGTAGCATATCATCTGCTTCACCTTTCTTTGTTCTTTGGTGTTGTATATCCATATACTTAACTATGAACTTCAAAACCTCATTATCAGGATAGGCAGCATAAGCCTGTTTTGCAAAATCTCCTTTAGTCCACTTTACTGACGTATTGTTCATTTCTGAAATCGTAATCCGTATATCCTCATCCTCAACCAGCGAATACATAGCCTTTATCTGTGTAGGAGCTTTAGGCGTAAATTCTTCTGGCTTATTTTCTGGTTTACTACCGTCCTTCTGCCATTTCTTCATTGCCTTTTCATACTTCTTCTTATTATTTGCATCTTTTTCTCGAAGCTCCATTATAGCCCTATACCTGTGCTGACCTTCAATAATGACCAAATAATCATTAGCTTTAGAGGAATCTATTGGCAGTCCAGATACAGGTTCTTTCAAACTTAACCCTGCGTTTACCACATCTTCACCATCAACCACAACAAGCGGAACATACTGTGAATGTTCTCCGATAGACTTGACTTTATCATTCAGGTTAGCCTTGTTAATGTCTCGATTGATACCGCCAGCAATAAAAGCCACTTTCTTTCCTTCGTTCAATTCTCTTGATTCCAGAGTAAAGATTTCATTCTTCATACTTTCTTTTGTTTTCATACTTCTTTTGCAGTTTTTAGACTGGTGCGCTCCAGCTTTATTTGTTATACTGCAAAGATGATGCTTTATTAAGAGTACTAACAGGGATAAAAAAACACAGCTTTCCTATTCCCCTACTTCACAAGCTGTAGAATGAAGTATTTAGAGAATAAGAAAGCAGAAATAAACAATAAAATAAGTCTCAATCAATAATAAAATGCATTCAAACTCCTTATGTCCTTATCTTTATATTGCTTCAACAGGGACTTCAAGTAGTCATAATCAACCAACACACTTTCGTTGCTCACGATACCAGTGAAGTATAGTAGATGAGAAATCAGCGTCTTTTCCTTGTCAGACATATTAGCTCCCTTCTTTCTCTTTTCTTTTACCTGTTCTTGATAATTCAAGGCAGTGATAATCATTTGTGAGAAATAATAAGCGAATACAGAGAATGATTCAGTATGTGGATTGCTCAAGTCAACGCTGGCAGTATTCATTTGGTCTGAATTTACTGTTTCCAATCCGTCTGCACAAAACTTGGCTATACTAGCAATAGCCGTTTTATTATCTATCACGATATTCTTCCTACCTATTTTCAACGTAATACAAATTGGGCTTTTAAAGACTGCACCAAACGGAGTATCTCTTTTATAATCCTCACTGATAGCATTAACAAACCTTTCTATCTGTTCTTTAGGGGATTCTTTTATTTCTATACCCTCCATACATTTACCCCAACTGCAATCATAACAGAAAAGCAATAGATACCAAAACTTTTCAGCATCTAAATCTAATGTAGTAAGTAAATCCTGCAATTCTTTATTCTTTATGTATGAATCAAACGAGAATCTACCTTTCAATATTCCTCTGTTGTATCTTCCTTTAAAAGTGTCTGGCGTTTGTGACGGCAACATATATGCCTGTCCTGTTTCTTCGTCATAATCAAAATCAGGGAAATATTCTTGTGTCACTGGATATATATACTCTAGTAGCTCGCTATACTGTATTGAGAACTTATCTACTGGCTTCATTACCTACTTTTGTTCTTTTATATATTTCCAAATAGCAGCTAGAATTTCATCAAAATCTTCAATAGTATAACCTGTTTCAAGTTTCTGCTTACAAGTCGGATTATTTATTTTTCTAATATAGGGTATAGGATAATAATCTATTACTCCACCACAATTGAGACTTGTAAATTCCAATTTGTACATCTCCCAAGTATCAAATACTACTTCACAAGGTTCATATTCGTTATTAAAGAAGCCAATCGTATTTAGAGAGGTTTCTTTATTATTCTTGAAAGAATAGCTATATGCTCCTATAGGAATAATATATCGTATATTTATTAAAGACTTCGTCCCTAAAGTCCTTTCTACATAGGAACTTTCTAAATTTTCTTTTATATAAATAAAGTAGTTTTCGTTTTTATACGAATGAGACTCATTATTCCATTCCCCT
>NZ_JADMOU010000003.1:0-384067 GCF_015558905.1 Bacteroides sp. D55t1_190419_B8
AAGGCTAAAAGCTGGGTGGGATGAAAAATATTTATCAAAACTTTTACAGGATAATGATTTTTAATGCGTCTGCCCTGTAGGCAATAAAGAGAATCTTATCAGGCTACGGAATCAATCCGATTCGCATCGCGACAGGAAATGGCTCCCTTTGGGTACGTTTATCCCGTCCAACAACCATACCTGACGATACGTAAGGTTAAAGAAATCCTCCGAAAGGCTGAAATATTTCTCTCAAAAGCGATGTTTATATGCTAAATTGTTATAATTTTGCAGCCAAATCTTTCCGATTCGACAGGATGAAGGAGAGAAATTCAATATTCACAATTTAACAAAAGAAAAAGATGAAAGTAGCTATTGTTGGCGTAAGCGGAGCCGTAGGACAAGAGTTCCTGCGCGTGCTCGATGAGAGAAACTTCCCGATGGACGAGTTAGTTTTGTTCGGTTCTAAACGTAGTGCCGGAACAACATATACTTTCCGCGGTAAACAGATCGAGGTGAAACTCTTACAACACAACGATGACTTTAAAGGGGTAGACATTGCTTTCACTTCTGCCGGTGCAGGAACATCTAAGGAGTTCGAGAAAACAATCACCAAGTATGGTGCTGTGATGATCGACAACTCCAGCGCTTTCCGTATGGATGCCGATGTGCCTTTGGTAGTGCCTGAAGTAAATGCAGAGGATGCATTGGAACGTCCGCGCGGCGTTATTGCCAACCCGAATTGTACGACTATCCAGATGGTAGTTGCACTGAAAGCCATCGAAAAGCTTTCTCATATAAAAACCGTGCACGTGTCTACCTATCAGGCAGCAAGTGGTGCGGGTGCCGCTGCCATGGACGAATTGTACGAACAATATCGTCAGGTATTGGCAAACGAACCTGTGACTGTAGAAAAGTTTGCCTATCAGTTGGCTTTCAACCTGATTCCGCAGATCGACGTGTTTACAGAAAACGGTTATACGAAAGAAGAGATGAAAATGTATAATGAAACGCGTAAGATCATGCATTCTGACGTAAAGGTTAGTGCAACTTGTGTACGTGTTCCTGCATTACGCGCTCACTCTGAAAGTATTTGGGTAGAAACAGAACGTCCGATTTCCGTAGAAGAAGCTCGTGAAGCATTCGCTAACGGTGAAGGTCTGGTTCTGCAGGACAATCCTGCCGAAAAAGAATACCCGATGCCGTTGTTCCTGGCAGGTAAAGACCCGGTATACGTAGGCCGTATCCGCAAAGACCTGACAAACGAAAACGGATTGACTTTCTGGATTGTAGGTGACCAGATCAAGAAGGGGGCTGCCCTGAATGCAGTTCAGATTGCCGAATATCTGATTAAAGTAAAAAATATCTAATATAGCGGACTGGAAATAATATCCGGACAGCTATAGATAAGCCCAATAAATCAACCGGCTTGCAATGTGATAGTGATCGCAGTGCAAGCCGGTTTTTTATTCTCTAAGCTATAGTTAGAGGGGAAATACCTATTCGTAGGTAAGAAGTCACTAGTTATAGGTATCATAATTTGCCAAAATAACTATTTATAGCGATTGATACAAACTCGGTTTTTATCGAATTTTGCGCAAAACTTATCTATGAAATATTGTCTTTTTAATATAGCATTCTGGGGGCTACTATTTTTCAATTTATTTGAAGCCGCAGCTAATTCAAACATCTATACAATCTCGGGACGTGTGACCGAGGCAAAAACGAATTCCCCTTTACCCGGTGCTTCTATTCTCATTAAAGGTACCTATTTATGGGCTGTATCCAATCAGAAAGGAGAATTTACGATACATGGAGTACAGGAGGGAAAATACAATCTGGAGGTTTCTTTTCTTGGATATGTACCGGCAACCATTCCCGTAAATGTACGCAGCAATATCAATAACTTTCCTATCATACTCAAAGAAAATACACTTGCACTGGATGATGTGGTCGTTACTGCACAAGCACCCAAGAATGAATTAAACACCACGCTCACTATCGGAAATAATGCATTGGAACATCTACAGGTGTCGAATGTGAGCGATATCTCCGCTCTTCTTCCGGGGGGAAAGACCAAAGTACCGGATCTCACCGCCAACCATATCTTCTCATTACGTGACGGAGGGTCAACAGCCGGTAATGCCGCATTCGGAACTGCTGTGGAAGTGGATGGGGTGCGTATTGGAAACAATGGTTCGTTTGGCAATATGAGCGGAGCGGATACCCGGAATATCACTGTTGCAGATATTGAATCGGTGGAAGTCATTACGGGAGTGCCCTCGGCAGAATATGGAGACTTGAATAGTGGTATGGTCAAAATTCACACCCGAAAAGGGAAAACACCCTGGAACATATTGCTGTCTATCAATCCTCGCACCGAACAGGTGTCATTCTCTAAAGGATTGGATTTAGGAAACGATAAAGGAGTCATCAACATAAACGGTGAATGGACCAAAGCTACTCAAAAGTTGGTATCTCCCTATTCTTCTTATACAAGAAGGGGATTCTCTGCCGGATATAGCAACACATTCCACAACGTATTGAGATTCGACATCGGTGTTACAGGCAATATCGGAGGAATGAATACCAAAGATGATCCCGATGCCTATTCGGGAGAATACAACAAAGTGAGAGACAACGTATTCCGGGCAAACACGTCACTCGCTTGGCTGCTCAATAAATCGTGGATAACCAACCTCAAGTTCGACGCATCGATATATTATAATGATAACAACTCCCACGCGCATACGTTCTACTCGTATGCATCGGAGCAACCAGCTGTTCATGCCACGGAGGAAGGATATTTTATGGCAAACAAACTGCCATATACTTACTTTGCCGACCAAATCATCGACTCCAAAGAACTGGATTATGCCGCATCGTTAAAATATGAATGGAACAGACGATTTAAGACTGTAAACAGCAACCTGAAAGCGGGCGTTCAATGGAAAGCAACAGGCAATGTGGGCGAAGGAGAATATTACAAAGACCCAGCATTGGCTCCGAACGGTTATCGTCCCCGTCCTTACACTACTTACCCATATATGCATAATGTTTCGCTTTATGCAGAAGAAAGTCTCTCATTTCCTGTGGGAAATACCATGCTTAGACTGATGGCAGGGGTACGTTGGGAACACTTGTTTATCAAGGGAACGAACTATAAAAATCTGAATACTCTATCTCCGCGTTTCAATGCCAGATGGCAGTTGAACGAATATATCGCTATCCGTGGCGGTTGGGGGATTACCGAAAAACTTCCCTCTTTTTATACCTTGTATCCCAAACAGGAATATCGGGACATACAGACCTTCGGCTTTTCCTATAATAAGATTGAATCATCTTATATATATTATAGTCAGCCCTACACGTTATTGCACAATGAGAACCTTCGGTGGCAACGGAATCAGAACGCTGAAATCGGTCTGGACGTCAACATCGCCCGTACCAGAATTTCATTAGTCGGTTATTTCAACCGTACCAAGTTGCCGTATAAATACACAAATACCTATACTCCGTTCTCCTACGATGTTCTCCAATTGCCGGAAGGATTCACTATGCCTACTAATCCGCAAATCAATGTGGACAACCAGACAGGTATGGTTTACATACGCGACAATGCATCCAGTTACTGGACTCCTATGGATGTCAAAGTGACCGACCAGACTTTTGTAAAGTCAACTTCTCCCGACAATGGAATGGACGTGATTCGTCGCGGAGCGGAAATGATCGTTGATTTCCCGGAAATTACTCCGATTCGCACGCAATTCCGGATAGATGCCGCTTATACTTATACGAAATACATCGACAACTCTTTATCGTATTATTATCAGAATGGATGGTCGCACACCAGTCTTGCCAATCGTTCTTACCAATATGTAGGTATCTACGCCAACGGCGACAACTTATCGAGTACTGCCAACGGCAAGCGTACCCACTCGCTGGATGCCAATATCACAGCCATCACCCGTATTCCGAAAGCCAGACTGATTATCTCGTGCCGACTGGAAGCTTCGCTTGTGAAGCGTTCGCAGAATATCTCCGAATACCAAGGAAAAGAATATGCTTTCAATGTGAGCGAAAGCAGCAATACCCAAACCGGAGGAAGTATCTATGACGGCGACTCTTATACTGCAATCTGGCCGGTGGCATACCTCGACCTAAATAATGAGATGCATCCTTTCACGTCAGCGGAAGCCGCAAATCCGGAATTCTCCTACCTGATACGTAAATCGGGCAATGCTTATACATTTGCTGCAGACGGATATGATCCTTATTTTTCTGCCAATATCAATATCACCAAAGAGATTGGAGACTATGTATCTCTTTCTCTCAATGCGATTAATTTCACCAACTCACGGCCTTATGTAAAATCTCATGCAACGGGTGTAAGCGCTCTTTTCACCCCGGATTTCTATTATGGACTTACTTGCCGTATCAAATTCTAACTATATGAAGCAATCCATCTACATATTATTACTGACAGTGACCGGCATCTTTGCAGGATGCACGGATATCGATAAAGAGAATCCGTATGACAACCAATTGCACAACCTGCAGGTTACCGCCGTATATCCGGACGGATACACGGAGCATCTCAGGGAAGGAGTGACCGTAAAGATTGAAGATGTCGACCGTGGAAATTCTTATAAGGCTAAAACCAACAAGAATGGAGTGGCACAATTCTCTCTGACCAAAGGTATATACCGTGTGCAAATCAGTGACAAAGACGGACAGGATATTTTCAACGGGTTAGCTGATAATGTAAAACTGACCAGTAGTGATATATCATTTAATCTCCCGCTGATTCACTCCAGAGCCGGAACGATCATTATTAAAGAGATTTACTGCGGAGGATGTACCAAGTTACCGCTGGAAGGAAATTATCAGTCCGACAAGTACATTATCCTGCATAATAACGACTCGGAAGTGCAATATCTGGATAGCTTGTGTTTCGGAGCTCTCGACCCTTACAATTCACAAGCCACCAATGTATGGGTGACACAGGACGAAGCAACCGGAGCAACCATCTTCCCCGACTTCGCTCCTATCGCACAGTGTATCTGGCAGTTTGGCGGTACCGGCAAAACTTTTCCGCTTCAACCGGGAGAAGATGCGGTGATTGCCATCAACGGAGCAGTTGACCATGCGGCACAATATCCGCAATCTGTTAATCTGAACAAACCCGGATATTTTGTATGTTACAACAATGTTTATTTCCCGAACACGCAATATCATCCGGCTCCCGGCGATCAGATTACACCGGACCATTACCTGAACGTAGTGTTGAAAACAGGACAGGCGAACGCTTATACATTCTCCATCTTTTCTCCGGCCACGATTATTTTTAAAGCCAAGGATACCACGATACAGGACTTCGTTCTTAAAGAAGGCAGCGTCATACAGAAGCCGGGAAGCACCACCGAACGGGTGATAGCGGTACCGCTCAACTGGGTGATTGATGGGACGGAAGTGTATTATGGCGGTTCCTCCAACAATAAAAAGCGCATTTCCCCATCCATTGATGCGGGATATGTCATTCAAAGTGCCACGTACAACGGACGCAGTTTATACCGTCATGTGGATGAAGAAGCGACACAGGAAGCGGGTTATGAAGTACTGGTAGATACGAACAATTCTTCTACCGATTTTTATGAACGGGAAAAACAATCTTTGCATGAGTGAGATGAAGAAAATATATATAACAGGCCTTTGGCTCCTATGTCTGGCATCCGGAGTTTCGGCACAGACTTATGACATCATCGAACGCCGTAACTCCTGGAATGCCGGGGCAAATGTCACAGGTATCATGACGGACAGTATTTCTGCTTCCTATGCCGAACTGTACGGAAAGAATAACCACGGTGATTTCCGCAACTATTACGAAGCAAAAGAAGCATGGAGTGCCGGAGCGGTAGCAAAGTCCATCACTCATCTGAAAGGTTATTCGTTGACGGGTTCGTTCTCCTTCGACCATACTTCCGGCAAGGATATGAGCGGTTCGATGTTCATCCACCCGGGATTTTATCCCGTAGATCTCCTGGAGTTCACGCCCGGACGCAAAGACTTGCAAACCTACGCTTTCATGGGTGGTATTGCAACTGATATTGCACCCAACTGGCGATTAGGAGGAAAGATTGACTTTGCCGCCTCCAACTATTCCAAACGAAAAGACTTGCGGCATACCAATTACCGACTGGATTTGAAAGTAGCCCCCAGCGTCATGTATCATTCGGGAGATATGGCAATCGGTTTTTCCTATATTCTCGGTAAAAACAGCGAATCAGTGAAAGCAGAGGTCATTGGTACAGCCGAAAACTCTTACAATGCTTTTCTGGATAAAGGACTTATGTATGGAGCTTACGAGGCATGGGACGGCAGCGGAATCCATCTTAGTGAATCGGGTGTCAACGGTTTTCCCATCAAAGAATTGTCGAACGGGGGAGCCTTGCAACTTCAATGGAAAGGAATTTACGGAGATATTGAATACACGTATTCTTCAGGTTCTGCCGGTGAAAAAGATGCTATCTGGTTTAAATTTCCCACCCACCGGATTACCTCCCATTTGAGTTATCATTTCAAACAGGGAAAGAAAGAGCATTTTCTGCGACTGAACCTGCAATGGTCACATCTGGCCAACAACGAGAATGTGATAACTAAAGAAACTGTGAACGGGATAACGACCACTTACGTACATGGTTCCAATCGTATTTTTGAGCAGGATATTTTCTCCGTCCATCCTGAATATGAATTCATAAGTCCCCGCACGGAACTTCGTTTGGGAACGAATATATCAACATTCAGACGACTGACCACACAGATGTATCCTTATGTGACTTCGGAAAAGATGCTTTGCAGCCGGACTTATATCTCCAGTGTATTTCATCTGGGGAAACTCGACCTGAAAGCGGCTGCATCCTTTGCCATAGGAAACTTTACCGGGAAAAACAGGACTACGGCAACAGATACGGAACCGGGTGATCCGCCTTATCGGCTGACTGATTATTACCATCTGAAAAATGAATATGCAACCGCCCCGCAGGCGACATTTCATCTCGGATTGCGCTACCATTTCAACTATGGAATTTATGCGGAAGTACAGGGTAGTTATACGCACGGTTTCAACCTGCAATATATAGATGGTTCGAACCGTTGGAACGAGGCTGTCAAATTAGGATATACTTTTTGAAAACAATGAATATATATATAAACTAAATTATTAAGCAATGAAAAAGAGTTTGACATTTATCTTCGCAGCAGCACTTTTGGTATCTTGCCAACAAGAGGAGAACGAAGCTACGACTCCTGCAAACAGTCGTATTACTATCTCTCCTATTATTACACGTGCTACGGAAGTTAACTTTGAGACCGGAGATAAAATCGGTGTTACAATCACCCAAAACGGTGACTTCGTATATGCGGAAAATAAACTGATGACATACAATGACGGAGTATTTGCCGGTGATTTACTTTGGTATCCGGAAGGAAATGACAAATCGCAAATAGTAGCCTATTATCCCTATAAAGAGGGCAATACTCCGGCTTCATTTACTGTAGAAACCGATCAGACTAGCGGATATGGAGCGTCAGATTTTATGGCAGCAAAGAAATCGGATGTACTTCCGACTACCAACGTTATAAGCATGAACTTCAAACACATGTTTACTAAATTAGTGATTAATGTAACAAAGGAAGTAGAAGCTAACATCTCGTCCATTGCATTGAAAGGTTCTATCCCGACTGCAACTCTTGATTTGAGTGCTCTCACAGTGACTGCTGATGCAAATGCCTCTGCTACAAGCATTGTTGCACAAGCCGTTAAAGCGAATGAGACATACCGAGCTATTATCGTTCCCCAAACAGTAGCCTTGACGCTTGAAGTAGCAACATCCGACGGCAAGACCTTGTCACAGAAGCTCACATCTACCACTTTGGCACAAGGAGGACAATACAGTGTGAACATTCGCGTGTTACCTGACGATATAGAAGTCAAACTTAGCGGTGACATTGAGAACTGGACAGATGAGGGCGAAATTGGAGCTGATAATGAAATTCCTTTTGAGGAACATCTCGATCAGAACTATTTCCTGTATGATAATGTGAAATATAAGACTGTAACTTTCTCAAACGGTACGACATGGATGGCTGAACCACTTTGCTATTTACCTAAAGGATATACACCCTCTACTGATCCGACAGCTGATTCACATATTTGGTATCCATATGAGATTGTTAACAATGTAGCCGTAGCCACAACAGACGAAAGTGCTATAAAAGAATTAGGCTATCTTTATGATTTGCAAGCTGCGCTAGGTGGTAAGGAAATTACTGAAAATAATCTGAAAGACTTTGAAGGCGCACAAGGTATCTGTCCGAAAGGGTGGCACATACCGACGCAAATGGAATATTTTAATCTTGTTGGCAAAAGCAACAATGATGAAGATGGAAATACTCCAGCAGATGGTGATAAAGCTCTCTTTTATGATGCAATCTATGATGGAGCTAAAGTACTGTCACTTCATAATGCAGGATTCAATTACCAATTTTCAGGAGTGCGTATGGTGGCAAATTTCGCATCTACTCCAAGTTACCAGAAAACTGTAATATCCAGCACTACTAGTACAATAACCGAGTGGATTGGAAAACCAGCATTGAATTATTATATGACTTCAACTCCATATAAAGCAATACTTAATGCTAACAACGAACTTACCAACATACAATTTTTTGCATTAATGAGTACGTTTACTTCCAAATATTTGGAAGGCAGATTAACGTTAGGTTATATCAGCACCAAGTCCGGTATGCAACTCCGTTGCGTAAGGGATCAAGCCGGCAACTAAAGGGCTAACATTTGTTTCACACCGGGAAACCTTTAGTTCCCCTACGGGGAAACAACAGTTTCTCGGTGAGGAAACAACAGTTTCCCGGCATGAAACTCAAAGTCCCAAGTAAGGTTAAGACTCCTCGCCCGTAAGGCGAACTATGATAAGCTATAAACAAACGATAAACAGATTACAAACTATATAAAAACGAAGCAAGAACAATGAAAACAAAAAAGCTAACAATCGCAATTGCCATCGTGGCAATGACTTTTATCGGAACTTCATGTGGTAACAAACAACAGAAAAGCGCATCAGAAGCGACTACAGAACAGTCTGCTTCTTCCGCTTTGGAAATCGACTCTCTCCTTGCCAATGCCGAAAGCCTTGCAGGACAAGAAGTGACCATTGAAGGCGTCTGCACACACACCTGCAAACATGGAGCAAAGAAAATCTTCCTGATGGGTAGCGACGACACCCAAGTGATCCGTGTAGAAGCAGGAACCTTGGGAGCATTCGACCCTAAATGTGTAAACTCCATCGTTCGTGTTACCGGAACACTGAAAGAACAACGCATTGACGAAGCCTACCTCCAGAACTGGGAAGCACAACTCAAAGCACAGGCTGCCGAGAAACACGGAACCGGTGAAGCCGGATGCGACTCTGAAAAGAAAGCACGTGGCGAAACAGCCAACAGCCCCGAAGCCCGCATTGCAGATTTCCGTGCAAAAATAGCCGACCGCAAAGCAGAGACGGGAAAAGAGTATTTATCTTTCTATTTCATGGAAGCTAACTCGTATGAAGTGGAGTAGTAACATCCGTAAGTGGAGTCGACTCATACACCGTGACTTATCATTTTTCTTTTCCGGAATGGTATTGATATATGCCATTTCCGGAATTGTAATGAATCACCGTGACACGATTAACCCGAACTTCTCCATCACACGGAAAGAGTATAAGATAGCAGAAAAGCTACCGGATAAAGCAGGAATGAATAAGGAAGAAGTACTCACCCTCTTGGAACCGTTGGGAGAAAGCGGCAACTATACCAAGCATTACTTCCCGAAAACGGACGTAATGAAAGTATTCCTGAAAGGCGGATCCAACCTCCTCGTAAATGTGAAAACAGGGGAAGCGGTATATGAATCCGTCACCCGTCGTCCGCTTATCGGAGCAATGTCCCGCTTACATTACAACCCGGGACAATGGTGGACTTACTTTGCTGATATTTTCGCTATCGCTCTTATTATCATTACTCTTTCCGGCATCATCATGCTGAAAGGAAATAAGGGCATTATCGGCAGAGGAGGAATCGAACTAATTGTCGGAATCTTGATTCCCATTCTTTTCCTTTTCTTCTTTTGAATAGAATAACAGATAAAATCAAATGGAACATATTATCGAATGTAACAACCTGACGCACTATTATGGCAAACGGCTGATTTACGAAAATCTTAGTTTCACAGTACCCAAAGGGCGCATCCTGGGACTGTTGGGAAAGAACGGTACGGGCAAGACCACCACTATCAATATCTTGAGCGGTTACCTGAAGCCTCGTTCGGGAGAATGTCGCATCTTCGGACAGGAGATACAGACAATGGCACCGGCTCTGCGTCGCAATATCGGACTGCTCATCGAAGGTCATGTGCAATACCAATTCATGACCATCACCGAGATAGAGAAATTCTATGCAGCTTTCTACCCCGGTCAATGGAAAAAGGAAGCCTACTACGAACTGATGAATAAATTGAAAGTAGCCACCGGACAACGTATCTCGCGTATGTCCTGCGGACAACGTTCACAAGTAGCCCTCGGACTGATTCTCGCACAGAACCCGGAACTTCTCGTACTGGATGATTTCTCTCTCGGACTCGATCCCGGCTATCGTCGCCTGTTTGTCGATTATCTCCGCGACTATGCCCGTTCAGAAGGAAAAACAGTCTTCCTGACCTCGCATATCATTCAGGACATGGAACGGCTTGTTGACGACTGCATCATCATGGACTACGGAAAGATACTGATTCAGAAACCAATCGCCGAACTACTGGAAAAAGGACGTCGCTACACCTTCACTATTCCCGAGGGCTACGAACTTCCTGCATCCGATGATTTCTATCATCCTTCTGTCATGCGGAACCAGTTGGAGACTTTCTCCTTCCTTCAACCGGCAGAAACAGAAGCCAAACTGAAATCCATGTCAGTGCCCTACACTAATTTTCATAGTGAACAGGTGAATCTGGAAGATGCATTTATCGGCCTGACAGGCAAATACTAGAATCGTTGATAATTGATAAAAACAATGTACGCTATATTTTATAAAGAATGGATAAAGACACGGTGGTATTTTCTACTTGCCGTGCTCGCCACACTTGGTTTTACAGGCTACTGTATGCTCCGCATCAACCGGGTGGTAGAAATGAAAGGGGCTGCTCATGTGTGGGAAGTGATGCTGCAACGAGATGTCATCTTCATTGATATGTTGCAATATATCCCTCTGATTGCGGGAATTTTGATGGCTATTGTGCAGTTTGTTCCCGAAATGCAGCGCAAATGCCTGAAACTGACTCTTCATCTGCCTTATCCGGAGTTGAAGATGACAGGTAATATGTTACTTTCGGGATTAGTGTTGCTACTTGTCTGCTTCGCTTCCAATTTCCTGTTAATGGAAGTATACCTGAACGGAATACTTGCCCATGAACTGAAGAACCACATATTGCTCACCGCTTTAACGTGGTATCTTGCCGGGATTTCCGGCTACCTGCTTGTGGCATGGATCTGCCTCGAACCGGCATGGAAACGTCGTATTCTGAATCTCATTATCGCAGTATTATTACTCCGAATCTTCTTTCTGTCGCCCACACCGGAAGCATATAACAAGTTCCTCCCTTATTTAGTGGTTTATACTTTGTTGACAGCTTCTTTCTCGTGGCTTTCTATCGTACGATTCAAGGCCGGAAAGCAGGACTAGGAACAATTAAAAATTAAAGACTAAAAATTAAAAGATTGAGTAATGAGACGTTTCAGTACTATATTATTATATGTAACCATCGCTTTTCTGCTTCTTTGGCAGTTGCCCTGGTGTTACAATTTCTTTGTCGTAAAGCCGGAGAAGACTCCCTTTACCCTGTACAGTTTCGTAATTGGCGATTTCGCACAGATGGGACAGGAAGAGGGAAAAGGAAGTGTACGTCGCGACCTGGCTGGTAATATTTATTCGGAAGCAGCTTTCGACAGTATCCTGCCTATGTTTTATTTTCGTCAGTTGATGTCTGATGAGCGTTTCCCGGATACCATTAAAGGGATAGCAGTAACTCCTAAAATGGTACAGACGGAGAACTTCAACTTCCGTAGTGTTCCTTCGGATATCAATGCGCCTTCTATCGGACTTTATCCTCTGATGGAATCCATGTCGGGACGTGTAGACCTGAAAATGCCGGATGACGTATTCCGCATCACCTCCAAAGGAATCGAGTTTATCGACATGGCCTCCAACAGCGTGAAGGAAGACAAGAGTCTTCAGTTTACCGAAGCTATGACTAAAAAGGAGTTCCACTTTCCGGCAACGGAAATCGTAGGAAATCCAACAGTGAAAAAGGAGTATGACGAAGGTTATCTTCTATTGGATGCCGACCGCCGTCTGTTTCATCTGAAACAGGTGAAAGGGCGTCCGTATGTTCGTGCCATCACCTTGCCTGAAGGACTGACACTGGAACATCTGTATCTGACAGAGTTCAGAAACAAGAAGACACTTGCTTTCATGACCGATGTCAACAATGCTTTCTATGTACTGCAGAACCGGACATACGAAGTGGTAAAAACAGGAATTCCTGTATTTAATCCCGAAACGGATGCATTAACCATCATCGGTAATATGTTCGATTGGACGGTACGTGTAACTACCCCGACCTCTGATAATTATTACGCATTGAATGCCGACGATTATTCATTGATAAAAAAATTAGAGAACGAATCGTCCACTCATTCCATGCCCGGTATTACTTTCACATCTTATACAGATAAATATGTAATGCCACGTTTCGAATAGTATTCCCATATTGAATGTAACAGTCGTAAGGGACTATCAAAAGTCAATCTATTAAATATGACTTAGGGTAGTCCCTTACTGTTTTCTTCCCATGCGTGTATAGGAAACAAAAAGAATTACAATCTTTTCTTCTGTAAGTACGGGCTTTTTCCGGCAAGAAAGTTTATCTTTGCCGACTCATTCAACTATTAAAACCGCAATTGCTTCTGCATTATACACAAACAAATACGGTAAAACGAAAAAACTCAAATTAAAAACTGTATGAAAGTTTACAAAGCATTTGCTTTCCTAAGTATCTTCATGATGTTATTCTATCATTGTTCACTTCCTGCTGATGACGAAGAAAAAGGAGATGTAGAAGGAGAAGATACGGCTACTTCCGAACTTCCCTGGGAAGGAGAAACAGATAAGTTCACCATCAATTCTAAAGAAGGAATTCATCTGAATGACCCACAAGAAGATGCCGGAGCGGCTTATGTCACTATACCGTCCACTTCGGTGAAGAATACCCGTTGGGAATTTGGAGTTCACCTCACCTTCAATCCTTCCGCCAACAATTATGCACGGTTTTATCTGACTTCTTCCTCAAACATTCTTTCCGAGAATTTAAACGGTTATTATATTCAGATAGGAGGAGCCAAAGATAATGTAGCTCTTTATCGTCAAAACGGAGACCAGTCTAAACTGCTGGCTTCGGGAAGAGAACTGATGAAAGGCGACTCATCACCGAAACTATACATAAAAGTAGAATGTGACAATAACGGTTACTGGACTTTTTGGACACGGCTTGAATCCGAGAATGAATACGTAAAAGAAAAACAGATAAAAGATACCGATATACAAACCTCCCGCTACTGCGGTATATACTGCATTTACACCAAAACACGATGCAAAGGATTCACGTTCCATCACATACAGTTGTCCAACGATGTAGAAACGAACACTACACCTGATGAAACACCCGATAATCCCGAAACGGACATTCCTGATAATCCGGACACTTCCGAACTACCGAGAGATGTGAGAGGTATGCTTCTTTTCAATGAAATCATGTATAACAATGCTACTGATGGTGCAGAATATATAGAAATCTACAATCCGACTGAACAGGCTATCATTTTACCGGCACTTTATCTATATAAGATGTATAAAGACGGGGCAATATACAATACTACCATCCTTCAAAATGAAAGTCCTTCTACTCCCCTAACCATTCCTGCCAAAGCTTATCTTTGCTTCACGAAATACTTCAACAGAGTCGTTCAGAAACATAAAGTCGGTGGAGAAAATATAATAATTATACCGAACTTCCCGGCACTGAACAATAATGGCGGGTATCTGGCACTTTCAAGTAGTAAAGAGACTGCACCAGGACATACTTTTGACACTTGTTGTTTTAGAGATGAAATGCACACCATTGATAAAATAACCGGAGTTTCACTCGAAAAGAAATCCCCGGAGTTGCCCTCCCTCAATAAGAATTGGCATTCATCGAAGCATACGACTGGAGGTACACCCGGAATAAAAAATATGTAAGATTATACATATCTATGATAAATTCCCTACATTTGTAGGCAAAGTAAACAAGTTCCGGATATTCATCCTCAAACGAATTTAAAACAGCAGATATGAGTCCAGCCGTTATATCTATTACTATTGTGGCATACTTTATCATCCTGTTCACTATCTCTTATATAGCAGGACACAAAGCCGACAATGAAGGATTCTTTGTAGGAAACCGTAAATCAGCCTGGTATATCGTTGCCTTTGCCATGATCGGTTCCACCATTTCCGGAGTCACTTTCGTTTCCGTTCCGGGCATGGTACAGGCAAGCAGCTTTTCTTATCTGCAGATGGTGCTGGGATTCATAGTAGGACAAATTATCATTGCGTTTGTACTCGTTCCTCTCTTTTATCGTATGAACCTGGTTTCCATTTATGAATATCTGGAGAACAGGTTCGGAAGCTCCTCCTACCAGACGGGGGCATGGTTCTTTTTTATTTCAAAGATGTTAGGGGCAGCTGTCCGGCTCTTTCTCGTATGTCTGACATTGCAGTTTCTTATCTTTGCTCCTTTTCATCTTCCATTCCTGTTGAACGTGATCCTTACGGTATTTATCGTATGGCTTTACACTTTCCGCGGTGGAGTGAAATCATTGATATGGACGGATGTTCTAAAAACATTCTGCCTGGTAGTGTCGGTTGTACTTTGCATCTATTACATTGCTTCCAGTCTGCATCTGAATTTCAGTGGTTTGGTTAGTACGATTTCGGATAGTGACTTTTCCAAGACATTCTTTTTTGACGATGTCAATGATAAACGATATTTCTTCAAGCAATTCCTGGCAGGTGTATTCACCGTTATTGCCATGAACGGACTCGATCAGGATATGATGCAGCGCAATCTTAGCTGCAAGAACTTCCGGGACTCACAGAAGAATATGATTACCAGTGGAATCTCACAGTTCTTTGTTATTCTGCTTTTTCTGATGCTGGGAGTACTCCTATATACGTTTACAGCACAGCAAGGCATCGAGAATCCGGGAAAAAGCGACGAGTTGTTTCCGATGATCGCTACCGGAAATTATTTTCCCGGCATAGTCGGAATATTATTCATTATCGGACTGATAGCCTCCGCCTATTCTGCGGCAGGTTCTGCCTTGACGGCACTGACCACTTCTTTCACCGTAGATATTTTACATGCACAGAAAAAAGGAGATGCGGCACTTAGCAAGATACGCAAACATGTACATATCGGTATGGCAATTGTGATGGGGGCAGTCATTTTCGTATTCAATTTGCTGAACAACACCAGTGTGATTGATGCGATTTACACATTGGCCAGTTACACGTATGGTCCTATCTTAGGGTTGTTCGCTTTCGGCATCTTCACCAAGAAACAAGTTTATGATAAATATATTCCGTTGGTAGCTATCGCTTCTCCTATTCTTTGCTATATCCTGCAAAGAAATTCGGAAGCATGGTTCAACGGTTACCAAATTAGTTACGAGCTGCTATTATTTAACGCTGCATTTACTTTCATCGGACTTTGCTTCCTCATTCGAAAGAAATCAACTATGGACAATACGACAGTTCTTTAATATTAAAATCAAGATGAAGAAGAAAATTAATTGCTTCATACCTTTCGGCACCCCGGAAGATATCATGCAGACAGTGAAAGAACTACAAGCGTCAGAGCTAGTAAATAAAATCTATTTATTAGGTTCGGCGCCCGGTAAGAAAGCTCTTCCGGGGTGTGAATATCTCTCTGTTAAAGGGTTCTATTCCACAGACACAATGAAAACAATTGCAGCCAATGCCAATTCGGAATATACTCTGTTCTACTTGAAACAAACTCCATTAAAACTGGGACTGTATGCCTTGGAACGCATGGTGCAAATCATGGAGAACGATAAAAAGAATGGAATAGTTTATGCCGACCACTATCAGCTGATTAACGGAGAACTTAAACAAGCACCTGTCATTGACTACCAATTAGGAAGCGTCCGGGATGATTTCGACTTCGGCTCTATGCTTCTATTCAGTTCTTCTGCCTTCACTAAAATAGCAAATGCTTTGCGTGAAGAGTACGAATACGCAGGACTATATGCTATGCGTCTATTCATTTCTTACAAATATTCAATTGTGCACATCAATGAATATCTATACACCGAAATTGAAACAGATACCAGGAAAAGCGGAGAGAAACAATTCGACTATGTAAACCCCAAAAATCGGGAAGTGCAAATTGAAATGGAAGCTGCCTGCACCGAATACCTGAAATGTATTGATGCTTATTTCATGCCTACTTCTTCACGGTCTGTAAATCTTCACAGCGAAAACTTTGAATTCGAGGCATCTGTCATCATCCCTGTGCGCAATCGTGCTCATACCATCCGTGATGCTGTCAACTCGGCTTTAAACCAGCGGACCACTTTTCCTTTTAACATTATTGTTATCGACAATCATTCCACCGATGGAACGACGGAAATACTCCAGGAACTAAGTACCGATAAGAAATTGATCCATATCATTCCCCAAGAGAATGATTTAGGCATAGGAGGTTGTTGGAACAAAGGTATACATCACGAAAAATGTGGAAAGTTCGCCATACAGTTAGACAGTGACGATTTATACAAAGACGAATCCACTTTACAGAAAGTCGTAGATACTTTTTATAAGGAAAGTTGCGCAATGGTAATAGGCACTTATCTAATGACCGACTTCCAGCTAAACGAAATAGCCCCCGGTATTATTGATCACAAAGAGTGGACACCGGAAAATGGAAAGAACAACGCTCTACGTATCAATGGTTTGGGTGCTCCACGAGCTTTCTACACTCCTATTCTTCGTGATATCAAATTGCCGAATACCAGCTATGGAGAAGATTATGCCATAGGATTACGAATCTCACGGGAATATAAGATCGGACGTATCTATGATGTAATATACCTCTGTCGCCGTTGGGAAGGTAACTCCGACGCCGCATTAAGCACAGAAAAGATCAATCGGAACAACTTCTACAAAGACCGAATCCGCACATGGGAAATTAAGAGCAGAATCCAGATGCATACTATCGATCAAGAGTTTCAGGAACTTGTAGAAGAAATGATAGAAAACCAAAAAGAAAACTGGGAACTTGCGAAAAGGAACTATGAAGCGTTGGAAGAAAATCTGGAAAAGAAAAAAGTATTGAAGCTGAAGAAAGAAGACAGAGAGATGAAAGTTATAATTTTCCCAAATCCTCAACGCATCCTCTCGACCATGGCAAAAACAGATAGTCATTCTATCCAAGAAAGACCTTGTTTCTTATGCGGGAAAAACCGCCCCGCAGAGCAAACATATCTACCATTCGGACATTATGAGGTATGCCTCAATCCTTACCCCATTTTTCAGCGTCACTTGACAATCATCGACAAGGAACATACTCCACAAAGCATGAAAGGACGTTTTGAAGATATGCTTCACTTAGCTGAAAATCTGGACGAGTTCTATATACTCTATAACGGACCGGAGTGCGGTGCTTCCGCCCCTGACCACATGCATTTCCAGGCAGCAGGAAAAGAAGAAGAACTGACTAATCCTTTTGAGCTGAATTTCTTGACGGATATATTAGAAAATGGAAACTGCGTAACAACTTATGTAGACGATTTATTTACAACTTGCATAGGTATTACATCAAGCCTGAAAGTTGAATTAATGCAACAATTTGAAAAGGTCTACAAAAATCTTTCCGCCATTTATTCGGATAAAGAACCTTTAATCAACATGATAACCTGGTATGGCCTCGATAAAATCAGCCATTTCGGAGGTGACGAAGTAGAAGTATGGAATTGCATCATTTTCCTACGCTCAAAACATCGTCCCGTTTGCTATTATACCCCAAATGAAAAAGGGCTATTAATAAGTCCGGCTGTTGCAGAAATGGGTGGCATATTCCCGATTGTCAGAGAAGAAGACATGGATAAATTAAACGCCCAACAACTCACAGAGATTTACAAGGAGATAAGTTTATCTCCCCAACAGTTAAATACTCTATGCGATCAATTATTCAAAAAGGAATAGCAATAAAATAGTATGCAAATCCCTCTAATAAGTGTTGGTATCCTTTCCGGGAAAGAGATTGAATTCTCTTTCCCGGTGAAATTTAATTCTTCTGTCGGAACGGAAATTTCCGGAACACAGAAAGTTATTTATCAGAATGGAAAGATTCATTGGCAAGGGAAAGAATATAATGAATTATCTTTCACTTCCCAACAAAATGCACATGCTTTCTTTGAACTGAAAGATGTGACTATCGGAATCAACTTCCATTGGGAACGCAAAGAAGTCCAAAAATTCAAAGGGGAATTAAAAATTATCATCGAAGGAGAACAACTAACCGCTATCAATGTGATTTCCATTGAAGAATATCTCACCAGTGTCATTTCATCAGAGATGAGCGCAACAGCTTCTTTAGAACTACTAAAGGCTCACGCCGTCATCTCCCGAAGCTGGTTACTTAATAAATTGAGAATTGAGAATGATAAATTAAAAAATACGATGCCGTCAAACAGCGCAGCCAATCCTCAATTTTCAATTCTCAATTCTCAATTTATAAAATGGTATGACCATGAAGCACATAAGAATTTCGATGTATGTGCAGACGATCATTGCCAGCGTTATCAGGGAATTACACGAGCCTCAACACCACAAGCCATCGAAGCAGTCTCCGCCACGCGGGGGGAAGTACTGATGTATAAAGGAGCAATTTGTGATGCCCGTTTCTCTAAATGTTGTGGCGGAGCTTTTGAAGAGTTCCAAAATTGTTGGGAAAACGTAAAGCATCCTTATCTAATCAGACAACGGGATAGCAAGACTGAAAAACGACTTCCCGATTTGACCATAGAGACGGAAGCTGATAAATGGATACGTACCTCACCTGTTGCTTTCTGTAACACGCAGGATAAGAAAATCCTAAGTCAAGTATTAAACAACTACGATCAGGAAACTGCAGACTTCTATCGTTGGAAAGTCAGTTATTCCCAACAAGAGCTTTCAGAGCTGATTCATCAACGTTCAGGGATTGATTTCGGACAAATCATTGATTTAATTCCTGTAGAACGGGGAACATCCGGACGTCTTGTCCGGCTAAAGATTGTAGGAACCTTACGGACACTCATCATTGGAAAAGAGTTGGAGATACGCCGCACTCTATCGACTTCCCATCTTTACAGTTCCGCTTTTGTAGTAGACAAGGAGTACGGAGATGAATTTCCTTCCCGATTTATCCTCACCGGAGCCGGCTGGGGACACGGAGTGGGACTTTGCCAAATCGGTGCCGCCGTGATGGGAGAACAAGGTTATAAGTATGAAGAAATACTATCCCACTATTACCCCGGTAGTACACTTGAAAAACAATATAAATAAAATCGAACGAATGCCATGACAACACCCACTATAAAAAGAAATCCCTGGAGTTGGATTCCAACCCTCTATTTTGCAGAAGGATTGCCTTATGTAGCGGTAATGACTATTGCCGTCATCATGTACAAACGTCTGGGATTATCCAATACCGAAATAACCTTATACACTTCCTGGCTTTATCTTCCCTGGACTATCAAGCCGTTATGGAGTCCATTCGTCGATTTGGTAAAAACGAAACGTTCCTGGATTATCGCCATGCAAGGGTTCATCGCCGCCGGATTTGCAGGCATCGCCTTTTTTATTCCAACGACACATTACGTACAATTCACTCTTGCTTTCTTTTGGTTATTGGCATTCAGTTCGGCTACGCATGACATCGCAGCAGACGGTTTTTATATGCTCGGACTCAACAACAAGGAACAATCTTTCTTTGTAGGCATCCGAAACACATTCTACCGACTCGCCAATATTTTCGGGCAAGGTATTCTCGTCATGCTGGCAGGATGGTTGGAAACCTCTCAAGGCAATATCCCTCTGGCATGGAGCATCACTTTTTACCTCCTGGCCGGATTATTCCTGGCTCTTACTTTGTACCATCGCTTTATCCTCCCCCATCCCGATTCCGATGTCAAACGTCCCGGACTCACAGCAGGTAAGCTATTAGAAGACTTTCTTCTGACTTTTGTCACTTTCTTCAAAAAGAAACACCTGGGTCTCATGTTCTTTTTCCTGCTCACCTACCGATTGGGAGAATCGCAGCTAGCCAAAATAGCTTCCCCCTTTCTATTGGATACCGCTGAAAAAGGAGGTCTGTCCCTATCTACGGCAACAGTCGGAATGATCTACGGGACCATAGGTGTCGTAGCTTTGCTACTGGGAGGAATTATCAGCGGTTTTCTCGTTTCCCGTGACGGTTTCAAGAAGTGGATATTGCCCATGGCATTAGCCATCAATATTCCCGACCTATTATATGTGTGGATGGCAGCCACTACTCCGGACAATACAATACTGATTGCCAGTTGCGTAGCCATCGAACAACTAGGGTATGGCTTCGGCTTTACCGCTTACATGCTTTACCTGATTTATATTGCGGAGGGTGAGCACAAAACTGCCCACTATGCCATCGGAACCGGATTCATGGCACTTGGAATGATGCTTCCGGGCATGCCGGCAGGATGGATACAGGAACATATCGGATATACTCATTTCTTTATATGGGTTTGTATCTGTACTCTGCCTGGTATTATTGCCGCACTAATGATTCGTAACCGGCTGGAAGATTCTTTTGGAAAGAAACAATGAACTTACTTACTGAATAACTTAATACATTAAAAAGATACATCAAGATATGATACTTATTGCAGATAGTGGTTCTACCAAGACCGACTGGTGTGTCATCCTCAACGGCACACCTATCAAACGGATTGGAACGAAAGGGCTTAACCCTTTCTTCCAGTCAGAAGAAGAAATTCAGCAAGAGCTGACACATTCCCTCCTGCCACAATTGCCGGAAGGGACCATCAATTCCGTTTACTTTTACGGTGCAGGTTGTACACCCGAAAAAGCTCCCGTTCTCCGCCGGGCAATAGCCGACAGTTTACCTGTTGTCGGAAATATCAAAGCCTACTCGGATATGTTGGCTGCTGCCCGTGGATTATGCGGCCACGAAGCAGGCATTGCCTGCGTTCTGGGAACAGGCTCCAACTCCTGTTTCTATGATGGAAAAGAGATTGTCAACAACATCTCTCCTTTAGGCTTTATCCTGGGAGACGAGGGAAGTGGAGCCGTCCTTGGCAAATTACTGGTGGGAGACATTCTGAAGAATCAACTTTCGCCTGCCATCAAAGAAGCATTTCTAAAACAATTCGACCTGACAGCTCCCGAAATCATCGACCGGGTTTACCGTCAGCCCTTCCCGAATCGTTTTCTGGCAAGTCTGTCACCTTTTATAGCGCAACATCTGGAAGAGCCGGGGATAAGACAATTAGTGCTTGGCAGTTTTATTGCTTTCTTCCGAAGAAACGTAATGCAATATGATTACACGCAGTATCCTATACACTTTATCGGATCAGTGGCTCACTGCTACAGGGAGATATTACAAGAAGCTGCACAAGAGACAGGAATCAGAATTGGAAAGATTCTGCAAAGTCCGATGGAGGGATTAATTTTATATCATACCGCTTCATCTCAATCCTTGTAATTTGTATTTTTAGTCAATCGCCATTACCAATATGCAGATAACCGAACAATCGTCGCTCTACGACAATTTAGAAAAGAAGTCCGTACGGGAAATATTAGAAGACATTAACCGGGAAGACCAAAAGGTAGCGTTAGCCGTTCAAAAAGCCATTCCACAAATCGAACTGCTCGTCAACCAGATTGTGCCCCGCATGAAACAGGGTGGACGTATCTTTTACATGGGCGCAGGTACCAGCGGCCGCTTGGGAGTGCTGGACGCTTCGGAGATACCACCGACATTCGGAATGCCTCCTACCTGGATTATCGGATTGATAGCCGGTGGAGATACCGCCCTGCGCAATCCGGTAGAAGGTGCCGAGGACGATATGAACCGGGGATGGGAAGAACTTACGGAATATCATATCAACCCCAAAGACACCGTGATTGGCATTGCTGCTTCGGGCACTACTCCTTATGTAATCGGTGCCTTGCGGGAAGCTCGCAAGCATGGCATTCTGACAGGTTGCATCACCAGCAATCCGGATTCTCCGATGGCGGCAGAAGCAGATGTCGCCATCGAAATGATTGTCGGTCCGGAATATGTCACGGGAAGTTCGAGAATGAAATCAGGCACCGGACAGAAAATGATTCTGAACATGATTAGTACGTCGGTGATGATTCAACTCGGACGGGTGAAAGGAAATAAGATGGTAAATATGCAGCTTAGTAACCATAAACTAGTGGAAAGAGGAACCAGAATGATTATGGAGGAATTGGGATTAGAGCATGACCATGCACAAAAATTGTTGCTGTTATACGGTTCGGTTAAAAAAGCGATTGACGCTTATCATCAGCGGTTATAAACGATAGCATTCATCCCCTAAAAGTTTTAATTATACTTCAAACTTACACGAAACTCACGGAAAGTTTAAAGTATAATTAAAGTTCTTAGAATGATAAAGTTTTCCAGAATACTCAAAAAAGGAAAAGGGTATGTTGAACAAATAGAACCCTTCATGCGGAAATCTGTAGCTAAAGTATTAACGTGGCAACGATGTGTGGGTAAAAGCTTCCTGCTATATCAGCTGATTGAAGAAATTCTAAATAAAGAGCCAAACGCCAATACTATCTATATTAATCTGGAAGATTTCGCTTTCAGTTCACTGCAAAAACAGCACAAGGCCTACATTCTTACATTACTTCTCAAAATAAAGAAAAAGAGAGGAACTATATTTTTATTGATGAAATACAAGGCATTCCCGAATTCAAAAAGGTAATACATTCTCTATTACTCAACGAAGACAATAATATATATATTACAGGAAGTAATGCAAAGATGCTTTCTGGAGAACTTGCAACCTATTTAAGTGGTATATATATTGAATTCAATATATAGTCTTTCATATCCAGAGTTTCTAGAGTTTCATGAATTAATTGAGGGATAGCAGACGATAAAAAGATGAAAAGCATGAAACCTTTCATCTTTTTTATAATCAATATGGACGAGAGTTTAGAATTTCACCAGAATACGGAATACCTTCCCCGGATTAGCCGCCCATTCCTGCATAGCTTCTAAAGCTCCTTCAGGTTTGGCAACTTTCGAAATCAACTCTTCTACCGGACAATTTCCTTCTTTCATATAATTGATGACTGCACGGAAGTCTGCCGGCAAGGCATTTCTGGAACCACGAATATCCAGTTCTTTCTGAACAAAGAGTTTCGTTTGGAAAGCAACTTCACTTTTAGCGTAGCCGATACAAACCACCCGTCCTGTGAAACCGACTTCATCCACTGCCATTACATAAGTCACCGGACTGCCAACAGCTTCAATCACGACATCAGCACCCAATCCCTCTGTAATCTCCTGCATCCGTTCGTGCACATTTTCTGTCTTGGAGTTAATCACATAAGAGGCGCCTACCTTTTTCGCCAGTTCCAGCTTTTCATCATCCAGGTCAACAGCAATTACCGTTGCACCTCTCAAAGCGGCACGTACAATGGCACCGATACCAATCATACCACAACCAATCACCATCACAAATTCATTATCGATTACTTGTGCACGAGATACGGCATGAAAACCGACACTCATCGGTTCGATCAAGGCACAGTCACGAGAAGAGATATTACCGGCCGGAATAATCTTTGTCCAAGGCAATACAGCATATTCGCACATCACTCCATTGCGTTGCACGCCTAATGTTTCATTATGTTCGCAGGCATTAACACGGCCATTGCGACAAGAAGCACATTTTCCACAGTTGGTATACGGATTCAAGGTCACATTCATACCTTTTTCAAAACCCGCCGGAACATCCGGGCCGATTTCCTCAATGACTGCTCCTACTTCGTGTCCCGGTATCACAGGCAATTTCACCATCGGATTTTTCCCCAGGAATGTGTTCAAGTCGGAACCACAAAAACCAACATACTTGATTCTTACTAATACTTCACCGGCTCCAACGGTCGGTTTTTCCAGTTCAACCACCTTCATTTCGGAGGGATTGATAATTTGAACTGCTTTCATTTGATATGTATTTGATAAAATTTTATTAATCGATTACTTTATAACCTTTCCAGCCATAGTAGGCACAGAAGACAAAGCAAATCATCGGCACGCAATAAGCCACATAATAAATATGCTCATTGGCATGCATGAAATAAGCTGTCAACTGCGGGAGACAGGCATTACCAACGATCGCCATTACAAGAAAGGCCGAACCGCTCTTCGTCTGATTTCCAAGTCCTTTTAAAGCCAATGAGAATTGAGTGGGATACATAATGGACATAAAAAACGAAATAGCCAGCATCGCATATAGTCCGATCATTCCTCCCCATATCATCACCACTCCGCACAGGAGGATATTCATCAGGGCATAGAGCAACAGCATATCTTGAGGACGGAATTTCACCATCAAGCCTGTACCAATCCAACGCCCCAAAAGAAAAGCCAGCATATAGAGTCCGAAGAAAGTGGTAGCCGTATCTTCCGGCAATCCTGCATAGGTGCAGCAATAGACCAGGAAAAGACTATTGATGGCTGTCTGCCCGCCATTATAAAAGAATTGGGCAATCACTCCCCAACGAAGATGCGAGTGTTTTAATGCTCCGAAGTCTATCAGTTTTTCTTTCCGGCTGCCGTCTTTCGTTTTACCCGAAGAGATCGTTTTACCGGAAGAAGCCGCTTCTCCTTCGTCCCCAATCTTCGGCAACTTTGAAAAGACAAATACAACGGCTATGGCAATGAGCAGTAAGGCCAATATCAGATAAGGAAGTTTCATGGCATCCGTTTCCAGTTGGATATAGGCTTGCCAACCACCCGGATAATCTACAGGAAGCGTTTCCCGTGTGTAATGATTCCCACTAAGGATGAGTTTACTTAGGAACATGGCAGCGATAAAAGCTCCGAGTCCGTTGAAAGACTGTGCCAGATTCAATCGGCGGGGAGCCGTTTCAGAGGCACCCAGCACTGTTACATACGGATTGGCAGCCGTCTCCAGAAAGCACATTCCGGTGGCAATGATAAAGAAGATACAAAGGTAGGCCCAATATTCTTTTAGTATGGCGGCAGGGAAAAAGAGCAGACCTCCGATAGCGGCCAGGATAAGTCCGAATATAATTCCCGCTTTATAGCTATATCGTTTCATGAACATAGCTATCGGAATAGGAAAAATGAAGTAGGCAAGCCAATAGGCTGTCTCTGTAAAAGAAGCCTCAAAGGTATTCAGTTCGCAGGTCTTCATTAATTGCCGGATCATCGTAGGAAGCAGATTACTGCTTATCGCCCACAAGAAGAAAAGGCAGAAAACCAAAGCTAAGGGTATTGTATATGTATTCTTTTTCATGGTATAAATACTGTTTCACAATAAGGTTGTTTTCTCAATCATTCGGACATGTTCTTGATGTAAGGAAGCACGGGGAGATCTGTAAATCCATAGAAATTCCGGGCATTTTCTCCCAAAAAGAGTCTTTTGTCCTCTTCCGTCAATTCGGAAGACTTCACCACAAAATCATAAGACATTTTGTAGGTGATCGCTGTGATGGTACGCGGATAATCCGAACCCCACATCAATTTTTCCATACCTACCAGATCTGCCGCTTCACGAATGGCTTTTATGGCTCCTTTAAAAGGATAGAACTCGTCATTGAAAAGCCAGGTGATTCCACCGGATTCAATCATCACATTGGAATGACGTGCCAGACGGATTTGCTCTTTCCAGTCGGGCCGTGTCACCATTCCGAAGTGTCCGATAGCTATCCGCAAATCCGGACATTCCTGAATAATCTCCTCCATTTCAGGAACCTGTGTGGCTCCGTCGGCTAAATCAATAGAAAGCAGAACGTCCTTATCTTCCATATAATGGAACATATCCATCATCTCTTCACTGTTCAGCATCACTCTTCCTTCTTTCAGTAATAGCCGTTGTGCCGGAATCTTGATTGCCTTAAAGCCATTATCAATAAGTTCCTTGGCATGATTCAGAAATCCCGGTTTACGGAATTCACACATGCCGCAAACAATAAAACGATTGGGAAAACGTTCCTCTACTGTTGTCAGATAATCATTCTGAATTCCATCAATAAATTCTTGCGTGATGACTGCGGCAGCTACCTGCGCATAATCCATATTCGAAAGAAACGTCTCCGCATCATTCACCCCATTCACCATGAAAGGAGGAAGCATCTGGCGAATCTCTCCCATAAATTCCGAACGTCCATTCTGTAAAGAACGAATGGGTAAACCATCTACTACCGTGTTCTGCTCTATCCACAGATGAGCGTGCGCATCAATAATTGTATAGTCCATACAAATGATTCTGTTTTATGAATTTGCCCAGCTTACCCGTTTCTGTTCTCCGATAATCTCCTGCACTTCCTGAACGAGTTCCCAATCAATAGGTTCTTCGATGAAAGCGATGTTCTTTTTCACATTCTCCGGATTAGTCGTACTAAACAAAGTCGTTGCTATACGGGGATTGCTGACGGAAAATTGCATAGCCAGTTTCTCTATCGGATAGTTTTTTGCCTTGCAATGTTCCATGGCTTTACGGCAAGCTTCTACCAATGGTTGGGGAGCCGGATGCCAGACAGGAACACCACGTTCACTCAACAATCCCATTGAAAGCGGAGAAGCATTAATCACACCGATTGCTTTGGATTCAAAATAGTCCAGAAAGTCTGCTAATTTATCATCACACAGGCAGTAATGGCAGAAGCTAAGTACAGATTCAATCGTACCGCTGGGTGAATGATCGATGACCCATTTCAAGTTTTCCAGTTGCAGGTCAGTAATTCCTACGTGACCTACCACACCTTTTTCACGCAACTCGACCAAAGCCGGCAGTGTTTCATTGACCACTTGATTCAAATCGGCAAATTCCACATCGTGCACATTAATCAGGTCGATAAAATCTATATTCAAGCGTTCCATGCTCTCGTACACACTTTCCGTCGCACGTTTTGCAGAGTAATCCCACAGGTTCACTCCGTCCTTTCCATAGCGTCCCACTTTGGTAGAGAGATAATAGCGATTGCGGGGAAGATCTTTCAGTGCTTTTCCTAAAACTGTCTCTGCTTTGTAATGTCCGTAATAAGGAGAGACATCTATAAAGTTCATTCCCGATTCAACAGCTGTGAACACGGCCTGAATGCCTTCTTTTTCTTTCAAATCATGGAAAACTCCTCCTAAGGAAGAAGCTCCGAAACTAAGAGATGACACTTTCATCCCTGTTTTTCCGATTTCATGGTATTGCATAACTTTTAGGTTTTAAATCATTTTGTATGTGACAAAAGTAGGTAAGGAATGGTTTCAGTGCAGCAGAGAACAGTCGAAAAACCAACGTAACGGTTTACGTAAAAAAGATTGCTTCAGATGTTTTTAATTTTCCGGGAATGTGCTTTCTTTGTAAAAAGAATCTAAGTTACAGACTTTCAAATGGAAAACCGGAAACATACTTCACTCAAAGATCTCGCCCAAGCACTGGGGGTATCGATTCCCACTGTATCCAGAGCACTGAAAGACAGTCCGGAGATCAGTCGTGAACTTTGTGCCAAAGCAAAAGAACTGGCCAAAGAGATGAACTACCGTCCCAATCCTTTTGCCATGAGCTTACGGAAGAATGCACCGCGCATCATCGGAGTAGTAGTTCCGGATATTGTGACTCACTTCTTTGCGTCTATTCTGAACGGAATAGAAAATATGGCCATTGCCAACGGATATTTCGTGATTATCACCACGTCGCATGAGTCGTACGAACATGAAAAAAGGAATATTGAGAATCTGGTGAATATGCGGGTAGAGGGTATTATCGCCTGCCTATCTCAAGAAACAACCGATTTTTCCCACTTATCCGCCTTGAAAAACATCAATATGCCACTTATCCTATTCGACCGCGTTTGTTTGACCGACCAATTTTCTTCAGTGGTAGCGGACGGAGTGCAATCTGCACAAATGGCAACGCAACATCTTCTCAATAATGGAAGCAAACGGGTAGCCTTTATCGGAGGAGCGAATCACTTGGATATTGTAAAGAGAAGAAAGCACGGTTATCTGGAAGCTCTACGCGAAAATCGGATTCCTATCGAAAAAGAGTTAGTCGTTTGCCGGAAGATTGATTATGAAGAGGGGAAGATTGCCACAGAGACACTGTTATCTCTCCCCCAACCTCCCGATGCTATCCTTGCCATGAATGATACGCTGGCTTTTGCAGCTATGGAAGTTATCAAAAGCCGTGGACTTCGTATACCGAATGACATTGCTATTATCGGATATACCGACGAGCAGCATGCCAATTACGTAGAACCTAAATTATCTGCCGTTTCGCATCAAACCTATAAAATGGGAGAAACTGCCTGCCAACTATTAATAGATCAGATTAAAGGAAATAAGACAATCAAACAGGTTACAATTCCGACACATCTGCAGATTAGGGAGAGTAGTATAAAATAAATTCAGGAAAGAAATATATAGTAGAAAAATGAAAAAGTAAATTCTGCTATTGAGATAAATAAAAAATATAGGTGTTGCATCTAAACGATACAACACCTTATTTATATTTATTATATTGTTATAAGATTATCTCTCTACAATCTTCTCTAATCTAACATTATATACTAATGCCGAATAAGCTTGCAGATTACCATCATTAGTGCTTGAGCCATATCCACTTTGATAAGGAATATACAAAGTCCAAAAATCACCAACTACCATATGTATCAGCGTATAAGACCAGCCGGAAATAACACCATTCAAAGTAAAATTTGCCGGAGAATCAAAGTCTGTAGGTTCTGTTCCTGTGTAAGTCTGTTGAACTACATCTCCATTGAAATAAGACATACAATAATGTGCACTTACTGTAGAAGTATATTGAGGCACCTCTTTGCCCGTCCCTTTTTTCACCTTCTTAACATATATCCATTGACCAGTTACCTCATCTTGATAACGATAAAGTTTCTCCGGATCATTCTTAGCTAAAGCCTGATTTTCAGGACTATCATACACACTAGCGATCGAGTCTATAAAAGCCACACTACGTGCCTGCCAATTATCATAACGACTCGTCTCTTCCGTCTCACTGCAAGCAGTGAACGCAAGAGCCAGCAATACTAAGGAGAATAAATAGATCTTTTTACTCATTCGTCAAAGGTTTATTGTAAAGTTTTCAATAGAGAAGTGATGCTTACTCTGTCTGCGATGATATTATTCAGTTCAGAGATAGCGACACGCTCTTGCTGCATGGTATCGCGGTTACGCAATGTCACACAATTATCTTCTAATGTCTGATGATCGACTGTTACACAGTACGGAGTACCAATAGCATCCTGACGGCGATAACGCTTACCGATACTATCCTTTTCGTCATATTGGCAATGGAAGTGGAACTTCAAGCTGTCAATAACTTCACGGGCTTTTTCAGGCAGACCGTCTTTCTTTACCAACGGCATAACTGCCAGTTTCACCGGAGCCAAAGCAGCAGGCAATTTCAAAACAACACGGCTTTCACCATTTTCCAGCTGTTCTTCGCAATAAGATGCGCTCATGATGCTAAGGAACATACGGTCAACACCGATAGAAGTTTCGATTACGTACGGAGTATAAGATTCGTTCAGTTCCGGATCGAAGTATTTAATGCTCTTGCCGGAGAACTTCTCATGTTGAGACAAGTCGAAGTTAGTACGAGAGTGGATACCTTCTACTTCTTTGAATCCGAACGGCATCAGGAACTCGATGTCAGTAGCGGCATTTGCGTAGTGAGCCAGTTTATCGTGATCGTGATAACGATAGCTTGCATCTCCGAAGCCAAGTGCCTTATGCCATTTCAGACGGATTTCTTTCCATTTCTTGAACCAGTCAAGTTCTGTCCCCGGTTTCACGAAGAACTGCATTTCCATCTGTTCGAACTCACGCATACGGAAGATGAACTGACGGGCAACGATCTCGTTACGGAAAGCCTTACCAATCTGTGCAATACCGAAAGGAACTTTCATACGACCCGTCTTCTGTACATTGAGGTAGTTTACAAAAATACCCTGTGCAGTTTCCGGACGAAGATAAATTTTCATGGCTCCGTCGGAAGTAGAACCCATTTCAGTAGAGAACATCAGATTGAACTGACGAACTTCTGTCCAGTTCTTTGTGCCGGAGATCGGACATACGATTTCTTCATCAATAATGATCTGACGCAATTCTTCCAGATTACCGTCGTTCAGAGCTTTAGCAAAGCGAGTGTGAAGTGCGTCACGTTTTGCCTGATGCTCCAATACACGTCCGTTAGTTGAACGGAATTGAGCCTCATCAAAAGATTCGCCAAATCTCTTGGCAGCCTTCGCTACTTCTTTATTAATTTTATCATCATACTTTGCCAACTGATCTTCAATCAGTACGTCAGCACGATAACGTTTTTTAGAATCCTTATTGTCAATCAAAGGGTCATTGAATGCGTCTACATGTCCGGAAGCCTTCCAGATAGTAGGATGCATAAAGATGGCAGAGTCGATACCGACAATGTTTTCGTGCAACAGCACCATGCTGTCCCACCAGTATTTCTTAATGTTGTTTTTCAATTCAACGCCCATCTGACCGTAGTCATACACAGCGCCTAGTCCGTCGTAGATATCGCTCGAAGGGAATACGAAACCATACTCTTTGCAATGCGATACAAGCTTCTTAAAAACGTCTTCTTGTGCCATTTTCTTTTCTATATCTATTAATTTGAATTTGCTTTTTTCGTAAAAAGTGCCACAAAGATAGGTATTTATCTCATAAATAAGACAGAGAGGGTATTAATTTATCTTATTCCTGAACTTCTTCACCGATTTCCAGCCCTTCTACCTCGAATTCCGCCAGTTCTGTCTCCTCATCTGCTTTCTTCATCTCTTTAGTCAGCATACTTTCCCGGCGTCACCTGTTCCGACAGATTGGTGCATTTAGTTTTATGAAAAGCTCATAAAGTTGTCGAGAAGGGACACCCAAGCTTCATTGAGTGCCGACAAATTTTGTTCGCGGACAAGAACAATGCCACACTGATGACAGAAATCCTCTAAAAGCGCTTCGGTTTTCGCATCTTCCACTTGCATCTTTTGCGGCTTTCCTGCATTCCGACGAAAAGTATCGGCTAGTTCCGCAAGTATTAGTATAGGATTTTTCTCGGAATCCTCTTTACAGAAAATGGGCCATAGATATTCTGAATCAGCATCTATACAAATCAGCACAGCTGGAAAATAAGGAACCTCACTCACTCCGTCATTTACAGGAGTAGGTATATGAATAATCCGCAGTTGCAAAATGCAAGATGCAGGAAGAGCTTTCACCATATTTACAAGTATATCATTTTCGAACTTCACCGTAGCATACTTGTCTTGCACAAGGGCAGGCAATTTCACAGTACTCCATTCATACGTTCCATCAGCGGTAGGGATAAGATAAGGCACAAGCTTACTTCCCTTTGCCGTGGGATAAGCTCCCCTCTTGTCAAAACCAAGACTTTCAAAATCATGTATCGTCAACTTTTCACTCACAGCAATTGCCGCACGAAGCGCTTCCGTAATGTCACGAGCATCTTTTTCACACGTGATGCCATATTGCGCCTTGTATGGCTCGAACCGGGTAAAGTCCGGCCATCCGTTGGAGCGACTAATTTTTAGACCAGCGTCATTGACATATTTGCGAATTCTCTTCTTCGTCGTGTCATCCAAGGTAGAAGCCGCCACGAAGTCACAATTGATGCAGTCAAAAGTCATCACAGTTTCAAACGTCTCGCAACCAAAAGATTGTTGCCTTCCCATATCCAAGGTCTTCAAGTAGCTGGAAAAGCCATTCTTACCTCTATAGAATCCAAGAGAGAAATGCTCACCTGCATTGCCCATCACACTACAATAGCCCGTCTCACCATCCGACAAGCGAAAAGCGAACACATCACTGTCAGTTAGCTCCTCCCACAAACAAATGCTGCGGAAACGAAACGCTGCTTCAAGCATTTCATTAGTTAGTATCATAATTCTGTTTTTTTAGTTTGAAGATTGCATTTAATATGATTACAAATAAACAAAAAAAATCCAGTTTCACTAAGCACTCCGTTTCTTTTTTTTGTTTTCGTTAAATAGATAGTGGCTCATTACAATTAACTCTTTGTTTCCCCCAAAGAAATCTACAACTTTTCTTATATCAATATTTTTTGGATCGGAGCCGCATTACTCTCCGTCTTTTTTGCTTTATTGGTATGGAATGTGAAATCAAAGGATTAACAGAACTGTCAGTATCATAAAAAACGTGAGTTCTTTTCGTCCTCATATGAATTTATTTCGTATTTTTGCGTGGACATCCCCTTTTTTGATGTTCAGGAAGATAATTTGTTGTTAAAGCAAAGCGAAGATTGATATATGAGTGACGAAATCAATGAGATAACGGAAGGACATTCAGACTACAAACCGGCGGACACGCGGGACGAAAACGTAAAGCATCAGTTAACAGGCATGTACCAGAATTGGTTTCTGGACTATGCTTCATACGTTATACTGGAACGTGCCGTGCCTCATATCAATGACGGTTTGAAGCCTGTGCAACGACGTATTTTACATTCAATGAAACGTCTGGACGACGGACGGTATAACAAAGTGGCTAACATTGTGGGGCACACCATGCAGTTCCACCCTCACGGTGATGCTTCTATCGGGGATGCCCTGGTACAGTTGGGACAGAAAGACCTGTTGATCGATTGTCAGGGTAACTGGGGTAATATCCTCACCGGAGACGGCGCAGCTGCTCCCCGTTATATCGAAGCACGCTTGTCCAAGTTTGCGCTGGATGTTGTCTTCAATCCCAAAACTACCGAATGGAAACTTTCTTATGACGGACGAAACAAGGAACCGGTCACTCTTCCTGTGAAATTCCCGTTATTATTAGCACAGGGAGTGGAAGGTATCGCCGTGGGACTTTCTTCAAAAATTTTACCACACAATTTCAACGAACTTTGTGATGCCTCTATCAGCTATTTACGCGGAGAGGAATTCCAACTATATCCTGATTTCCAAACGGGAGGTTCTATCGATGTAGCCAAATACAACGACGGAGAGCGTGGCGGAGCCGTGAAAGTACGTGCCAAGATCAACAAGATTGATAATAAAACGCTTGCTATCACAGAAATTCCATACGGAAAGACGACTTCGACAGTGATCGACTCTATCCTGAAAGCTGTTGATAAAGGAAAGATCAAAATTCGTAAGGTAGACGACAACACGGCTGCCAACGTAGAAATATTGGTGCACCTCGCACCCGGCACCTCATCGGATAAAACGATTGATGCTCTCTACGCTTTCACAGACTGTGAAGTTAGTATCTCGCCCAACTGTTGTATTATCGATGACAGTAAGCCACATTTCCTTACTGTGAGCAAAGTCCTGAAAAAGTCGGCAGACAATACGATGGATTTGCTGAAGCAGGAGCTGGAAATCAAGAAAGGAGAAATACTGGAATCCCTGCATTTCTCTTCTCTCGAAAAGATATTTATCGAAGAACGCATCTATAAGGATAAAGAGTTTGAGCAATCCAAAGACATGGATGCAGCCTGTGCACATATCGATGAACGCTTGACACCCTATTATCCGACATTTATCCGTGAAGTTACAAAAGAAGATATTCTCAAGTTGATGGAAATCAAAATGGGACGTATCCTGAAATTCAACTCGGACAAGGCGGATGAACTGATCGCCAAGATGAAAGAGGAAATTGCCGAGATTGATAACCATCTGGCCCATATCGTGGATTATACCGTCAACTGGTATCAGATGTTGAAAAACAAATACGGCAAGAATTTCCCGCGCCGCACGGAATTACGGAACTTCGACACCATCGAAGCAGCCAAAGTAGTAGAAGCTAACGAAAAACTCTATATCAACCGTGAAGAAGGATTTATCGGAACGGCATTAAAGAAAGATGAATTCGTGGCCTGTTGTTCGGATATTGACGATGTGATTGTCTTCTTCCGTGATGGCAAGTACATTGTTACTCCTGTTGCAGATAAAAAATTTGTCGGTAAGAACGTTCTTTATGTCAATGTATTCAAGAAGAACGATAAACGCACGATCTACAACGTAGCCTACCGTGACGGAAAAGAAGGAACGACCTACGTAAAACGCTTCGCCGTAACTTCCGTGGTCCGCGACCGTGAATATGATGTAACACAGGGAACTCCCGATTCACGGATCACCTATTTCAGCGCCAACCCGAACGGAGAAGCCGAAATCATCAAGGTGACATTGAAGCCGAACCCGCGTGTACGCCGTATTATCTTCGAACATGACTTCAGCGAAGTCAGTATCAAGGGACGCCAAGCACGGGGTGTGATTCTCACCCGCTTGCCGGTACACAAAATATCCCTGAAACAAAAAGGCGGCTCTACTCTCGGTGGACGTAAAGTCTGGTTTGACCGTGACATACTCCGTCTCAACTATGACGGACGAGGCGAATATCTGGGAGAATTCCAAAGTGACGACTCCATTCTGGTTGTACTGAACAATGGTGATTTCTACACCACCAACTTCGATTTGAGCAATCACTACGAAGACAATGTGAGCATCGTTGAGAAATTCGATCCCCATAAGGTATGGACCGCTGCACTTTATGATGCCGATCAACAGAATTACCCGTACCTGAAACGCTTCTGCTTCGAGGCCTCCAACCGCAAACAGAACTATCTGGGAGAGAATAAGAATAACCGTCTCATCTTGCTGACCGATGAGTACTATCCGCGTCTGGAAGTTATATTTGGCGGACACGACAGCTTCCGTGATCCGTTGGATATCGATGCAGATGAATTCATAGCTGTCAAAGGGTTCAAAGCCAAAGGAAAACGCATCACGACCTATACCGTGGATACGATCAACGAACTTGAACCGACCCGCTTCCCCGAACCTGAACAAGAGCAGCAGGAAAGCCCGGAAGAGGAACCGGAAAATCTGGACCCGGACAGTGATAAGAGCGAAGGCGATATTATTGATGAGATCACCGGGCAGATGAAATTATTCTGATGAAGAAAAAACTAATATATCTGGGGCTGACAGGATGCATCCTGTTCGCCCTTTGCACCAGATTACAAGCGCAGATTGACAGTCTGCAAACCCATCGGTATGTAACACGTGCCACCATGTACGGTGTAGGATTTACCAACGTATTCGACACCTATCTTTCACCGCAGGAATACAAAGGAATTGACTTCCGTATTTCCCGCGAGACGATTCGGATGACTAAGTTATTCGATGGAAATGTGTCTGTGCAGAATTTCTTTCAGGCAGACATCGGTTATACCCATAACCGTGCCGATAACAATAACACCTTCTCCGGATTAGTCAACTGGAATTACGGATTACACTACCAGTTTCGACTGACGGAGAATTTCAAATTATTAGCCGGAGGATTGATAGATGCCAACGGAGGCTTTGTCTATAATCTCCGGAACACCAACAATCCGGCATCCGCACGGGCATACGTCAATTTGGATGCTTCCGGAATGGCTATCTGGCATTTGAAAATCAAACGGTACCCGATGGTATTACGCTATCAAGTCAATCTACCGGTGATGGGAGTAATGTTCTCACCGCACTACGGACAATCTTACTACGAGATATTCTCTCTGGGAAATTCGAGTGGAGTGATAAAGTTCACCTCCCTGCACAACCAGCCTTCACTGCGGCAGATGCTCTCGGTCGACTTACCGATAGGATATACAAAAATGCGATTCAGCTATCTGGCTGATTTGCAACAATCCAATGTAAACAATATCAAGACACATACCTACTCGCACGTATTCATGGTAGGATTTGTGAAAGACCTATACCGTATCCGAAACAAAAAAGGAACAGCTTTGCCTTCATCGGTCAGAGCCTACTAAGAGAACAAAATTTAATGTTGAAACTTCAAGTGAGATCAATTAAGAATGAGAAATAAGATTAGACAAATGCTTTGGCTGCTCTGCTGTCTTCCGGTATTGACCGGTTGCATCGGAGAAGAAGACTACGCCAATGATCCTGTAGGAAACTTCGAACAACTATGGAAGATCATCGACGAACAGTATTGTTTTCTGGAAGCAAAAGGTATTGACTGGGATGCCGTTCACGACAAATATAGCCCACTGATTATTCCGACAATGTCTAATGACGACCTGTTCGACATCCTAAGCCAGATGCTATACATTTTAAAAGACGGACATGTCAATCTATCCTCTGCCAAACGTACTTCTTTCTACGATGAATGGTATCAGGGTTACGACTGGAACTACCGGGAAGATATTCTCTATCAAACTTATCTGGGCAGTGCCAGCACAGGATACTATACATCCGCCGGTTTAAAGTATAAAATATTCGATAATAATATAGGATATATTCGTTATGAAAGTTTCAGTTCCGGAGTGGGCGATGGCAACTTGGATGAAGTTCTTCTCTACCTGTCCCCTTGCAATGGACTTATCATCGACGTACGTGATAATGGAGGCGGAAACCTGACCAACTCCACCCGCATTGCCGCCCGGTTTACCAACGAGAAAACACTTACCGGATATATACAGCACAAAACCGGACCGGGACATAATGATTTCTCCAAGATGGAGCCGATCTATCTGGAACCATCCAACAGCATCCGGTGGCAGAAGAAAGTAATCATTCTGACCAATCGTCGTTGTTATAGTGCCACCAATGATTTTGTGAATGCGATGCGTAGCTTAAACAAGGACAACGAAGAGAAAAGAATCATCCAGTTAGGTGACTGGACCGGAGGTGGTTCGGGACTTCCCTTCTCATCGGAATTACCTAATGGATGGAGCGTCCGTTTTTCCGCCAGTCCGCATTTCGGCAAAAACAAGCAGCCCTTGGAAGAAGGTATTGAGCCGGACATTGCCATCAATATGTCTGAATCAGATCAACTTAAGCACAAAGACACTCTGATTGAAAAAGCATTCGAAATCTTAAGTGAATAACTTTATTGTCGAATTATTTGCCAAATCAGAAAATCTTCCTATCTTTGCACCGCTAAACAAAAAAGCTACACATGCGGATGTGGCGTAATTGGTAGCCGCGCCAGACTTAGGATCTGGTGCCGTGAGGCGTGTAGGTTCGAGTCCTATCATCCGCACACTTCCTGTAGTATAAACAGACAAAAAGCCCCTAAATATTCATTTAGAGGCTTTTTTATATCCTTTCCACAGGTCATCTAAAAAATGCGGTAACATTCTCGGTGACGGGGTCCCTTTCATGGTTACTTCTTTGTTTTATTCGCATGTTTCACTATAAACTCCTTAGGTAGAATACCATAAGCTTTCTGGAATACACGAGTAAAATAGGAAGCTGTACTAAAACCAACACTATATGCAACCTCATTTACCCTCATATCGGTCTCCAACAATAATTGACAGGCTTTTCTCAGACGATAATTCCGTAAATAATCGCCTGGCGTTACACCTCCTATGGCTTTCAGTTTTCTTTGTAGGTGAGAACGGCTGATATTAAAAATATCAGTTAGTGATTCTACCGAGAAATTTTCATCTGCGATATGCTTTTCTATTTCTTCATTTAACTGACTCAGAAATAGCTCGTCATTTTTACTGGTAACTAATGTAGAGTAAGAAATAAAAGGAGAACGATTAAAGGCGTCAAGCACAGTTCTGCGATTCTCGAGTAAACTTATAATTTGTGCCTTCAGAAATGAAATAGAAAACGGCTTTTCGATGAAAACATCCGCACCGGAGTGTAATCCTTCTATCTTAACTGCATTTTCTGTTTTAGCTGAAAGCAGAATGATTGGTATATGGTTATAATTGAGATCCGACTTCAATTTCTTAGTAAATGAGATACCGTCTATCCCTGGCATCATAATATCTGAGATTATAATATCATAGCTGTTCTCTTCTAATAATAACATTGCTTCCTCGGCATTGAAAGCGGTATCGGCAGCATAGTCTTTATTCAAAGAGTTCTTTATAAATGATGCCATTTCGATATTATCCTCGACAATCAGTATGCTGTTTTTGTTTTCTGACACACTTCTATTTTTTATTATTTCCTTTTCGAGAGGAATACTATCAAGTTCGGATTTATGCTGGCATAGAAGTGGCAAATCGGAAAAATTGAATATAAATGTAGCTCCCCCAGCTTCATTGTCTTTTACAGTAATATTACCGTTTAACATCTCTGCTAGTTTTTTAGCCAAAGATAATCCCAGGCCGGTACCCATTTTCCCACTATCATTTTGTACTTGATAAAAAGGATCAAATATCAGTTTCTTATAGGTATCAGAGACGCCATTGCCATTGTCTTCGACAAAAACAGAATAAGTTGCATCTTTATTCTTTACGAGAGATAAGACTATCTTATCTTTAGTATATTTGAGTGCATTTGTAAGCAAATTCCCTATTATTTTGATTAATGCATCTGTATCTGAATTTACTATAAATTCATCTTGAGGGAGCTGGAGAATAAAATCAATATGCTGCTTCTGCGCTGTTTTACTGATGCGTCCGTACAAATCCGTTAAGAGATGGCGCAAATCTACTCTTGCCGGATTTATAATATATTGAGTTGAGTCCATCTTTCTAAAATCCAGTAACTGATTAATCAAATCAGTCAACCTGTCACAATTCTTTTCGATTATCAATATATTCTCTTTAGTCTCAGGGCTTCCTTCTCCTGAATTAACAACTTCCTCCAAAGGCGCAGAGATTAAGCTCAGCGGAGTTCTTATTTCGTGAGCTATAGTAGTGAAGAAATCTATTTTCGATTTAAAAGATAAATTTTCCTGTTCGGTCTTGAATGCTTCCAATTGCTTTTCTTGTTTTGCCCGACTTTTCTTTATGTAAAATGAGATAATCAAATAAGCCATAACCAAAATCAAAACAACATATACAATCTTGGCAGGAATGGATAACCAAAACGGGGGTAATATCTCTATCTCCACTTTTGCCCCTTCTTCATTCCATAATTCGTCATTGTTAGAGCCTTTCACTCTGAATAAATATTTACCTGGAGATAAATTTACATAAGTCACACTTTGTTTATTACCTACATAATTCCACTCTGTATCCGTTTTTTCCAACTTATACGCATATTTATTTTTCGAGTGTGCTATATAGCTTAAGCTTGTATAAGATATAGAAAAAGAAGACTTATTATAGGGTAATATTATCTTTTGTTGCTTGTTTAACTTTTGCTGTATGGCTTCATTCAGTTCCGAATCTCCATTACCTAGAATATCAATCTGAGTTATTTCGATTGATGGCAAAACTGTATTCTTATTTTTATTGAGATCTTGTGGATAAAATGAACTGAACCCATTAATTCCGCCAAAGTAGAATTTTCCATTTAAAGCCTTATAACTTGATTTATAATTGAACTGGTTACTCTGCAATCCATCGTCCCTTGTATATAGTTTAATATTATGCAGATCTGATATGTTCATCCGGATTATTCCTTTATTCGAACTCATCCACCAATTACCTTGTGGATCATCCAATATGCCATATATTACCCCATTGGGCAAACCATCAGTTTCGGATATATTCTTAAAACTATCGGTTTTATAATCGTAAAAGAAAATGCCTTGTCCTTCGCTTGCGAATAACAAAGTTTTTTTAGAGTCAATATAAATATTAGTTAATTTACTTTCTTTTAATGGATTACTATTATCGCATATTGAATCGTAACATATCCATTCATTAGTTGGTATATGATATCTTATGACTCCTGAACCGTAAGTTGCTAACCATAGATTACCAAAATCATCCTCTTTTATGTCGTATATAAATTTCGAAGCCTGCTCTATGTTAATGAACTCATTTTTGTCCCTATCGTACTTGTTCAATCCAGCATGAGTTCCTACATAAATATCTCCATTTTTAGTTTTACATAAGGCGTATATTCCATCATCATTAATACTGTTCTTCCTATCAGAACTGTGTTTGAATACAGATAGAGACTTAGTTTTAGTATTATATACATGAATCCCTCTCGCATAGGTACCTATCCATAGGTTATCTCCATCTATCAATAAAGCATGCACGTTATAGTACGATCCTTTTATCGGTTGAGTGATAGTTTGATCTTTCGTATTAAAGTAATTTACACCTCCATTTTCCGTAGCTATCCATAGATTCTCATTTTCATCTTCACAAAACTGTCTGATTGTCTTTCCCGATAAGGATCCGGACAAGATGTCGGGATAATAGGTGTCTATACTGAATACACTTGGACTTAAGTAATTTACTCCACCCGAATATGTACCAATCCATATTCCCCCTTCCCTATCTTTGTAGATTGAACCAATAGCCTGATCACTCAAACTATGATAAGAATTAGGAATGTCGATTCGCTTGGATGTTCTATTTTCAATATCGAACATATATAATCCATTGTCTGATCCTACGAGCAGAGCATTGTCACGATATTGGCAAATAGCCATAATACGTGTTACGGCAGAAGACTCTTTATTTGAACTCAGAAAAGTAGTATATGCATTTGACTGTTTTTTATATAAACGCAGGCCTTTAGCCCATGTTCCAAGCCATAAGTCACCATTGGTATCTTCGACGATTGTTTGTGTCTCATGCTCAGAGTTATCATAGAGACTATATAATCTTTCTATCGGATCAAAAAAGCCTGTATTTGAATTATATCTGAGCAATCCAAGTCTTGTACCTACCCATATATTATCAGAGGCATCTCCGTATATAGACCATACTATATTCGAATCGAAATCATATCCGTTTACCCTCACCCTCTTCAACTCATTCTTTTCGGGATTATAAGTATAAATACCTTGCGAATTGGTTCCTATCCATATATTTCCTTTGCGATCCCTAAAAATAGTGGTCACAGTATAGGTAATTTTGAAATTATCGGCTGTTGTATTTTCCACTTTTTCAAAAGTCTCGTCGGCTATGTCCATTATATAAAGTCCAGCTTCTGTACCTACATAGAGCTTATTATTATCCCCCTCTATCATACAATGTATAATATTGTTTCCAATCGTTTTCTCTTTCCGAGGATTATGTCTGAATACCTTGAAACTATTCCCATCGAATTTATTTAAACCATCTTTTGTCCCAAACCACATAAAACCTTTCGCATCTTGCATGATACAAAAGACAAAATTTGCTGAAAGTCCATTATCCACCTGCAACTTCTTGAAATGAAAATTAGAATATCCCTGCGAAAAAGAGGCAATGCTATAAAGAGAGAAACAAAGCAAGATGTACAAATAGTGATTTTTCATATAAAGAATGGTATAACGTGAAAGTTTCGACAAATATACGCTTTTATCAGTAGTGGAAAAATATCAATTATTATTTATTTATATCACATTTTAGTCAATATAGCTACAGAAACCTTTTATTGCCATTTTTTTACCCAAATATATCACCTCTGCAATAGTTAATTTATCTATTTTTGCCATCAATCAAGTTGAGAGCTTGTTAACCCTATCTTAATATAAAGATAAGTTTATAACCATATATTCAATACCATGAAAAAACTGACAAACAAAAAAATACCGCTTATCAAATATACAGTAATCTTCCTTTCTTATGGAAACAGTATTCAGGCTTCGCATTTCCACAGCCTTTAAATATTTAAACTAATTACATACAAAAATCTATTATCAATGAAAACATTTCTTTTATTAATTATTTCACTCTTTTCCTCCGTATCATCATTTGCACAGTGGAAACCTGCGGGTGATAAAATTAAAACGGTTTGGGCAGAAAAAATTGATCCTAATAATGTTTTGCCTGAGTACCCTCGTCCGATAATGGAACGTGATAAGTGGCAAAATCTGAATGGTTTGTGGGATTATGCCATTTTGCCTATGGGACAACAGGAACCTCAGACGTTCGATGGAAAAATTCTTGTTCCTTTTGCTGTAGAATCAAGCCTTTCAGGTGTCCAAAAAAAACTGGGTAAAGAAAAAGAGCTATGGTATAGACGTACGTTTACAATCCCCTCGGATTGGAAAAGCAAAAATGTAATACTACATTTCGGAGCAGTGGACTGGAAAGCAGAAGTTTACCTTAACAATATTAAAATAGGAAGTCACACTGGAGGATATACACCTTTTTGCTTCGATGTAACCCCATTCCTTACCGCAGGAAATCAAAAACTGGTAGTTAAAGTATGGGATCCTACAAGCGATAGTTCTATACCAAGAGGCAAACAAGTGACTAATCCTAATGGAATATGGTACACACCTGTTTCTGGTATTTGGCAAACTGTCTGGTTGGAACCTGTAAATAACAAGCACATTGTCGGCATTACCCCCATTGCCAATATAGACAATAACAATTTAAAAGTGAAAGTGTGTACAAAGAATACGGAGTCATCTGATATTATAGAAGTAAAACTAAAGGATAACAATAGAGTGATCGCTTCGGCAAAAGGCGTTGTAGGGCAGACATTGGATATCGCTATTCCGAATGCGAAACTTTGGTCGCCCGAATCTCCATTCCTCTACGACCTGGATGTTGCCCTCATCGAAAGGGGAAAATCAGTAGATAAAGTCAGTAGTTATGCCGCAATGCGCAAGGTGTCGAAAAAACGCGATGCAAATGGCATAATACGTATGCAATTGAATAACAAGGATATATTCCATTTTGGACCATTAGATCAGGGATGGTGGCCTGATGGACTTTATACAGCACCAACAGATGAAGCATTGAAATATGATATTGTGAAGACAAAAGACTTCGGCTACAATATGATTCGCAAACATGTAAAAGTAGAACCTGCACGTTGGTATACTCATTGCGATCGTTTAGGTATACTTGTATGGCAAGATATGCCAAATGGCGACCAAGGGCCTCATTGGGATATGCACCACTACTTTGATGGAAAAGAGGTTACGCGCTCTATCGAATCAGAACAAAATTTCCGTAAAGAATGGAAAGAAATAATGGATTATTTGATGCCTTATCCGTCTATTGCCATATGGGTTCCGTTCAATGAGGCATGGGGACAGTTCAAAACGCAAGAAATTACAGAATGGACGCAGTATTATGACCCATCACGTCTAGTAAACCCGGCAAGTGGCGGCAATCATTATCTTAAAGTTGGAGACATTCTCGATTTCCATAAATATCCTTCACCGGAGATGATGATGTATGATAACGAACGAATTACTGTTATCGGTGAATATGGAGGAATAGGTATGCCGCTTACAGATCATTTATGGCAACCAGATAAAAACTGGGGATATGTACAATTCAAGAGCGCAAAAGAAGTTACAGACGAATATGTGAAATACGGACGACAATTACTGAATTTGGTAAAAAGTGGAATATCCGGTGGTGTATACACACAAACTACAGATGTCGAAGGAGAAGTAAATGGCTTAATAACTTATGACAGAAAGGTTATTAAAGTAGAGGAAGATCGTATTAGAAAGATTAACCAGGAAATCATCAATTCACTGTCTGAATAAAGAAGGTATCAAAGGGATTAGACGAAGCAAAATAGTATTTCAAGTATAATAATAAATAACTAAAACTATGTAAAACAACAATCTACGAATAAGTACAATCGAAAAATCGAACTATTAAATCACAATTTATTATCAATAAAATAGTTATAATATGACTAATAGAATATGTAAACTATTAATGTTAACCGGTTTAATACTGCTATACGCAGGAAATACCACAAAAGGATTTGCTCAAACAGGTGTCACACAACAATCCCGAACAGAGAAAACTGTAAAAGGCACTGTGAAGGATGAGCAAGGTGAACCGTTGATTGGCGTGAGTGTTGCCATAAAAGGCACAACCAATGGCACAATCACGGATGCAGATGGAAAATTCTCCATCAGTTGCAGCGGTGATGATATGTTAGTAATCTCGTATGTCGGTTTTAATACCATTGAGAGAAAAGCAGGAAACACATCATTGCTTGCTCTTGTTATGAAAGAAGACTCGAAATTATTGGATGAAGTTATCGTTATCGGTTATGGTACTACTACCCGTAAACATGTGATAGGGGCAGTCGATCAGGTAAAAGATAAACTTATTAAAGATCGTCCGGTAGCCAACCTGACTCAGGCATTGCAAGGAGCATCACCGAGTCTCACTATCCAGCAACGTAGTATGAATCCGAATGACAACACGATGAATATTAATATTCGAGGCGTCAGTTCTATGAATAACAACGATCCTCTGATTGTTATAGACGGAATGATTGCCGACGATGTTAAAGCAATGAATATGCTTAACCCTAGTGATATAGAAAATGTTTCCATATTGAAAGATGCCGGTACAGCCGCCATTTACGGATCACGTTCTTCTAATGGAGTCATACTGATTACCACAAAGAAAGGGCATTTGGATATGAAGCCACAAGTATCTTTCAGTGCCTCCGTCGGATCACAAAATCCAGATATCTTATTGAAGCCGCTACCGGGTTATCAAAACGCATTGTTGCGCAATGACTCGTATGTAAACGCAGGAAAAGATCCTATTTATACTGCAGAGGAAATACATCAGTTTGCCAAAGGAGATAGTGAGTGGGGATATAAAGCTATACTGAAGAATGCTCTGCAACAAAGTTATAATTTAGGCGTACAAGGAGGCTCTAAATCTACCTCTTACAATATTTCTTTCGGATATTACGATCAGGAAAGTAACTATAAGGGACAGGACTTTGGTGTTAAAAGATACAATTTCAGAAGTAATGTTGTAACTGACATTAAACGTTTGAAACTGACTGCATTATTGGCATACGACAGGCAAGAAGGACGCTCGGACAGAGGTGGCTTGTGGTTGTCAGATGTGATGCGTGTACCAACATACAACACGTATGACATATACCCCGATGCAGATGGAAAATATTACAATACAGACATAACCACTGGAGGTAATTTCCTTGCAACCTTATATCATGGCGGTCTTACAACAAACAATGACGACCATTTTCAAGGGGTTGTATCCGGAGAGCTAAACATTTGGAAAGGATTGAAAGCGAAGGCCGTATTAGGCTATGACCTAAGGTCGGAACACCGTCTTATAAAAAGACGTTATCACCCAGTATATGATTATATCGATAGGGATAAAATAACAAATGAGAGTGATAAGAAAGACTATAGTATTGAAGACTATAACGGAAAAATAACAATGTTGAATACCCAATTCCTACTAGAATATAACCGTACTTTCAACAAAGTACATAATGTTACGGGGGTATTTGGATATACAACAGAGTCATACCGCAGAGAAGCTAATGAGATAAAAAGAAAATATGTCGATCCTGATCTCTATACAGATACAGATGACACCGAAATAGATCCCGGTAGCTACAATACACCTGGTGGAACTGTAGAACGTGCTCTTCATTCGTGGTTGGGTCGTTTGGGTTATTCATATATGGACAAATACTATGTTGAAGTGAGTGGGCGTTACGATGGTTCGTCATTATTGGCAAAAGGACATCGATGGGCATTCTTCCCATCAGCAACTCTTGGATGGCGAATCTCAGAAGAAGAAATTTTCTCTTTCTGGAAAGAAAAAATAGGCGACCTGAAAATTAGAAGTTCGTATGGTTTGTTGGGAACGCAGTCTGTGCCAGACTACCAGTACTTCACCACATACGATATTTACAAAAATCAATATGGATTTAATAAAACTCCGGTAACAGGTACAGGATATACCTTTGGCAATGAATCATTGTCATGGGAAAAGACAAAGACATTCAACATCGGTTTTGATGCTACTTTGCTGAAAAATACATTGAGTCTATCTTTCGACTACTTTAATAAATACACTACCGATATTTTATTAGTTCCACAAACTCCGAGTACTTTAGGAGGAGCTGTGCCCTATAAAAATATTGGAGAAATGAGAAACAGAGGATGGGAATTGTCTATCAACTATCGTCTGAATCATTCCGACTTTACTCATAACTTCGGATTCAATATAGGCGACTCTTTTAATAAAGTAATCAAATATGGCAAACAGGATATTTTTCAAGTCGACGGAATAGAACGTATTGTTCGCGAAGGCGTTCCTCTGCATAGTTATTATGGATTTAAAACCGATGGACTATATCAGAACGAAGAAGAAATACGAAATTCAGCAGTGTTTATTGGAGCAAACTTGTCACCTGGAGACGTGAAGTATGTAGATCGCAATGGGGACGGAGTTATAGATGATAACGACCGTTATATCTTGGGCAATGCTTTCCCCCGCTATATATTTGGATTCAACTATTTACTCAACTGGAAAGGGATTGATTTCAATATGCTGTGGCAAGGTGTAGGCAAACGCGATATGGCATTACGTGGTGAAATGGTTGAGCCATTTCATGGAAGTTATTATTTTGTCATGTTCGAACACCAGCTAGATTATTGGAGTCCGAGCAACACAGATGCCAAATATCCACGGCTGATAAACGATTATGCAACATCCTCCTATGCGAACAATTACCAGCATTCATCCGACAGAAACATTTACAATGCAGCATATCTGCGATTGAAAAACTTACAAATTGGTTATACTATTCCGGAAACTATAACAAGGAAAATAGGTATGAGCAAAGTACGGGTATATGCAACCGGACAGAATTTATTAACAATCACAAAAAATAAATTTATCGATCCGGAGTCTTCTGAATTTGGTAACAGCATGAATGCCGGTGGTGCAAACAGTGGACGTAACTATCCTACATTGAAATATTATGGTGGTGGTATTGAGATCGTATTTTAAATACAATAATCAGATATAGTATAATATATGAAAACAACAATAATTAAATATTTTTCATGGTGTCTGTTTATTTGCATATTTTCATCCGGCTGCGTCGATCTGGATGTATCCCCTACAAATAAATTTACTGACGAAAACTATTGGACATCAGAAGAAAAAGCATCTTCGCTTTTACATATGGCATATCACCAGATGAATAGTACGGAATGGGTATTCCGTGACGAACGATTGAGTGACAACCTCTATAACGGATACGGTGGTGATGATATCAAAACGATCAGTAACGGACAGGCTACATCCTCGACAGGTCTTTTCGATAAAGTTTGGGGTGAGATATATGGTGGGATAAAAACAACCCATACACTTTTAGCCAATATCGATAGAGTAGAAATGGATGAAAATCTCAAAAACAGGATGAAAGCTGAAGCCCGCTTTATTCGTGCTTTCCTCTATTTCCAATTGACAAATTGGTATGGAGATGTACCATTCTTTACACAGGATATTGATGAACAAACTGCAAGAACCATTGGACGAACCAAACAGGCTACCATCGTAGAATGGATACATCAGGAGTTGGAAGAGATAGCAGAAATACTGCCGACCAAAGAACGGTATGCAAGAGCCGATAGAGGCCGGATTACATGCGGAGCGGCAGTAGCTTTTAACGCCCGTGTAGCCTTAAATTTCAACGATTGGGAGAGAGTGAAAAAGTATACAGAAAAGTTGATTGACAAGGCTGACTATGGAAGATACTCGCTTCACTCTAATTATCAGGAACTATTTTATAAAGCGAATGAATATAATAACGAAATAATTCTGGATATCCAGTATGTGCCTAAAGTACGTACATGGAGTGAAATATCAACATATGTTCCATTCAATTTGGAATCGGTGCAATACATAGTCGCAAGTCCTGCTCAAAGCCTTATAGACACTTATCTCATGAGAGATGGAAGCAAATGGGATGAAGCAAAAAGCGCTTATGAAAACCGTGATCCGCGTATGGATATGACAATCGTTCGTCATGGTAGCATAGTGCAAAAAAGAGACGGCTCTTCCTATACTGTAAATGTAAATCCTAACGGTGCATCAAAAGATAATAAAGACAAGATTGGTCATGCCAGTGGTTCGCAAACCGGATATTTCTATAGGAAGTATTATGATCCGAGTCCAAGTGCATGGACAGTAGGTACTTCATGGAGTTGCAATATCAATTTTGTAACACTGCGCTATGCTGATGTTTTATTGATGTACGCAGAAGCTATGTACGAATTGGAGAAAATGACTCCCGAAATCTGGGAGCAAACAATAACACAGCTCCGCCGCCGTGCCGGATTCAATGAAACACCTGCGGCAATGGACTATCCAACAAGTGGAGATATCCGGCAAATTATCAGGGACGAACGACGCGTAGAGCTGGCACTGGAAGGAACGCGTATTTATGATATACGCCGTTGGAAAATAGCAGAAGAAGTTCTGAATGAGCCATTCAGAGGAGCCAAATTTAAGTTGAGCGGCGGTGATCTGACCTACTTCTCCTATCATGAGAACTCATTCAACAGGGATCGCGATTATTTATGGGCTGTGCCGAGAAAACAATTTACTATCAATCCCAATCTGGGCCAGAACCCCGGATATTAATCATGACGCTTATTTTTAATCATTTAATATATAAAAAGATGAAAAACAAAATATTATTTACGTCCATAACCTTCCTGACATTAGCATTAGGAGTATTTACAAGTTGTGAGAAAGTGAAAGAATTTGAGAATGTATCTGTCACTTCAGTTCCTAAATTATACGAACCGGTTGAAGATAGATATGCGGTAATAGAAGATGTAGCAAACCTGTACTTTGAATGGGAGAAAGCCCAAGCGGAAGATAATAGCGTGGTTTATTACGATATATTGTTCGACAAACTTGACGGAGACTTTTCTAACCCCATATATATTTATCAGGCAGATGGTAATGGTTTGAATACCGGAGCTACCATTACGCAAAAAGGCTTGAATAGAATAGCCCGGCTTGCCGGTGCAAAATCTGAAGAAGAAGCAGTTGTAAAGTGGACCGTGCGCTCAAACAGAGGAATGAATTTCGCTTTGGCTCAAGAATCGAGAACAATTACCTTACTCCGCATGGCAGGTCTCGAGGATTTGGATGATGGAGAAAGATTGTACATTGGTGGAGCAGGTTCTGAACAAGGACAACGTGTGAAGATGATAGAGACAGAATCGAGCACTTATTACGAAATATATACCAAACTAGAGGCCGGCGAACCATTCTATTTCTACACTAGATTACAAGCCAACTCAGACAGGATCATATCAATAAAAGAAGATGGAGAATCTCTTGAAGAAACTGCCGGAGGCGAAGCGCTTACTTATACAGTAGATAAAGCAGGTGTCTATCGTATTAAACTTGATTTCAAGAACAAGAAGATTTCTTTCGAAGAGATTAATAGGGTTGCTATACGTAATTCATGGACAAATGTCCGCGGTATTTTCAATTATACCGAGAAAGGTGTTTGGGAACTCATGAACTATAATGTGCAACTACAAAAGACAGACTGGGGCTTTGACGAACGTTATAAGATTGAATTTACCGTAAACGGGAAACAAGAAGACTGGGGACAAATAAAAGAGAAGTTCTTTGATAACAGACCTAGCATAGATAGAGCCGGATACCGTGATATGGCTCCTACCGATAATGGTCAATGGAATGGCAATCAATTCAAATTCCCGGAAGAACTCTGCGACAGAAATAATCTTAGCAAATATTTCACAGATGTTACGATATCTATGACTGCTGAGAAAAATTACACTCACGACTTTACTAATATAAATACAGGTGACTAAACCATACGTAGTCTGTTTCTCTTACGAGAAACAGACTGCTAAAAACAGAAGCAATTATGAAAAATATATTATTCGGGATTCTCCTTACATTTTCATGTTCTCTGATGTCGTGTGGCTCATACGATGATGAATATATAGAAGTAAATCAGTTTCCTAAGTACTCGTGGACAGCAGCAGCCGACAGCGCTTCAACGACTTTTGTAAACAGGTATTGGAATACATCTGTGGGGTGTTTCAACAATACATTCGACGGACAAATAGCACAAAATGACTACTGGCCCGAAGCTCATGGTCTGGATGTGGTAGTAGATGCTTACCTGCGTACCCATGATGAAAAGTATAAAAAAGTAATCTGGGATTTTTATGATGGGGTAAAAAATAAAAACGGAGGCAAATGGAGACACGATTTCTATGACGATATGGGTTGGCATGCAATGGCTCATCTACGTGCATACTATGCAACCAATGATAACCGGTTCTTAAAATCATCTCACGATCTATGGACATGGATTACCGAAGGTTGGAATGATTACGACGGCGGAGGTATCCAATGGAAAGTAGGAACTGATGCTGAAAGTATGGGGAAAGGTATACCATCAAACGGACCTGCAGCTATTATTGCAGCCAGATTTGCACAAAAATACCCGGATGAGACCATAAACGGATTCACTAATCTACAATGGTCACTACGGATATATGAATGGATGAAATATCACCGTACTGTATTGTCTACAGGCCGGATATTTGAAAATTATGACACTACAAATGGGGACTATTCGTATGATGTAGGAACATTTATGGGAGCAGCTATCGAGTTATATAATATAACCAAAGAGAAAGTATATTTTAATGATGCTGTGAAAGTAGCCCGTTATCATATAGCAAATAATGTAAACACCGCCTACAAGGTTATGAGGGATTATGGCGAACAAACCGGTGATGGCGGCGGACACGACTGTAACCTCTTCAAAGGTATATTTGTACGCTACTTTACCATACTTATACAGCATCCGGACCTTTCGGACGGTGACAGAATGCGTTTTGTTGCTTTCCTGAAGAATAATGCGAATTACCTATGGACTCTTGGTACCGAAAAACCGGATATCAAAATGAGTCCTACGTGGTGGCAAATGCCACAAGGTGATACAGCATGGGGCGACTTACGTTCCGCCATTAGCGGTACAACAACTATAGAGGCTATGGCTTTATTAGAAAAAAATGGATTTGTAGATTAAGTAAAATCTATAACAAATAAAGTATTTATCTATTTATACCCTGCAATTATCCAAGATTGCAGGGTAATAGCACCCTGTTCTATCCAATTATAAATAATATCAGATGAAACAACACATAACCTCGAAGTCTTTATTCACTTTAGCTATCATAATAAGTCTGTTGGGAATCAACTTAATTGCTTGTGGCGACAAAGATAAAATAGAAGATGAGGAACTAATTGCAGTGAAGAATCTTAACGCCCCGATTAATGATGATTACATTGTATTACAATCTGTTACATACCTGTTATTCGAATGGTCAAAAAGCGAAACAAAAGATGTAAATTACACGATTCTATTCGATAAAGAGAATGGAAATTTTTCAGCTCCTGTATATAAGGTTTCATCAGATAATGGAGGGGTGAATACCAATATCAGAATCACACAACGCAAACTTAAAGATATCGCAACCGCTGCCGGAGGTATTGCCGGCAACAATATAAAACTAAAATGGACTATACAGACCATTAAAGGTTCAAAGTCTATTCTGTCTGAAGAATATCGAAGTATTACTTTCGTTCTGCCAATGGATTTAGGTGGCATCATCAAAGATAGAGAAAAATTATACATAACCGGTGAGGGAGCAGAAGACGGTCAGGAAGTGAAGAAAGTAGAATATAATAATTCCACTATTTATGAAATATACACGAAACTGGAAGCTAACAAACCTTATTCTTTTTATTCGCAATTAGGTGAGCAAAAAAGAACATTCAACCTGAAAGAAGATGGTATAACATTGAACGAAACTACCGGACAGCAATTTTCTGGAGCAACAGTAACACAGACAGGCACTTATCGTATCCGTCTGAACTTTGGTACATACCAGGCTACCATAGAGAAAATAAACAAGGTAGCAATTCGTTTTAGCTGGACAGGACGGGAAAATGAATTTAATTATATTTCAAAGGGCTACTGGGAGCTAAAAGATTATAATGTACAATTATTCGCTACCGACTGGGGCTTTGACGAACGATACAAAATAATCTTCACTATGAACGAACAAGAAGAAGCCTGGGGACAACTTGGGCCTGAATTCGGACAAAGACCAGCCATTGACAGACCCGGCTACAGAGACATGGTTCCTACCGCAAACGGACAATGGGATGGGGCGCAGTTTAAATTTCCTGCCGAGCTATGTGATGAAAATGATTTAAACAGGTATTATACCACTATTTTGATCTCAATGACAGCCGAGAAGAATTACACTCATGATTTTCTGGATATCACTTATCATGGAGATTATACTGCCAAATACCAAAATCCTGTATTTACAGCCTTCTCCTTACCCGACCCCGATGTGATAAGGGGAGATGATGGATATTTCTATCTGTATGCGACGGAACACTCTCTGACAGATGCTAATATGAAAAATGCACCTATTATGAAGTCGCGGGACCTTATTAACTGGACAAGAGCAGGTTCCATCTTCACAAATGAAACCCATCCTCAAATAACAGGAGTGAGTGATGCCGGTATCTGGGCACCTACTGTAAGCAAGGTGAATGGCAAGTATATAATATACTATTCACAGCCTGCACCCGAATGGAAACATGCCATCGGCATCGCTACTTCATCTTCGCCAACCGGTCCTTTTACCGATTATGGCAAACTAATAGACAGTAACGAGCAGGGAGTTGACATTTCCATTGATGCATACCTTTATCAGGAAGATGGTCGCAACTACCTGTTTTGGGGCAGTTTCCGTGAAATTAGCGTGATAGAACTAACTACCGATGGAATGTCTATCAAGAAAGGAGCAGTAAGAAAGAAAGTCGCCGGAGGTCAATACGAAGCCGCCTATGTTATCAAGAGAAACGGAGTATACAATCTGATATTATCTACCGGGCAATATCATAAAGGTGGTACATACAGTTTAGTTGTCGGACAATCGAATCACATCATGGGCCCATATACCAATAAAAAAGGGGAAGATATGAATGATGTGAAGCATGAGTTGATGTTGAAAGGCAATAACCGATTCTCTTCAACCGGACATTGTTCGCGCATTATCACAGACGATACGGGGCAGGACTGGATTCTGTATCATGGATATGTTGACGAGCTCGATTATCGTTGCCTGATGCTTGATAAAGTAAATTGGATAAATGGATGGCCTGTTGTGAATAACACATATCCCACTTACACTGGATATAACGCTCCTGTATTCAGATGAAAAATGATTAAATAAAAGATATATGTTTGGAAAAATTAAAACTATTATTATCCTCGCCTTTCTAATTATTACCGTAGGATGTTCAATTCAGAAGGGTAAGAACAAACGTTTGACCGATTATGTCAATCCATTTATAGGGACTACCACCTTGTGGGACAGTATAGATTTAGGGTACAATCCCACTCGCAGGGCATGGGGAGGGGAGACTTTTCCGGGTGCATCCTTACCTAACTCTATGGTACAAGTAACTCCCGTCACTATGTGGCGAAGCGGCTCAGGCTATCAGTATGAAGATACTATTATCCATGCTTTTGTTCATACTAGCAAAGGGCATTGGAATCTCTGTTATGTTCCATTGATAGCGGTAAGCGGAAATGTCAATCCAAAATCTTATTATACGGGGTATAGTCACGATAACGAATCGGCAAGTCCCGGATATTATCAGGTCTATCTCGAAAAATATGATATTAATGCGGAGGTGACTTCATCATTACGATGTGGTTATCACAAATATACTTATAAAAAAGGGAAAGAGAAAAAACTATTGGCCGACCTATCCCATTCTAATGAGTATATAAGAGGCTGGAATATAGAGAAGTCGGGCGATAACGTGTTCAGCGGCTATCAACAAACAGGACCTACTTTCTATTTCTATGCAGTTACTAATCATAAGATCAAGGATATAGAATCATTGAAAGATGGAGATGCGGAAGTTCGTATTATAAACTTTATCAACAATGAAAGCATAGATGATCCTCTCGAAATGAAGGTTGGCTTCTCTTATGTTAGTGTCGAAAATGCAAAGGAAAATCTGGAGGCAGAGATACTCAATAAAGATTTCGAGCAAGTAAGAAATGAGGCAAGCGACACATGGGAAGGGCTGTTATCTAAAATTCAGGTGTCAGGTGGTACGGAGGAACAAAAAGAAACCTTTTATTCCGCTCTTTACAAAGCATTCTTATGGCCTATATTATTGAGCGATGTAAATGGAGAATATGTGAATGCCAAAGGCGAGGTGGTAAACAAAGGATTTCGTTACTATAGTGAACCTTCTTTTTGGGATGATTATCGCAATAAGTTGATTTTGTTGGGTATGGTCTCTCCTGATGTCACGGCGGATGTCATAAAGTCTATTACCGATTATGGAGAAATTAAAGGATTTATGCCGAGATTTTTCCATGGAGATCATGCGTCTGCCTTTGTTACAGGGAGTTATTTAAGAGGCATCCGTGATTTTGACGTGCAGAAAGCATATAAAATACTATTAAACAATGCTTTTGCAGAGGGCGAAGGTAGCAGACCTCATATTAAAGAGTATATGGAGCGAGGATGGATATCTGAAATGGATATTAAAGATCCCAAATTGGAAACAGTAGCAAAAGCAGCTGTGACAAAAACACAGGAATATGCATACGATGATTATGCCACTGCCTTGCTGGCAAAAGAATTGGGCGATATGCAAAATTATGAAAAGCTAATGAAGAGAACAGATAGCTATAAACATTTATTCGATTCTACCACACAGCAGATGCGTCCCCGGTTGGAAAATGGAGAATGGGTTACTCCATTCGACCCCAAGAGACCATTTTATGAATATATGTATCGTGAAGCTAATGGATGGCAATCCACATTCTTTGCTCTCCACGATCCTCAAGGTCTCATCAATTTATTCCCCAGCAAAGAGGCATTTGAAACGAAATTAGACTCATTATTTACGATCCCATGGGAGGGATATGAAGCACATAATCTGACTACTTTTATCGGTCAATATTGTCATGGGAACCAGCCTGGGCATAGCATTCCTTATATGTATTATTTTGTAGGCAAACAGGAAAAGTCACAGAAAATATTGAATAAGATCTTGAACGATTATTATCGCATGGGACCCGAGAAATTAGCATATTGCGGCATGGATGACGCAGGAGAGATGTCTTCATGGTATGTATTGAATGCCATAGGCTTATATACATATTCACCTGCTGACCCTAAGTATATTATCACTGTACCCTTATTCGACAAGACAATATTTAATTTGAATGGCAAAGATTTCACTATCAGCAAAAAAGGAAATGGAGAAAAGATAACAAACATAACTTATAACAATGAAAAAGTTGAAAATTACTTCATAACACATGATAAGTTGAAAGAAGGAAAAGAGTTGATAATTAGTGTGGAATGAATGGTAAATCATAAGAAAAAGACGAATTTCAAAAAGATTAAGGTATGAGATTGGGTGTTTTTTTGCCACTTTAACTAGGTTTATCAGAATAAAAAAATACCTTTGCGAAAGAATTAGAAGCTCATTGATTTAAGTAAAATAAACTAGAAGCCTTCAGGATACTATCTTGGAGGCTTTTGAATTGAATTAGTTAAACATGAATAAACATCAACTTTGCTGCATCGGTCACATCACATTAGACAAAGTAGTCACTCCTCAAAACACTGTCTACATGCCGGGAGGAACAGCTTTTTATTGCTCACATGCCATCCGCCATTTTAATGATATCGATTATGCGCTGGTAACGGCAGTAGGTGCCACTGAAATGAAAGTTGTAGAGCAGCTGCGCAAAGTGGGTATTAACGTAACCGCCTTACCGAGCAAACACTCCGTATACTTCGAGAACATCTATGGAGCCAATCCGGACGACCGTACCCAACGGGTATTAGCGAAAGCCGATCCGTTCACAGCCAGTCAGTTGAAAGAGATAGATGCGCAAATCTACCATCTCGGCTCTCTGCTGGCTGACGACTTCTCATTGGAAGTAATCAAAGAACTATCTCAAAAAGGGTTGATTGCAGTAGACTCACAAGGCTATTTACGTGAAGTGCGTGACACCCACGTCTATCCGGTGGACTGGACAGATAAGAGAGAAGCCTTGCAATATATTCATTTCCTCAAAGTCAACGAGCATGAAATGGAAGTACTGACCGGTCTTTCCGACCCGCATGAAGCTGCCCGCCAATTATATGAATGGGGAGTGAAAGAAGTATTAGTCACATTAGGCGGCATGGGCTCACTTATCTTCGACGGAAAAGACTTCTATCGTATTCCGGCTTATAAGCCCAGAGAAGTGGTAGACGCAACGGGATGTGGAGACACGTATACCATCGGCTATTTATATCAACGGGTATCAGGTGCCGGCATCGAAGAAGCCGGTCGTTTTGCAGCCGCCATGTCTACATTAAAAATAGAGAAATCAGGTCCTTTCAATGGCAGCAAAGAAGATGTCATTCAATGTATGACCACTGCGGAACAAATGTTTTAAAACAGGAAAGGCATGAACCACACCGGTTCATGTCTGAACTTTTTCAACAGTCTCCTCACCCTTTTGTGTTAAAAACAAGCATCCTCTCTTTTTTCCCAAATCTTTTTTGAATTTCGTTTGTTTCCTTTGTTACTCTCGCCAAAAGACGGCAGAAAAAAGACTTCAACCTAAATAATAACAAATGGAAAAATTTAATGCAATGAGGACTAGACTTTTACAACATCTTCAGAAAAAAGCCATCAGGTCAAGGAGCATCATGACGCTTTTTTGCCTGCTATTGACCTCCACATCGGTCTTTGCACAGACAAAGACGGTGACAGGAACAGTGACGGATGCTGCCAATGAACCATTGATCGGTGCATCGGTACTCGTACAAGGAACTTCCACCGGAACCATCACGGATATGGACGGTAAATATTCAATCTCTGTCACACCGGAGGACGTGCTGGCATTTTCATACGTGGGAATGACTTCACAGACTGTTAAAGTGGGGGCACAGAATGTAATCAATGTCACTTTGAAAGAAGACTCACAAGTGCTAGCCGAAACAGTCGTTATCGGATACGGTAGTGCAAAGAAAAGAGACTTGACAGGTTCCATCACCAACGTCAAAGGAGAAGAAATAGCCAACAAACCGGCTATGAATCCGCTGTCTTCCCTGCAGGGAAAGGTAGCAGGTGTGCAGATTGTCAACTCCGGCCGGGCCGGATCTGATCCGGAAATACGTATTCGCGGAACAAACTCCATCAACGGATATAAACCGCTGTACATTGTCGACGGGCTATTCAACGACAACATTAATTTTCTGAATCCGGAGGATATTGAATCTATGGAGATTCTGAAAGACCCGTCATCTCTGGCTATCTTCGGTGTTCGCGGTGCGAACGGTGTGATCATCATCACCACAAAGAAAGCCAAAGAAGGACAGACACTGGTGAATATCAACACTTCTTTCGGTTTCAAGAAAGTGGTGGACAAAGTGAAACTGGTGAACGGCCCACAATTCAAGGAGCTATATAGCGAACAGCTTGCCAATCAAGGAGATAATCCATTCGATTATAGCGGTTGGGATGCCAATACAGACTGGCAAGACGAGATTTTCCAAACTGCCTTCATTACCAACAACAACATCAGTATTACAGGAGCTTCCCCCAAACATAGTTTCTATCTGGGCGTAGGCTACTCTTACGAACAAGGAAACATCGAGCATGAGAAATTCAGCAAGGTGACCATCAATGCCAGTAATGATTATAAGATTACAGACTTTTTGAAAGTCGGATTCCAGTTTAACGGAGCACGTATGCTTCCTGCAGATTCCAAACAGGTATTGAACGCTCTTCGTTCGGCTCCTATCGCTCCGGTATATAACGAAGAATATGGATTATATACGGCTCTGCCCGAATTCCAGAAAGCGCAGATCAACAATCCGATGGTAGACGTCGAATTGAAAGCGAATACTACCAAAGCAGAGAACTACCGGGCATCCGGTAACATTTACGGTGAGGTAGACTTCCTGAAACATTTCACTTTCAAAGCCATGTTCTCCATGGACTATGCATCGAACAACGGGCGTACGTATACGCCGATTGTGAAAGTATATGATGCCACTGTCAACGGAGGTGTTTCTACTTTGGGAACAGGAAAAACCGAGGTCAGCCAGTTCAAAGAGAATGAAACGAAAGTGCAGAGTGACTACCTGCTGACATACACCAACAGCTTCGACAACGGCAACCATAACCTGACAGCGACCGCCGGTTTTACTACTTACTACAATTCGTTGAGCCGATTGGACGGAGCACGCAAACAGGGAGTAGGCTTAGTCATTCCGGGCGATCCGGACAAATGGTTTGTCAGCATCGGTGATGCGGCTACCGCAACCAATGGAAGTACCCAATGGGAACGCAGCACAGTATCTATGCTTGCACGTGTCATCTACAACTATAAAGGTAAATATCTATTCAACGGTTCTTTCCGCCGGGATGGTTCTTCCGCTTTCTCCTATACAGGCAATGAATGGCAGAACTTCTTCTCACTGGGTGGAGGTTGGCTGATGTCTGAAGAAGAATTCATGAAAGATATCAAATGGCTGGATATGTTGAAAATCAAAGCATCTTACGGTACATTAGGAAACCAGAATCTGGACAAGGCCTATCCTGCCGAACCGTTATTGACCAATGCTTATTCCGCCGTATTCGGCAAACCGTCCATCATTTATCCCGGATACCAGCTTGCTTATCTGCCTAATCCTAACCTCCGTTGGGAAAAAGTAGAAGCATGGGAAGCTGGATTTGAAACGAACTTGCTCCGCAACCGCTTACATTTCGAGGGTGTTTACTACAAGAAGAACACCAAAGATTTGTTAGCCGAGGTTCCCGGAATTTCCGGAACAATCCCCGGCATCGGCAACTTGGGAGAGATTCAGAATAAAGGAGTGGAGATGGCAGTAACCTGGCGCGATCAGATCGGTGATTGGGGATATTCCGTCAGTGCCAACCTGACTACCATCAAGAATGAGGTCAAAAGCCTTGTTCAGGAAGGATATTCCATCATTGCCGGAGATAAACAGCAAAGTTACACAATGGCAGGTTATCCTATCGGATATTTCTATGGTTATAAGGTGGCGGGCGTTTATCAGTCGCAAGCAGATATTGACGCATCACCTAAAAACACGTTGGCTACCGTGACACCCGGTGACTTAAAATTCGCTGATGTGAACGGTGACGGAGAAATCACCCCGGAGGACCGTACTATGATTGGTAACCCTACCCCAAAGGTGACTTATGGTTTTTCCCTCGGAGTAAACTACAAGAATTGGTCGTTAGGCATCGACATGATGGGACAAGGCGGGAACCAGATTTTCCGTACATGGGACAACTACAACTTCGCCCAATTCAACTATCTGGAACAACGCATGGATCGTTGGCACGGAGAAGGTACCTCCAACTCCCAACCGTTACTGAACACCAAACATTCCATCAACAACCTGAACTCTGAATATTACATTGAGGACGGCAAGTTCTTCCGTATCCGCAACGTACAGTTAGCATATGCATTTGACAAAAGCTTACTTGCCAAAATACGCCTGCAAGCTCTGAAAGTCTATGTCAACATACAGAACCTGAAGACGTGGAAACATAACACCGGATATACTCCCGAACTTGGAGGAACCGCCACCGCATTTGGAGTAGATGACGGCAGCTATCCCGTACCGGCAGTCTACACCTTCGGTATCAACCTGACTTTTTAACAGCAGAGTGTCACGGGCAAGTTTTCCCATGCGGAATATAACTTTAATCTTTAAAACTATAATTGTATGAAACTAGATAAATATATATACTCAATTTTTATCGCTGCAGCCACACTATCGCTAGGCAGTTGTAGCGACTTTCTGGATCGCAGTCCACAAGGACAGTTCACGGAAGATGATAATCCGAACGCACTGGTCAACGGTAAGATTTATAATGTCTATACGATGATGCGTAACTATAATGTCACTGCCGGACCTCCCGCTTTTGCCATCCACTGTTTCCGTTCGGAAGATTCGGAAAAGGGAAGTATCGCCAGCGATGGTTCTGATGTAGCCGAGATGTATGACGATTTCGTGTATACGCCGACCAACGGTCTGCTAGGTGCTTATTGGGGGCAGAATTATGCCATCATCTACCAATGTAATGACATTCTTGACGCCATTGCAGAAAAAGAAACAGCCGGACAGACAGAAGCTGAAGATATTATCAATAAGGGAGAGGCTTCTTTCTTCCGTGCTTATTGCTACTTCAACTTGGTAAGAGCTTTCGGTGAAGTCCCCTTGGTGACTTATAAAATCAACGATGCATCGGAAGCCAATATCCCGAAGACAACCACTGATAAAATCTATGAGCTGATTGACAAGGACCTGAAAACAGCAGAAGAATCATTGCCGGAAACTTGGAGTACCGAATACACCGGACGACTGACTTGGGGAGCTGCCCGTTCCTTACACGCACGTACTTATATGATGCGCAACGATTGGGACAATATGTACACAGCCTCCACCGATGTCATCAGCAAGGGACTCTATAACCTGAAAACTCCGTATAACGAGATTTTCACGGATGACGGTGAAAACAACGACGGTTCTATATTCGAACTTCAATGTACAGCCACTGCCGCCCTTCCTCAAAGTACCGTTATCGGTAGCCAGTTTTGTGAAGTGCAGGGTGTGCGCGGAGCAGGTCAATGGGACTTGGGCTGGGGATGGCACATGGCAACAGAAAATATGGCACAAGCTTACGAGCAGGGTGACCCACGTAAAAACGCGACCCTACTCTACTTCCGCCACTCGGACAGCGATCCTATCACTCCGGAAAACACCAATGAGCCTTATGGCGAATCTCCGGTTTCCCCGGCAATAGGGGCTTACTTCAATAAGAAAGCATATACCGATCCGGCTTTGCGTAAAGAATATACCAACAAGGGCTTCTGGGTAAACATTCGTTTGATCCGCTACGCAGATGTATTATTGATGGGAGCTGAAGCGGCCAACGAAAAAGGAATCCCGGGTGAAGCAATCGACTATTTGGAACAGGTCCGCGCACGTGCCAGAGGTACCAATACCAATATATTGCCTAAAGTGACGACCACCGACCAGGGAGAATTGCGTGATGCCATCCGCCACGAACGCCGCGTGGAACTGGGAATGGAATTCGACCGTTTCTACGATCTTGTTCGCTGGGGTATTGCAAAGGAAGTGTTGCACGCAGCCGGTAAAACAAATTATCAGGACAAAAACGCATTACTGCCATTGCCTCAAACAGAGATTGACAAGTCTAAAGGAGTACTGGTACAGAACCCCGACTATCAATAAAAAAGTTTCTCGGTGCCGAACGGTTGTTTCCTCGGTGCCGAAACTATAGTTTCCCGGTGCCGAACGATGTCCTCCTCGGTGCCGGACATTCAACATATAGGGAGGACTTTATATGAATGGATATAAAAGTAGAAATAATAGCATGATATACAAAAAGTTAAGTCTATCCGTCCTGTTGTTTGCCGCAGGTTTTCTGACCGCATCGGCACAGAAGTCGCCACAGGATATGGATCGCTTCATCGACGTATTGATGAACAAAATGACTTTGGAAGAAAAGATCGGACAGTTGAACCTCCCCGTCACCGGAGAGATTACTACGGGACAAGCCAAAAGCAGCGATATTGCCGCTAAAATCAAGAAAGGCGAAGTGGGAGGGTTGTTCAACCTGAAAGGAGTGGAGAAAATACGTGAAGTACAGAAGCAGGCTGTGGAACAATCCCGTTTAGGAATTCCATTGCTGTTCGGTATGGACGTCATTCACGGATACGAAACGATGTTCCCTATCCCACTCGGCCTGTCTTGCACTTGGGACATGACAGCTATTGAGGAATCGGCCCGCATTGCAGCCGTAGAAGCCAGTGCCGACGGCATTTCATGGACTTTCAGCCCGATGGTGGATATTTCACGCGACCCTCGTTGGGGACGTGTGTCCGAAGGCAGCGGCGAAGACCCGTTTCTCGGAGCTATGATTGCCGAAGCGATGGTGCGCGGCTATCAGGGGAAGAACATGGAACGGAATGATGAAATCATGGCCTGTGTAAAGCATTTTGCACTATATGGTGCGGGAGAAGCAGGACGTGACTATAACACCGTAGATATGAGCCGGCAGCGGATGTTCAATGATTATATGCTGCCGTATGAAGCAGCCGTTGAAGCAGGTGTAGGTAGCGTGATGGCTTCTTTTAATGAAGTGGATGGTATTCCGGCCACTGCCAACAAATGGCTGATGACAGACATTCTCCGCGGACAGTGGGGATTCAACGGTTTTGTGGTAACCGATTATACGGGTATTTCAGAAATGATCGATCATGGTATCGGTGATCTTCAAACGGTATCTGCCCGTGCCATCAATGCCGGAGTGGATATGGATATGGTAAGCGAAGGCTTTGTGGGGACATTGAAGAAATCCGTTCAGGAAGGAAAAGTCTCTATGGAAACGTTGAATACGGCTTGCCGCCGTATTCTGGAAGCCAAATATAAACTGGGATTGTTTGATAATCCTTATAAATATTGCGATCCGAAACGTCCGGCACGCGATATCTTTACCAAAGCGCATCGCGATGCAGCCCGCAGTATTGCAGCAGAAAGTTTCGTTCTTCTGAAAAACGACAGTCCCGACGGCAATCCGAACGGAAATCCGTTACTGCCTTTCAATCCGAAAGGAAATATTGCAGTGATCGGTCCGTTGGCAAACAGCCGGAGTAATATGCCGGGTACATGGAGCGTAGCAGCCGTGCTCGACCGCTGCCCTTCTCTCGTGGAAGGACTGAAAGAGATGACTGCCGGAAAAGCGAATATCATGTACGCCAAAGGAAGTAATTTGATTAGTGATGCAAGTTACGAAGAACGGGCAACGATGTTCGGTCGTTCCCTGAACCGCGATAACCGTACCGACCAACAGTTATTGGATGAGGCATTGAACGTAGCCCGCCGGTCGGACATTATCATCGCTGCCTTAGGCGAATCTTCCGAAATGAGCGGTGAAAGTAGCAGCCGCACGGATTTAAACATTCCCGATGTACAGCAGAATCTGTTGAAAGAGCTTTTAAAGACAGGCAAACCAGTAGTACTGGTATTATTTACAGGTCGTCCGCTTACGTTGACTTGGGAACAGGAACACGTGCCCGCCATTCTGAATGTATGGTTTGGAGGTAGTGAAGCAGCTTACGCCATTGGCGACGCCCTCTTCGGTTATGTCAATCCGGGTGGTAAATTGACTATGACTTTCCCGAAGAACGTAGGCCAGATACCTCTTTATTATGCGCACAAGAATACCGGACGTCCTTTGAAAGAAGGTAAATGGTTTGAGAAATTCCGCAGTAACTATCTCGACGTGGATAATGATCCGCTTTATCCGTTCGGTTACGGTCTTTCTTATACCACTTTCTCTTACAGTGATATCGACTTGAGCCATTCCAGCATGGACATGACCGGATCATTGACCGCAGCAGTGGAAGTTACCAATACCGGCACATGGCCCGGCACGGAAGTGGTGCAGCTTTATATCCGTGACGTTGTAGGCAGCAGCACCCGTCCCGTCAAAGAACTGAAAGGCTTCCAGAAAATATTCCTGGAACCGGAAGAGATGAAGATTGTCCGTTTCAAGATTGCACCGGAAATGCTACGGTATTATAATTATAACCTGCAACTGGTTGCCGAACCGGGCGACTTTGAAGTGATGATCGGCACGAACAGCCGGGATGTGAAAACTGCGAAATTTACATTGAACTAAACTTTTAGGCACGGATTACACGGATTACGCTGTTGTTTTATGTAACCACAATTCCTAAAACCGTGAAATCCGTGTAATCCGTGCCTAATCCTATAAATTATGACCTTGATTATGAACGATAAATATAAAAGAATCGCAGTGATGAGCGCACTTCCGCTCATGTTACTGTTTCTATCCGCCATCGCCCTGACTTTCCAAAGCTGTAAAGGGAAAAGCAAGAATGACAACCTTACTGCCGCCACCGACTCCCTGTCGGACGACGCCCTGATGGACACCGTTCAGCGACGGACTTTCCTCTATTTCTGGGAAGGTGCCGAACCGAATAGCGGTCTGGCTCCCGAACGGTATCATGTGGACGGCGTATATCCTGAAAACGATGCCAATGTAGTCACTTCCGGCGGCAGCGGTTTCGGCATCATGGCTATCCTTGCGGGAATCGACCGCGGCTACGTCACCCGCGAAGAGGGACGGGCACGGATGGAACGCATCGTTTCTTTCCTCGAAAAAGCAGACCGTTTCCACGGAGCCTACCCCCACTGGTGGTATGGTGATACCGGAAAGGTGAAACCGTTCGGTCAGAAAGACAATGGAGGCGATCTGGTAGAGACAGCTTTCCTCATACAAGGTCTGCTTGCCGTGCACCAATATTACGTCAACGGAAATGAGAAAGAGAAAGCACTCGCTCAACGTATCGACCGGATTTGGCGGGATGTCGACTGGAACTGGTATCGGAAAGGCGGGCAAAATGTCCTTTACTGGCATTGGAGTCCGACGTATGGCTGGGAAATGGATTTCCCCGTACACGGTTACAACGAATGTATGATTATGTATATTCTTGCTGCCGCTTCTCCCACACATGGAGTACCTGCAGCCGTTTATCATGACGGTTGGGCACAGAACGGAGCCATCGTCTCTCCACACAAAGTAGAAGGAATCGAATTGCATCTCCGCTATCAGGGCACGGAAGCCGGACCGCTTTTCTGGGCTCAATATTCTTTCCTCGGACTTGATCCGGTGGGATTGAAAGATGAATACTGCCCCAGCTACTTCCACGAGATGCGCAACCTGACATTAGTCAACCGCGCTTACTGCATCCGCAACCCCAAACATTACAAAGGTTTCGGACCGGATTGTTGGGGACTGACTGCCAGTTACTCCGTCGATGGATATGCAGCTCATTCACCCAACGAGCAGGACGACAAAGGAGTCATCTCCCCTACCGCCGCACTTTCATCGATTGTCTATACACCGGAGTATTCCATGCAGGTAATGCGCCATTTGTATGGCATGGGGGATAAAGTGTTCGGTCCTTTCGGATTCTATGATGCTTTCAGCGAAACGGATAATTGGTATCCGCAACGGTATCTGGCTATCGACCAAGGACCTATCGCTGTAATGATCGAAAATTACCGGACAGGGTTGTTATGGAACCTTTTCATGAGCCATCCCGACGTACAAGCCGGATTGACCAAACTTGGTTTTAACACCAACAAGCAAGACGTGAGACAGAAATAAATGGGAACTACGGTGCGTGGAAGTGGTCTACTGACCACCTCCGCTACCCGTGTTTCCACCTTCTCCGCCACCTTTCACATCATCATTGTCGATGCTGCGCGCAGCTTTCTTCACACTGGCTTTCAACTCTCCAAGCCGATAGCTGACACTAAAGCCGAAATACCGGCTCGGATATTTACTCGAACTTTTCGAGATAAAGTTAACTCCTTCCGTGTGATTATTGTAAGTTCTGTATTTCTCTACGATATTGCTACAATAAATATTCAAAGAAAGACGTTCTTCTTTCAGGAAAGAACGGCTCAACCCCAAGCTATAATAATTATATCCCGAACCTCTTCCCTGCAAACTGATACGCGGTGTACTTCCCCCTCCGTTCAAGCTCAAACGGACTTTTCCCGGTAAGGTTTGCTGAATACCTCCATACGCAGAGGCATTCCATCCATAATTATGCAACTCTTGGGCAGGACTCCGCAAATCACTATAATTTCCACGCCCATTGATGTAAATCCTCGTTTTGGGAGAAGCATTCCAGTTCAGATAAAAGTTCAATCCAGTTTCCCGGCTTTTGCCAATATTATCATACGTGCTATACAAAGCCCCATAAGGAGCTTTATGACCACCTTCAAATATTTCTCCGTCTTTATCGGTAATCAGGCGGCTGACTCTTTCGATTCCATTGTTATTGAAAGAATGGCGCAAAGAGAGATTGATGTTGAACTTGGCGGTGAAACTGCTGTAAGACAAATCAAACGAATGACTCTTCTCACTCTTCAGGTTCGGATTTCCCTGATTGATAAACATCGGATTCTGATTATCGAAATAAGGATTCAAGTTCCAAATGCCCGGTCGCCAGATACGCATATTATATCCGCCGCGGAGGTTCTGCGTCTTACCTAGTTTTATTCCCAAGGAAACGGAAGGAACCAGATCGCTAAAGTTCGAGTTGAAATTCTCGCCTGCACCGACCAGATACTTCACTTCCTGTATGGTTTGCTCATAACGAAGTCCCGGTTTGAAAGTAAAATCCTTGTATTTCAGCGTATATCCGGCATAAGCGGAAAGGATATGATTCAGATGACGGTACTCGCTGCTACGTTTCTCATTATATGCATAGTTTTCACTTTCCCCTTCGGTGTCATAAAACCGATTATCACTGGAGTTGCGCCGGAAAATATATTTAGCACCGGTTTCAAGCGTATGCAACTTTCCAATCGGAGTGGTATAGTCTACCTGAAAAGTTTGTTCCATTGTGTTCGTCTTTCCGTCCGAATGGAAATTCTTCAATGACAGTTCTTTGATGATCTCCAGTTTATTCTCATCAGGCTCGATGTCCAGATAAGTATTATAGGAATCATTCGTTTGAGGTTGGGAGTTGATTTTATAAGAAAGGGTAATCATCCGTTCTTTGTTCTTCCGGGAAGTACGTTGATAGTCTATATTACCGTTGATGGAATACCATGATCCTTTTCCATGATTGTCCGTTCTATAACGATATGCAAAATCCTGACGATCAGCTCCATGCATAATCGTAGTTCCGCCACTGTTGCTTTTGTCATTGCTACCATACATTCCGAAAGCCACAGTCAGCAGCCTCAACGTATCAATCTCGTAACTGGCTTCTAAATTGCCATACTGGAAATTACCTTTCGATTTGGAACTGCTTTCCGATTCCAGAAACTTTTCATTCTCCTTATCAGGTTCATAATTCTCCCGGTAACTGTCGGAATAGCTACGCGGACTATTATTATAATTATAGTTGTAGTTGGCAGAAACCGTCAGTTTGCCCTGCTTCACCATTGCATAAGTGCCGGCGCCTACTCCGTTGTTACTGGCATTTCCTCTGAAAGTAGCCGTATATCCTTCAAATCCGGTACCCACTGTGACGATATTCAAAATACCTCCGATACCTTCCGCATCATATTTGGCTCCCGGTGAAGTAATCACCTCAATATATTTAATTGTATTTGCCGGCATACTTTTCAGTACTTCCTTCGGATTATTACTCATCATATTATTGGGCTTTCCATTCACATGGATCTTGAAGCTGCTACTGCCGTTCACTTGCACATTGTCTTCTCCATCCACCGTGACCAGAGGGACTTTCCGAAGCATCTCCAATATACTGTTCGATTTTGAATCCGGATCATCTTCAATATTATATTCGATCTTATCCACATCTACCTTCACCAAAGGTTTCTGTGCAACAACCTCCACTCCTTTCAGCACATTATTGGCTTCTGAAGAAATCATCGTTCCCAAATCAATCTCCCTGACCGAAGGTTTTAAAGTGAACTCTTTTACTATAGGCGACTTGCCAATGGAAGAAATCGTGATTATATAACTGCCTGCAGCGACATTCAGTTTCTCCTGAAATTTACCATTCGCCCCTGTGACCGCCATCTTTACAGCTTTATCCGGAGCATTTTTGGGAGTAATCTTAATCGTGGCATACGGTTCTCCTTCTTGTGTTAAAGAATCAAGAAGCACTCCTTTGATGGTATAAGAAGGAGCCGTGGATTTTTGTGCCCACCCAGCCACAGACGTGGCGAACACGAATAGCAATAGTAGTAACAGTCTGTGTTTCATGACTAGAAATATTTAGTTTATGTTTATTAGACGCAGAATATTCAAAAATGCTGCGAAATCAGGAGCCAAAAGTAATTGGTTTATCAACGCTTACGAATTTTTCGGAGTTAAGAATATAAAACGAATGGATAAAAAATCTTATGACAGTATATTTCTAGTATTTTTAAACATTTCTGTTCAAGGGTATCTTTAAATAAATGAGATGGATAATATTTACCGTCGTATCAACCGTATCAGCCGCCTTAAGTTAGCGCAGATTCTTCCAATCCAACAGGAACTAAAGTTCTCTTCATATTCCGTGAACACTTTTTCGCAGTCCCGGAGTCGGCTGTTTTGCCTTTTTATAACAGTTTGTATTTCTTTCATCCGGGCGATTTGCTCCCTTTGATTCAGAAGTTCTTTGTCTTGATAACCGATGATTTCAGCATATAAAAGACAAATCTTTGTCTTTCCAATACACAGCTCTTCCAATGTGTCGATATACTCGGCTGTAATTCGATCCTTATTCTGATGCAGGAATCCTTCAAGACTTTCTTCATCAACAGCAGTGATAGCTCCCTCATATGACATAGGGAATCTTTTCATCTCCGCCCAAAGCCAGATTACCTCTTTGTTAATTCCATACTTGACCGCTGCTTCTTCTACGCTAATCCATTTCGACATAATACATTTGTTTTAATGTGTTCCACAATAAAGATTGAATATTATTTTGTTTATGTGGAGCAACGGGCATTCACGTTTTCTGTATTTCGGGCGGACGGGGAATTGTTTAGGTTAGACTTTTTGGGGTAATCATAACCGACCGGACACAAGAAAGACGTGAATGCTGTTGCACCATTATCTCCACTCGAGGTCTTAGCATACCCTATAGAAAGACAATGATAACAACAGACACCCACGCCAATCGTTTATATATAACACATCTTTAACGAATATGTTGATATAAAGCTGCCAGCGTGGAATATCTGTTGAATCATCTCTCCTCTATATGAAATTGCTAAGTTTCGAGTGGGAGAGACAATACATTACATATTCCAATTTAGTAATATATACCGCTTCCCGCTAGTTTCATCACGCTGATGAGCAGAAAGCATGTGACAAAGATATACATATTTTTCTAAATGTGATAGAAATATGGAAATAAATACTGGAAGTTATATATATTCATCAAGCTCTCTCATACATAAAAATGAAAATCCTCTTTCAACCTATCACCGGCATCACCAAATCCTTTATTCATCGTACTTTCAGAACGGTGACAGGTTGTCATTAACCTATCACCACATCTATCACCTATCACCGCTTGATTTTTGAAAAAAGCCTATAGCAAACAGTCATTTTAATAAGGAGTAATCTTTGTTTCATACTTAGAAACTCTTGTTTCCAAGGCTTGAAACACTTAGTTCCAAAGGCTAGAAACTTTAGTTTCAAAGCCTAGAAACTTTAGTTTCCTGCTGATGGAACCAAAGTTTCCCCATGGTGAAACTAAAGTTTCAAGCCGGGGAAACAAGAGTTTCAAGCCTTGAAACCAAGTGTTTTGAGGCATGAAACATTTTTTATCCCGTAATGAACTACATTCTTCATTTTAGTATATTCATGCGATAAGCTCTCTTCACAATAGAATTTTGCGACCACATAAAGGAACAGAATCCGCCTCATAAAATAAACAATAAATAAGTACGATATAGCTTGGCAAACCGGATAATAAAGCCTATCTTTATGAGCCTTTAATAAAGAGGCATAACAATAAACACTTTTAACATGAAACTTACTTTGATGCGGGACAACAACGGAACATCAACCATGCGGACGTTGGACATAAACCTACAAATAGAAGCGATGAAGCATGAAACGAAAGCCCGCCCGATAAGTAATCTACGGACAAGCATACGTTATGCCTCACCGGACAGCAAACTGGAAGCTGCTCAAAAACTACCCAAAGTCATCCCTGCGGCTAACTTCCGCAAAACAACAAATGGCGCACAAATGACCGGATATAACGGCATTGTGCAAATAGAAGTAAACCATCTGGCAAACCGGACGGAAGTAAACCGTATCAAACAGGAAGCAGCAGAACTTACACAGACTTTTGCCGCCTTTATGGGTTCCAGCGGTCATTCCGTAAAAATATGGCTACGCTTCACCCGCCCGGACAAATCACTTCCTAAAGACCGGGAAGAAGCAGAAATATTCCAAGCTCACGCCTACAGAAAAGCCGTCAGCCTTTATCAACCGGCACTCTCCTACTCCATCGAACTGAAAAACCCGACATTGGAGCAATTCTGCCGGCAAACGTGTGATCCGGAACTTTACTATAATCCCGACTCCACCGTCATTTATATGCGTCAGCCATTGGAAATGCCATCGGACACAACCTACAAAGAATCCGTACAGGCAGAAACATCTCCTTTCAAACGGCTGATTCCCGGTTATGACAGCTTTGACACTTTGTCCGCACTCTTCGAAGCAGCCCTGAACAAGGCTTACCATTCATTAAGCGAACTTCACCCCAACATACACCTACATTCCGACGAAGACCTCAAGCCATTATTGGTCCATCTGGGGGAAAACTGTTTTCAGGCAGGCATACCGGAAGAAGAAACAGCCCGTTGGGCAATCGCTCATTTCTACACCAAAAAGAAAGAATTTCTCATCCGGCAAACCATACAGAACGTATATACAGGAGCCAAAGGATTCGGACAAAAATCACCTTTATCAACCGAACAGGAACTGGAATTTCGAACGGAAGAGTTTATGCAACGCCGATACGAATTTCGTTACAACACAATGACGACTGTTACGGAATTTCGCGAACGGAACACCTTTTGTTTTTGTTTCCGCCCCATCACCAACCGTATACGCAACAGTATCGCCATGAACGCACGTCTGGAGGGCCTCAACCTATGGGACCGGGACGTGATCCGTTACCTCGATTCCGACCGCATCCCGATATTCAGCCCTATTGAGGATTTTCTTTTCGGAGTGGATGTCCGTTGGGACGGACGCGACCGGATTCGTGAACTGGCTTCCCGTGTTCCCTGCAACAACGCTCACTGGCCGGATCTGTTTTATCGTTGGTTTCTAAATATGGTGGAACACTGGCGTCACACCGATCGAAAGTATGCCAATTGTACAGTACCGCTACTTGTCGGACCGCAAGCTTATCGAAAATCGACTTTCTGCCGGAGTTTGTTGCCACCGGAATTACAGATATATTACACCGACCGCATTGATTTCAGTAATAAAAGGGATGCCGAGCTGGCTCTAAACCGTTTTGCGCTCATCAACATGGACGAGTTCGATCAGAATAGAGTGAATCAACAGGCTTTCCTGAAACATATCCTGCAAAAGCCCGTGGTTAATATCCGTCGTCCTCACGGCACAGCCACACAAGAGATGCGCCGTTACGCTTCATTTATAGGAACAAGCAACCACAAGGATTTACTGACTGACACTTCCGGAAGCCGACGCTACATTGTTATCTATGTGACCGGTCCGATTGACTGTTCTCCAATTGATTACGAACAACTTTATGCGCAAGCAATGCACGATATTTACAGGGGAGAACGTTACTGGTTCGACACTGAAGATGAAAAGGTGATGACCGAAGCCAATCAGGAATTTCAAGTAATTCCCATTGCGGAGCAGTTATTCCACCAATTTTTCCGGGCTGCTAAAGAAGAGGACAAAGAATATGAGTTACTTCTTGCTATTGAGATACTGGAACAGGTGCAACACGACAGTAGAATTCATATATCCGATTGCAATATTATTCAATTCGGAAGAATATTGCAAAAGAATCAAGTGCCTTCTATACACACCAAGCGCGGGAATGTTTATAAAGTGGTTCGAATCAAGCCAAAAAGAGCATAAATATACGTTTTTCTACAAGGTGATAGGTGAAAGATACGGTGATAGGTTAGGAATGACCTATCACCACTCTGTAAATACGATGAATAAAGAGTTTCAGAACGATGGTGATAGGTTGAAAGAGGAATTGAGAAATCAACAGGGAGAGAAATTAGAATATAAGATATCCTTTCACCTACTATATATTATAGCCCCCAGTAATTAAACCCGCCGACAATCAAGTTCCCATAAGTGAGGCTAAAAGTCTGGTTAATTCTTCTCGTGCTTCTTTATTAGGACAAGCAAGAGTATAAAGTTGGAACTCGGAGTCATATTCATTAATGGTTAAATAACCATTTTGATAAAGTATCGGCAAAATGTCTGCCATCGAGGTAATTGGTGTATCAAGCTGTCCGGCAGCAACCATTGTACCCTCTAAATTAGTGATCTCCATCTTATGCTGTCGCAACATATCAACTAGAAAAGCCGGCATTCTGTCCATAAAGTTTCCATAAACCTTTTGGTCAAACGCACAGAATAAACTAAATAAGTTATAAATTTCCTCACTATGTTCACTAAAACGATACCCACCATATTGTTGTTTCAAATGGATACAAGCCTCATCATAAGTTTCGTTATTAACTTGAGCCATTAATGTAATATCTGTTTTTAGTTGGCTACTCAATTCTTTTTCTGTAATACCGCAAATAGAACTATACCCATCCTGCATACTAAGATTTTGCAAACTATTCAGACCACCAAAAATGCTGTTCAGTTGATTAAACGCGCTAATACCTGTCACAAAAAGAAAACGAAGATATTTTCCTTGTGCTTTCAAAGGGCTGAAAAACTTACCCATTTCTTTACGGAGTTCATTTTGCAGTTCCGGCAAATGGTTACTGTCTAATAAGGGAGCATCGTATTCGTCGATAAGTACTACTACCTGTAAACCAGTCTGCTGATATGCCCTTTTTATTATTCCGGAAAAACGAGCCGCATGACCTTCTTCTTCCGGATCATTACCATAAATTCGCTCCCATTCACGAAGTTGAAGATTTAAACGTTCTTCCAAATCAGACATAGCTGTGTACTTCGTCATGCTGAAATCAAGATGCAACACCGGATAGGCATTCCACTCTTTCTCCAAACGCTCCATTGCCAGACCTTGAAACAACCCCTTCTTCCCCCGAAAATAAGCATCAAGAGTGGACACCAGCAAACTTTTTCCGAAACGACGGGGACGACTCAAGAAATACACTTTATTGGTATTAGCCAAACGATAAATCAACTCCGTCTTATCCACATAAACGTTGTTATTATTGCGTAAGTCTTCAAAATTCTGTATCCCTATCGGGTATATTCTGAAAGTAGTATCCATAATGCCTATCCTTATAAAATTGAAATGTAGACAAATATAGGGATTAAAATATAGACTTCAAACAGTACGTACTTTTTCTACACTTCATTCAGTTAAAAGCGACTATACTGACACGCCGCTTAGCCTGCTTAATGTTTTCAAATATAAAGAATTCGATAGTTATTGGTTTGAGACAAGCACACTTACCTATCTGGTAGAATTACTGAAAAAGCATTATTATGTTCTAGGACGGATGGCTCACGAAGAATGGTACGACGGAAAAGGCTTGCACCAAACGATACACGTTACCTTTCGAAACGGATGGACGGAAAGTATTCAAGATAGGGATTAACTTCAGTGAGAAAACCCATAATATAAAAAATGGGTAAAAGCCTCATATGTACTGAAATTTAATGGCTACGAAAACAAAAAACAAATCTATCCCCAATATGGGTTCTCATTACTTAAAACAACAAATAATAAACAAAGCTCATCCAATGAAAACTCTATTTAACGCCCTGCAAGTACTGAGTTTGTTAATAGGTTCCCCCTCATAAAGACAAAGTAAATCTTTCATAAAAGTGATAAATTCCCCAAAAATCTTCCATAATGACATATATTATAGACAAAAAGAATCAATCTATTCATCAATAAAAAAAATAACTTCATAATCGATTAACAAGTCACAAAAATTTAACGTAATTGTAATACGAAAAAGACGTTAGAAACTTTGTATGTTTCATAGAAAAAAATAACTTTGCTAAACTATTATTATCAATAAAGAATAAAAAGATAAATGATTCACAAAAATTTTATTAATTAATTAACAAAACAGCGAAATGAAAAATTTAAACTTTTTGAAGTTATTCTACGGGCTTATGCTTGTAATGGTTAGCACAGCTTTCGTAAGTTGCGTTGACGACAATGATGATACCGAGGCTCCATACCTCGAAGTTTCGCCTACAACCTTGATTTTCGGCTTAGATGGCCAACCTGCCAACGGAAGCCAAGCTTCTTTTGACATTTCAACTAACCGTAGTTGGAAAGCTACAGTAAAGGATGATAAATCATGGGTTACTCTATCAAAATATGAAGGTGAAGGTTCTGCTACTATCCAAGTTAGCATTCCGGAAAATATCAATGACGAAGCCAGTGTTGTTATCGAGATTTCTAACAAGGTGGGTGTGTTGATGTCAGAGACTGTTAAGATTAGCAGTGGAAGTGTAGGTCCTACAGAAGTAATTTACAACGAAACGGTTGGGGATAAAGCTGTATCAAACCCCTACCCATATGTAGATTCATATGATGGCTGGAATAAGAGCGGAGTTGGTTCTGCAAATGTCACTTATTCTGGAGCAAGTGCATCAGTTCGTGCTAGTGGATTAGCTAATTCAGGCGCTTATGAAGGTGCATCAGGACCTAATGTTGTATTCTTCGGAACTCTTCCTGCATATTTCCAAATTAATAAAATAGCTCTCACAGATGCACAAACTAATCTGAAACTTACGTTCGGTGCCAGCTACTCTATAAAGGTTGGAGATGATTATGACAATACATTTGATATATCTAAGTTAACTGTGTCTTTAAGTGCTGACGGTACAAACTGGATTCCTCTTACATATACCAAGAACAATGGAGATTCAGAAAAACCATATTGGGTTTTAGCAACTGCCAATTTCACTCTTAAAAAGGCGGTATCTGAGCTATACATCAAATACACTGCTTTAGCAGCTTCTTCTATCCGCCTTGATGACATAACACTTGCTACAGGTGCTGGTGGGACAGAAATAGATTTAGGAAATGGCGGTGGTGACCCGAGCGAAGCAACAGCAATAACTATTCCAGAGCTAATAAGCAAGATGACAGCTGAACAAACGATACTTGACAATAACGCAGATCGCTATCTTACAGCAATTGTTCAGAGTGATGTTGAAGGCGGGAATTATACGAATAACAACCTTGTTGTTGCAACTGAAAATGCTACAACAGCAGGTAATGGTATAATGCTTTATGGAAGTCAAGTTGATCCAAAGGAACTAGGCCTCAAGAAAGGAGACAAAATCAAAGTTACATTACACAAAGGAAAAGCACAGATAGTTAACTATCAGGGAGTTTATGAAGTTACAGGAGCAAAGACTGAAGAATGGGCTACTGTTGAGAAAGAAGGAACTGCAACTATTACCCCTATTGAGATAACTCCTAATGATTTGATCAACTATCAAAGCATGACGGTCAAAATAAAGAAAGCAACTCCACAAGCTGCTGGGATATGGGGTATCAATAGCCCATATACATTTACATCAGGAGGACAAGAGTTTGCAGTTTTCTGTAAATCAGATGCAGCCGCCTTTATGGATCAACCATTTGCAGCCGTAGAAAGCGATATCACTGGTATAGTAACGGTTTATAAAGAGGTACCACAACTTGCTCCACGCAATATGGAAGATGTTGCAGGTTTTGCTTCGACTACTCCAACAATCACATCTGCTACCCCAACATCCTTAAGTTTTCCTGCAACCGGAGGCAGTAAAGACATCGAAATAGGTGTTGTAAATATGGGAAGTAACACACTATCTCATGGTGGATTAAGCGGTATTCTATCTGCGACTATAAATGGTACTAAAGTAACTGTAAATGCAGAAGCTAACACTACAGCTAAGGAGATTGAACAAACTTTGAAAGTATCTTTGACCAATGGAAACAGCATCGACATTCCAATAACAGTTGCTGCACCATCAACTGGCGGAGGTTATTCTTTAATCTCAACATTAGAAGAATTAACTGCCGGCAAATATTTTATGGCAGGTTATGTTGAATTAAATAATGATAAAGTAGACTTAACTCCATATAATTATCAATTATGGACAGGTGAAGTTTCATATACAGGTAGTGGAACAAGCTCTAACAGTGATTTAGTAACAGTTTCATATCAATTCAAAGATAATGAAATAACTCCTCAAGAAGCATCAAAAACAGGAACAGAAATGGAGCTTGTAGCAGTCACAGGTAAGCCCAACACCTATTATATAAAAGTAGGAGACAAATATTTATACAACTCTGTTGCTACTACCAATCGCCGTCTTTATTTAAAAGATACAGCGGAAGATGCAGAATGGGTATTCATGGATAAAAGTAATGGTACAGGAGTTACTGCTTCCAATAATAACACATACCTAATTACAGCAAGCGCAACATATAATTATATTCGTTCTTATAAAACAGAAACCCAAACAAAAACAGGTATTTTCTTCTTTAAAAAGAACTAATAAAAAGAAATCTATAATTATATTATCTTTTATCAACTCTTGGCAAGATATGATCTTGTCAAGAGTTGATCATCTCAAGATTCCATCAATATAATCAAAATAAATGAGATTATTAAATAGTTACTATAAAGCAACTTTAAAGTTTCTCTTGCTAACTGTATTTATATCATGTATAGCTGCATGTAGCAATGATGACTCTAACGGTGGAGACTCATCACAGTCAGGTGATGCCTACTGGAAGATTTCCTCCACTGTAAAATCTGCATCCGGATCATCCGCCATAATCATCACAGGTACTCCTGGGACCATATGGAATGCAGAGATCACTGAGGGCACAACATGGTGTTCTTTCAGTAGCAATGATCTGACCTTATCCTCTAAATCCGGAGAAGTAAAAGACGGGCTCAATGTTCTATACGTATATTATAATAGCAATACAGGTAAAGAACAGCGTGTAGCCAAGATTTCACTCCAGTTTGCAGATCAAGAAGCGAAAGTCTTTGATTTAGTACAATTGTCTGAATCGCAGCAAAACCTGCCGGCTTTCAAGTTATGGGCTGAAGTACCAGACTTCAAAGAGAATGCAAATTACCAGTATGTAACTCATTATGCTCTTCTGAATGATAAAACAATACGTAATTATTCCATTTGTTTTGATAAGACAAAGAAAGCAGCTTTGTGGGTAGCATATCCGATACATACTGCATACCTCAAAGGATCAGGAGAACGTACAGACCGTTGGGCTTTCGATCCGATCATTCCTCAAAGTTATCAAGCTGATTGTACATTAAGATCTTATGGAGGATCTTATGACCGTGGACATCAGCTTCCATCAGCCGACCGCTTGGGAACAGATGAGATGAATGCTCAAACTTTCTATATGTCAAACATGACTCCACAGCTTAATCGTCTGAATCAGGATATGTGGGCTAAACTTGAAACCAAAGTTCGGGCAAACAACTGTTCTGATACGTTGTACGTAGTTACCGGTGCATATTTTGGAGCAGGTGCAACCACCACTACAGATGGAGCAAAGAATACAGTTCCGGTTCCTACAAACTACTTCAAAGTACTTCTGCGTACAAAGAGTGGCAAAACAGGAAAGAACATCAAAGACTGTTCGGACAGTGAACTGATATCAATAGGATTTTGGGTAGACCATAAATCATATGGAAATATCGAGCCTCCTAAGTCTATTTGCACTTCTGTAGCAGATATCGAAAAGATGACAGGATTTACGTTCTTTCCACAAGTATCCAGTAGTGTAAAACAACAAAATAATCCATCCCAATGGGGGATTAACTAATACGCTAGCTTATGAAAAAACTGTTATTAGTAACCGCGCTCTTTGCGCTGCTGATATCGTTCAGCTTTGCACAGAAACCGTATAAGGTTGTATTTTACAATCTTGAGAATTTCTTTGATACAATCAATGATCCGGAAGTTCACGATGATGAATTTACTCCCGAAGGTCCTAAGAAATGGAACTCAGCCAAGTACAACAAAAAACTGGCCAATACCGAACGGGTATTCTTTGACATCGCAGCTATCAACAAGGATTATCCGGTCATTATCGGTGTATCAGAAGTAGAAAACCGCAGTGTACTGGAAGATATTATCGCAACTCGCAAACTGGCTCCGGCAAACTATCGAATCTCACACTTCGACTCTCCTGAAGCCCGTGGTGTAGATGTGGCTTTTCTGTATCGTCCGGATGTGTTTAAGATAGAAGGAGAAAAAGCTGTGAGAACAGTCATCCCTTCACTTCCTGACTTCAAAACCCGTGATATCCTCACGTTATGGGGAACGATTGAAAACGAACCTTTCTTCTTTATGGTAGCACACTGGCCTTCACGTTTAGGAGGCAAAGAGGCTTCGGAGTTTAAACGCATTGCAGTTGGTCAACAGATGCGCAGCATTGCCGACTCCGTCATGAAGGCAAATCCTAATACAAAGGTCGTTATGATGGGTGACTTTAATGATGACCCGACTGACAAGAGTATTGCTCAAGGCTTGGGAGCCAAGTTCAAATTAAAGGATTTGAAAGAAGGAGACTTCTTCGATCCTTATGCCGACATGCTCAAGGCAGGATACGGAACATTAGCTTATGGTGATGCATGGAATATATTTGATAATATTGTCGTTTCTGAGAATTTAGCCAAAGGGTCAACCGGAAAACTTAAATTGCAACAAGCACCCGGTTCTAAATTCTACGGAAACATCTTCAAGCAACATTATATGGTGCAGAAAGAAGGGCAATACAAAGGATATCCATTGCGCACTTATGTGGGTAACAATTTCCAAGGTGGATATAGTGACCACTTCCCCGTATATATCTATATAGGTAAATAAAAAAATAAGTTTATATGAAAATCAGAACATTCCTATTCATGATGCTATCTTTGATGTCATTCACCGTTTTTGCACAAAACAATGGTGGTGTCAAAGGTAAAGTCGTTTCCCGTACAACACGTGCGGCTATAGACGGCGTAAAAGTGACATTAACTCCGGGAGATGTAACGACCAAAACCGATGAGTCGGGTAACTTCGTTATCGAAAATCTGGCAAAAGGAGAATACACTCTTACTTTCGAGACAGCAGAGTTCGAACCATTAACTCTTGCAGTTCGTGTAGATAAGATGATCAGAGATATCAATAACGTTATCATGGTTCCCGACAATGTCGCTCCAACTATGGACGACGCAATCTTTGCCGAGTTTGATACAGAAACGCTGGACGATGCCCAGTCGCTTCCTTCATCACTGTCGGCTTCTAAAGATGTATTCAACAACATCGCTTCTTACAAATTCAGTGAGATGCGTTTCAATGTCCGCGGTTATGATTCACAATACTCAGACGTATATATGAACGGTATTCAGCTGAACGACGCAATGACAGGATACACGCCTTGGTCTTTGTGGAGCGGTTTGAATGATGCAACCCGTAACCAGGAAATCACATCTGCACTGAACATGGGTGACATGGGTATTGGCGGTATCGCAGGTACAACAAACATCAACACCCGCCCCTCACAGATGCGTAAAGGACTTCGTGCCAGCGTAGTGAACGGTAACTCCATGTATCGCTTCCGAGGCATGCTGACTTATGCCTCTGGTTTACAGGATAATGGCTGGTCTTATGCTTTCTCCGTATCGACCCGTCAGGGAGGAAACTCGTATGTAGATGGTGTATATTACAATGCTTTCGGATATTTTGCTGCTGTAGAAAAGCAATTCAATTCGCAGCACCGCTTGGCATTAAGCATTTTGGGTGCTCCTACAGAACGCGGTGCACAGCAAGCTTCTACTCAGGAAGTATACGACTTGGTAGGCAACAACTACTACAACCCGAATTGGGGCTGGCTGAACGGCAAGCGTGTCAATGCACGTGTACGTAGCTACCATGAACCTATCACCATGCTGAACTATACATTCGACATCAATGACCGTTCGCAATTGAATGTTGCAACTTCTCTGCGTTTCGGGCAGAACGGTTATTCTGCTCTAACCTGGTATGGCGGTCCCGACCCACGTCCTGACTACTACCGTTATTTACCCAGTTTCTATGACAACACTTATGTCGGAGCGCAATTGTATGAAGCATGGATGGGAAATACGGACAACATCCGCCATATCAACTGGGACAACCTGTATCATATCAACCAAAGCCAGGAGGAAAATCCGACTTATGGAGCCGGTCATCGTGCCATCAACATGATTGAAGAACGCCATGCAGACCAATTGGACTGGAACCTCTATACACAGTTCTCTCATCTCTTCCGCGATAATTCTAAAATTAACGGTGGTTTGAACTTCCGTCGTAATCGTACAGAATACTATAGCGAAGTGAAAGACTTACTAGGTGGTGACTACTGGGTAGACGTAGATAAGTTTGCAGAACGTGATATGGGTGGTATGAATCCGGTTCTTTACCAAAATAACATGGAGTATTATGATAAATACGGCCATGCACAAGCAGTAAAGAAGGGCGATAAATACAGCTACGATTACTACGGAAATATTATCAATGCACGTGCATGGGCACAATATAGCAAAAACTTTGGCAATTTTGGCGTCAATCTGGGTGGAGAACTCGGACATACTACTTTGTGGCGTCATGGTATCTGGAAGAAAGGTTTATTCCTTGACAATTCTCAGGGAGATTCAAAGAAGCAGAATTATCTGACTTATAAGTTGAAAGCTAACTTCAGCTACAAGTTCTCTGCTGCTCATTCTATTGATGCCAACATCATCTATATGCAAGATGCTCCTGCTTTCCAGGCTTCGTTTGTTTCACCTCGTACCCGTAACTCTGCGACTCCGGGCATTTCAAGTGAGAAGGTATTTGGTGTAGATGCTTCTTACAACTTACGTTGGGGAGATGTGAAAGCACGTATCTCCGGATACTATACGAAGTTTATGGATCAGTCCAAAGTTCTTTCTTATTATGATGACGTAGAAGCTACCTTCTCTAACTTTGCCATGAGCGGTATTAACAAACGTCATTTCGGACTTGAGGCAGCGGCTTCTGTACCTATCTATGCAGGACTTTCTCTGAATGCAGCCATCAGCTGGGGACAATTCACTTATGACAATAACCCGGATTATGTACAAATTCAGGATAATAGTGGAGAAATCAAGAACCAGGGTAAAGTATACTGGAAGAACTTCCGTGTAGAAAGCACTCCGCAAACTGCACTGAACGTAGGCTTGTCTTACCGTGGTCCTAAAAACATATTCGCGTCATTAGATATGAACTATTATAATAATATGTACCTATCTATGAGTCCGCTCTATCGTACAGATGCCGTACTGACACCGGGAATGACTGAAGAAGATATCGCAACGTTACGTAATCAGGAAAAGTTCAACTCAGCTTGTGTATTTAATGCAAGCGTTGGCAAGAACTGGTACATCAACCGTGCCTACACTCTTGGCTTCAGCTTAGAAGTAAAGAACCTGCTCAACAACCAGAATATCAAAACCGGCGGTTATGAACAAGTTCGTCTGCTGAAGAACAAAGACGAGAGTTATCAAACCTACCAACCGTTTGATTCGAAATATTTCTATATGTTCGGTACAACCTATTACATGAACATTTATTTCCGTTTCTAAGGACATCATAAGTAAAAAGAACAGTTATGAACAAAATATTTAAATTATGTATGCTTGTAGTAGTAACGCTTAGTTTCAGCAGTTGCTACAACGAGTTTGAAGAACCTGCTCCAGCCAAAGTCTGGACAAAAGAAGACTTCTCAAATAGCAAACTCATTTCCATAAAGGACTTTAAGCAACTTTTCTACGACAAATATGGGAAGGGAGCTTCCAGCTTAGGAAAAACTTTGGAAGTCACTGAAGACTACGTCATTAGTGGGAAAGTGATCTCAAGCGACCAAGCTGGTAATGTATACAAATCAGTATACATATATGACGAATCATCCAAATCAGCAATCGAACTAAAACTGATGGTTAGCAACTATGTTTATTTTCACATAGGACAGACTCTATTTGTTAAAACCAAAGGGCTTGCTATCGGTAGCTATCGCTATATGTTAAGCGTAGGTGGAATGCCGACAGCAGAAGACGTCTCAAAAGGTTATGCAAACCGTAACCTTGAGAACTCTTTATTCGTAGACCAACATATATTCAAAGGTGAACTCGGCAGTCTGACAGAAAATGATACATTGGTTATCAATTCCACAAATTTCGAAACAGCACTAAATGATGATGCATTAGGACGTTTGGTACGCTTCGAAGGATTGACTTACAAAGAAGGCACATACGACGGAGACAAATATCCTCAATATCTAGAAACGACTTATCCGAATGGTTCAACCACTGCTGTATATGAAAATAAATATTATACAGAAGAAGGATTGCCCCCAACCTATGCTTACAGCTATGAAGGTAATCGCTATTATGGTTCTTCTTGGTTTGCTTATGATAATACTACATCTTCTTCAGATTATGGAAACTATATCTTGCGTGTCAGCGGATATTCTAATTTTGCACTTCAGCCTCTGCCTGCAGACGGTACCAAAGGTAATATCACCGCTATTTATACCAAATATTCTTCTAAAAGTGGAGGATATATTAAATATCAGTTATTGGTTAACAGCATAAACGATATTGATTTCTAAACAAATACACAAGAGGGAATACTTCAAAAGTTCCCTCTTTTTTGTATAAAAGAGGAAATCAAAATACCTTTATATAAGAAACTTTCTTTCCTACAAATTAGAAAATGCCTTATCTCTAGTTAATAGGAGTACTTTTTTATAACCTGTTTTGTCGAATATAATCGATAAAAATAAGCCTATTTCATCGACTATACTCGACAAAACAACAATTTACTAGAATTAGAACCTATGAAAAATAGCCTATCACTCTATTTTTTAAATATAAAAGAACAGCAACAACACAAGATTACAAGCAATCACCACACCGAACCCTCCCAGAATCCAAGGACGAAGTTTACTTCCTTTCCCGGCAAAGAATAAAGCATAAAACATATTTACCATTATATTACTGATGATAGCCTGCATACTACAAGCAGTAATTATCAATGCAGCAACACTACCCGTATTTTGCAACAAGTTTAATATGAAAGGAGTGATATCACTAAAACCAGATACAAAAGACAGGAGATTCAATCCGCCTGTACCTGCATAAACGAGTGTATAATGAGTTAAGAAAGTAAATACGACAAAGAGTACGGCAAAAATCAAAGCAACTTTAAATTCCAACGGATTGCTGCTATCATCCTCTTCCGCTTCGACAGGCTGGTCGTTGGAACGCTTTTGACGGGAATGAATAAACCAGGCCACAATAGCTGCCACCACTGCCATAGTCAACAGATATGGATAAATAGACAAGAAGATTTCCCGACTGAAAATAAGTATCAATATCATAAAGCGCAGAAACATCATGCTGATAGCCAATAACATGGCAGCAACATAATCAGTAGCTTCCTGCTCCGAAGCTTTCCGGCTTTTACGGGCAAGTACCGAGATAGTAGCCGTACTGCTATATAATCCGCCGATAATACCGGAGACTAATGTTCCGGATTCATGAAATACATATCGCTTTAATAAATAAGAGAGATAAGAAATGCCGGATACCACTACCGTTGCCAGCCAAATAGAGTAAGGAGTGAGATTTACATCCGGAAGCAGATTTTTATGCGGAAGCATCGGCAATATAATACCACTGATAGCCAGGAACTTTGCCAACGTAATCATTTCATCATTCTTCATTCGTTGCGCAAATTCCGTAAAAGTATGTTTGAGTTCGGTCAGCAGAAGCACTGTCACAACCACCATGACATAAAACCAGGAAGGTTGGGTAGCTACGATAGGAGCCATACAATAAGTAATCAGGGCTATAATAATGGTAGTCACGCCAAAGACATGAAATTGTGATTGCTTTACATAATAGTTTAATCCCAATAGCAATCCCAGCACCGCTCCGCCTCCCATAAATAAGCGCATATCCGTAGGATCAAGTATATAAAGCAGGTAGCCCAGTATACCGATAAAGGTAAAAGTTCGGTCGGTTCCGAAAAGAGTAGTCTCACCTTCACGCTTCAAACTGATCCGACGCTGCGAAAGTCCGATTAGCAATGAAAACAAAGTAACTAAAACAAAAGTAACCAATTCACGCGGCACATAACCGTACAACTGTTCCATATCCATACACTACTCTCTTTTTTATATAAGAACAAATATACGGTTTATTTGTTAACGTTCACCACGTTTTATACGGTTTTTTCATTAACTGTGAGTTATAGTAGCGTATATCTCCGGTAACCTCTTTACCAATAAAACCGGGTTTCACAAAGGCCTCATCTTCTGATTCCAGTTCTACTTCCGCCACAATAAGTCCTTCATTCTCACCATAAAATTCATCGACTTCAAATGTATGTTTGCCACTGCGCACCAAATAACGGGTCTTGTCAATGATCCCCGGTTCGCAAAGTTTCATCAATTCTTCCGCTTCTGATAAAGGCAATTCCTTTTCCCACTCATAACGGCTGGTACCAGAAGCATTAGAAGCCCCCTTTATCGTCAAATACCCCTTATCATCCCGAATACGAACCCGGACAGTACGCCCACGAGCACTACTGATATACCCTTGTACAATGCGACTCTGCGCAAAAGCCAAAGATTTAAATTCACCGGTAACCAAAAATTTACGTTCTATTTCTTGTGCCATGACACAAAGATAAATTAAAAATTGAAAATTGAGAATCAAAACGCTGTAGTTTTCTGATACACGATGCAAGGTATCAAACTATCATTTCTTAATTCTCAATTTTCAATTCTCAATTTACATCAGAATCTCGTCATGAATTCAATCACGATCTTATCCCGTTCCGATTCTTTGGGGATGCCGGAGTTCTTATAGAAATATTTTTCGAAATTCAGCCGGAGGTCGGCAATGAAGGCTTTGGAAAGACTTAATGTGATTCCACCTGTCACACGGTGGCGGGCATAATCATTTATAATCAGGGCTTTTGTCGTTTCGTCCATTTTGCCATCACTATGGTCGGTCATCATATCATAGCGGGCCAAGAAAGAGATCTTATTGAATACTTTTTTCAGTGGTAAATCGTAATTGATAAAGCTATTCACTGCATGAACATCTTTGAATGCTTCATGCCCGTACATCTTATATAAATATTCCGCCTCAATATGAAAACGATCATTCTGATAATAGATACCGGCATCATACATATTAATACGCACATTTTCCGGTTTTATCATTTGGGTACTAAGTGTCAGGTTCCAGTTCTTATTAGGTAATAGCTGTGCTTTTATGGAATAATTCAGCGTTTTGTGCCATTCCTTTTGATTGGTCAAACCGGAGCCGTTGAATAATCCTCCTTCAAGGATAAAAGGGAAACCGCCTTTATTCGTATAGCCGGCCGTGAAACCGACGTCACGCACATTTCCTACTTGTTTAGCTATGAATGAGCGATTTGCAAAATACTGTTGATGTGGTGAACGGTGAGCGTCTATCGTGAAAGGAACGCGCATCTGACCAATCGTAAAATTCAGGTCTTTCACCGGAAAAACACGGGCATATGCATCAAGCATCTTGATAGAACCTTCATCAGAAAGGTCGATTTCCGCTTTATAAGCAACTATCGGATGCACATTTCCCGAAACACTGAAGCGTGCATTACGTACTTCAAAACGGCTTTCACTTGTTTCTGTCTGGTACTCGTACTTTCCCCGGATAGTTCCGTGAATCTCCGACAGATAATCCTTAAACTCCATGGTCTGCTTATCCAGCTTCTTACCATCCCCTGCATCTTCTTTTGCCTGTCCAAAGGCAATTGTCGCCAGCAAAAGCATAACGACGGTTGTTGTGATTCTACTCATTTCAGTTGTCTGCTACTAAATTCACGGCAAAAGTACAACTGTGAGGATACACGGAGATGACAAATTAACTACGGGAAAATGACAGAAAAGTTACATTTATATTACAGAGAATACAAATGCATTACAAAACAAAGAGTTCACCACAAATTACGCAGATTAACACAGATCGGATTTGATATTCATCCTATCAATAACCAAACAATCCGGGTTAACCGTATAATTTGTGGCGAACTATCAGCCGAAAAAGGAAAATGCGATCAGCATAATCAATGCCAAAATAATTAATGAGACGAACACTATTTTGACAACCTTCTGGGCTTGTTCTTCTTCTTTTTTACTAATTGCTACTTTTTTCTTCACCTTACCCATAATAGTTAGCTTTAAAGTTCAACGCTAACAAAGTAAGTACAAATCTATTAACTTTCCAAAAATAACTCTTGCTAATTTTATTTTTTATGATTCCTGTGAAGAAAACTCCATCAAATAAGCTTTGATAAAACCATCTATTTTGCCATCCATCACGCCATTCACATCCGAGGTTTGATAGTTGGTACGGTGATCTTTCACACGACGGTCATCAAATACGTAGCTTCGGATTTGAGAGCCCCATTCGATTTTCTTCTTACCGGCTTCCACCTTCGCCTGTTCTGCCATACGGTGCTGCAGTTCCTTATCATATAAGATGGAACGTAACTGACGCATTGCATTCTCACGGTTCTTCGGTTGGTCACGGGTTTCGGTATTCTCGATCAGGATTTCTTCTTCCTCACCGGTATAAGGGTCTTTGTACTGATAACGCAAACGGACACCGGACTCCACCTTATTCACATTCTGTCCACCGGCACCACCGCTTCGGAACGTATCCCAAGAGATATTGGCAGGCAAAATATTAACTTCAATACTGTCATCTACCAACGGAGTAACAAACACAGAAGCAAAAGAGGTCATACGTTTACCCTGCGCATTGTAGGGAGAAACACGGACCAAACGGTGCACACCGTTCTCTCCTTTCAAATAACCATAAGCAAAGTCACCTTCGATATTGATAGTACAGGTCTTGATTCCGGCTTCATCCCCTTCCTGAAGGTTGGCAATGGTAGCTTTATAACCATTCGTCTCGGCATAACGCAGATACATACGCATCAGCATAGAAGCCCAGTCCTGACTTTCCGTTCCACCGGCACCTGAATTGATTTTCAGCACACAATCCATCTGGTCGGCTTCATCACGAAGCATATTTTTGAGTTCGAGCGCCTCTACCGCCTCACTGGCTTTTGCATAAGCAGCATCTACATCTTCCTCAGTCACCAGTTCTTCTTTATAGAAATCAAATGCCAGTTCGAGTTCATCTGCCAGCGTCTTGAGTTCGTTGTAACCCTCAATCCACTTTTGCAGGTCTTTCACCAGTTTCATTTGAGCTTCGGCTCTCTTCTGGTCATCCCAGAATCCCGGAGCTTGTGTTCTTAATTGCTCTTCTTCGACTTGAATTTTCTTCCCGTCGATGTCAAAGATACCTCCTCAGCGCATCAGTGCGCTCTTTCACGTCTTTAAGTTGTTCAATAGTAATCATTTGATTTACAATTTTATTATTTACAAATTTCAGATATCGGGGACAAAGATAAGCAAAATTCTGCTACCTTTGTTTTTGTTATTAAAATGTTGTCATATTATGAACAAACGATTGAAACTTTCTTGCTTGTCACTCTTCCTGGCATTAGTGATTTGCAGCTGTAGCTCACAAAAGAAGTATAGCTACGAAACAGTGCCCGATGACCCGCTAAAGGCCCGCATTTACACACTGGACAACGGACTAAAGGTTTACCTCACCGTAAACAAGGAGACTCCGCGCATACAAACATTTATCGCAGTAAGAGTGGGCGGAAAGAATGACCCGGCAGAAACGACGGGACTTGCTCATTATTTCGAACACCTGATGTTTAAAGGCACTGACAAGTTTGGCACACAAGACTACGCGACCGAAAAGCCTCTGCTGGATGCAATCGAACAACAGTTCGAGATTTATCGTAAGACTACGGATGAAGCGGAACGTAAGGCGATTTACCACACCATCGACAGCCTTTCTTACGAAGCTTCCAAGTATGCTATCCCTAATGAATATGACAAATTAATGGCAGCTATCGGATCTACCGGCAGCAATGCTTATACTTGGTATGACCAGACGGTCTATCAGGAAGACATTCCTTCCAACCAGATAGAAAACTGGGCGAAGATTCAGGCAGATCGTTTTGAAAACAATGTGATTCGTGGTTTCCATACTGAATTGGAAGCTGTATATGAAGAGAAGAACATGTCGCTCACCCGTGACAATAGCAAAGTGCAGGAAGCTATTTTTTCTTCTCTTTTCCCCAACCATCCTTATGGAACACAGACTGTGTTAGGCACGCAGGAAAACCTGAAGAATCCTTCTATCACGAATATCAAGAACTACTATAAACAATGGTATGTGCCTAACAATATGGCAATCTGTATGTCCGGCGATTTAGACCCGGATGCAACGATTGCGTTGATCGACAAATATTTCGGCGGATTGAAACCCAATCCGGAACTTCCGAAACTGGACCTGCCGAAAGAGACGCCAATCACGCAACCTGTTGTAAAAGAGGTGTTAGGTCCGGATGCCGAAAGCGTTGCACTGGCTTGGAGATTCCCCGGTGTGTCCGACAAAGACTTTGAAATCCTGCAAGTCGTTTCGCAAGTATTATACAATGGAAAGGCAGGACTTATCGACCTTGACCTGAACCAGCAGCAGAAAGTGTTGAATAGCTACGGTTACCCGATGGGACTGGCAGATTACTCTGCATTGCTGTTAGGAGGACTTCCTAAACAAGGACAAACACTGGAAGAAGTAAAAGACTTGCTACTCAGCGAAATCAAGAAGCTCCGTGCCGGAGAGTTCGACGAGAAAATGCTGGAAGCGAACATCAACAACTTCAAGCTCGGTGAACTGCAAAACATGGAAAGCAACGAAGGACGTGCCGATATGTTTGTCAACTCATTTATCAACGGCACAGACTGGAAAGATGAAGTTACTGCCATCGACCGCATGGCCAAACTGACCAAAGAAGACATCGTAGCGTTCGCCAACAAATACCTGAAAGAAGATAATTATGCCGTTATCTACAAAAAGCAAGGAAAAGACCCGAACGAAAAGAAGATGACGAAACCGGAGATTACTCCCATCATAACCAATCGTGATGTAGCCAGTCCGTTCCTTGTGGAAGTACAGGAAAGTGCAGTTAAACCGATTGAACCTGTGTTCCTCGACTATCAAAAGGATATGAGCCAGTTAAAAGCAAAATCGGATATTCCGGTTCTTTACAAGCAGAATGTAGCCAATGACCTGTTCCAATTGATTTATGTCTTTGATATGGGAAACAACCATGACAAAGCTTTGGGAACAGCATTCGATTATCTCGAATATCTGGGTACTTCGGACATGACACCGGAAGAACTGAAAAGTGAATTCTATCGCCTGGCTTGTACTTTCTATGTTTCTCCGGGTAACGAACGCACGTATGTCGTACTTTCCGGACTGAATGAGAACATGCCTGCTGCCGTACAATTATTCGAAAAGCTGCTGGCAGATGCGCAGGTCAATAAGGAAGCCTATACTAATATGACCGGCGATATACTGAAAGCCCGTTCGGATGCCAAACTGAATCAGGGACAGAACTTCTCCCGTTTGATGAGCTTTGCCATGTACGGTCCCAAATCCCCTGCCACCAATCTACTGACGGAAGCGGAACTGACAAATATGAATCCACAGGAACTGGTAGACCGGATTCACAATCAGAACAGCTACAAACACCGTATTTTATACTACGGTCCAAGCAGCAGCAAAGATTTACTGGCTACCATCAACCAATATCATCAGGTTCCGGCAACCCTGAAAGAGATTCCTGCCGGAAACGAGTATTCTTATCTCGAGACTCCCGTCACTAAAGTTCTAATAGCTCCTTATGACGCCAAGCAAATATACATGGCACAGATATCCAATCTCGACAAGAAGTATGATCCGGCTATTGAACCTATCCGCGCATTATATGATGAATACTTCGGAGGGGGCATGAACTCCATCGTCTTCCAGGAAATGCGTGAAACACGTGGATTGGCTTATTCCGCCTGGGCTAGCATAATGCCGCCAAGCTACTTGAAGTATCCCTATGTACTACGTACACAGATTGCCACGCAAAACGACAAAATGATTGATGCCGTCACTACATTTAATGACATCATCAACAATATGCCGGAATCCGAAGCTGCTTTCAAACTGGCTAAAGATGGATTAACCAACCGTCTGCGCACCGAACGTATCATCAAGGGTGACATTATCTGGAGTTATATCAATGCACAGGATTTAGGGCAAAACGTAGACCCGCGCATCAAACTCTACAACGATATACAGAACATGACGCTGAAAGATATTGTCGATTTCCAAAAGCAATGGGTAAAAGGACGTACGTATGTTTATTGTATTCTGGGAGATAAGAAAGATTTGGAGCTGGATAAATTGAAAGCTGTAGGTCCTATTGAAGAATTGACTCAGGAACAAATCTTCGGATATTAAAAGAAATGATCCGGCCATAAATAATAAAAAGAAGGTGTCAAAGCACCCCTAAATACAAAGTTTACCCCTGTTACAGTTCAATCTGTAACAGGGGTAATACTTTAAAGAGAGCTCCAATACACTCTTTATTGTTTGCGCATTTACGGTTTAGCGTTTCATTTTTAACGATAAACCGCCTATCGCTTATTTCTCATTTTCTTCGTACATCTTCTCTATCTGCTCACTATAATTCTTGGCAACTACTGCCCGTTTCAGTTTCAGTGTATTAGTCAACTCTCCACGTTCCATGCTGAATGGTTCAGGCAGTAAAGTGAAACGTTTAATTTGTTCATAGTGTGCAAACTGCTGCTGAAGTGTATCGATTCGTGCACGGAACAGTCCTACAATCTTCGGATGCTGCAACAGTTCCGCCATATCCTTGTATTCAATACCCTTTTCTTTGGCATACTCTTTTACGAATCCATATACAGGAACAATCAGAGCCGAGACAAACTTACGCTGATCGGCGATAATGGCAATCTGATCGATATAACGGTCAATGACCAACTTCGTTTCCAAAGCTTGCGGAGCGACGTATTTGCCGTTCGATGTTTTAAACAAGTCTTTAATACGTTCCGTCAGGAAAAGCTGACCATTTTTAAAATAACCGGCATCACCTGTATGGAACCAGCCATCCGGCTCAATAGCGGCAGCCGTAGCTTCCGCTTTTTTGTAATAGCCTTTTGTGATCGTCTTACCCCGAAGCAGGATTTCATTGTCTTCACCAATCTTCACTTCAAGTCCCGGCAATACGACGCCTACCGAACCGATGTCATAGCCAATCGGCAGCGTACAAGATACAGTAGCCGTAGATTCCGTCAGTCCATATCCTACCACCATATTGATTCCTACCGAATGAACGAACTCATTGATTTCATCGGGAACGGCAGCACCGGCAGTCGGGAAAAAGTTACCATTCTCAATACCGATTGTTTTTTTCAGCAGAGAATAGATAGTCTTTTCGTAAAACTTATATTTCAGTTGATTCATCACCGGAGGAGTCTTTCCCTGACGCAGATAATCCAGATTATGGATTCTACCTACCCGGATAGCATCCAGCATCAGTGCTTTCTTCAACCCTGTTGTTTCGTTTATTTTTTCCTGTACCCCTGCATACACTTTCTCCCAAAAACGGGGAACACTGCACATCAGTGTCGGGCGAATTTCCTTAATGGTTGTCTGTATATCTGCCGGACGGAGATTGATACAAATCTGCACTCCTTTATGAATACAGAGATAACACCATGCTTTCTCAAACACGTGTGTTAATGGAAGAAAGTTCATCGATACATCCTTATCCGACATCGTCGTCAGACGGTCATCGTGTGTATGAAACTGTTCCAGATAACAGGAATGGTGAAGCATAACTCCTTTCGGTTCCCCCGTTGTGCCGGAAGTATAGAGGATATTTGCCAGGTCATCATAAGAAGCCCGCTCCGTACGTTCTTCCACCGTATCATTATGAGGCAATCCCTCTCCCATCGCCATAAATTCATCAAAATAGATAGATGAAACGTCACGAGGGTCTTTTACCACCGAACGGTCAAAGATGATCAGTTGTTGTAAAGAAGAACAGAAACCAAAGATGCTGAAAGCGGCATCATACTGATATTGCTCACCGACAAAAAGAAAACGAATCTGCGCATCATTGATGATATATTGCGCCTGCGCAGGTGAACTGGTTGCATAAAACGGAATGGTAACCACCCGGTTGGCAAATGCACCAAAGTCTACATAGAACCATTCGGGTTTATTCTGTGAAAATATACCGATATTCTCTTGTTCTTCCACTCCCAATGCCACGAAAGCATTAGCTGCTTGCCGTACTGTTCCGGAGAACTGCTTCCATGAAATAGGAATCCATTGAGCTGTCTCATAGTCGCGGTATTTTAAGGCTACCTTGTCGCCATATTTTTCGGCCTGACGATGGACCAGGACAGATAAATGATGATAAGTCATACTCTTTGTATTAGTAAATATGGCACAAAGGTATTAGTTTTATTTGAAACTATTGCTCAAAACGACTATCTTTGTGCAAAGATTAAGATATAGATAAAAGATTTGCACTATGAAATATGATATTCCGTATATGTCGACAGAGGCTGTAAGCCTACTTAAATCGCTGATTAGTATCCCTTCAATCAGCCGGGAAGAAACCCAGGCTGCGGATTTCCTGCAAAATTATATTGAAATGGCAGGTATGCAGACCGGACGTAAAGGAAATAATGTGTGGTGCTTTAGCCCTATGTTTGATTTGAAGAAGCCTACTATTTTACTTAACTCGCACATAGACACAGTGAAACCTGTTAATGGTTGGCGGAAAGATCCGTTCACTCCACGTGAAGAGAACGGTAAATTATATGGGTTAGGAAGTAACGACGCCGGTGCCAGTGTTGTTTCTCTATTACAGGTGTTCCTGCAACTATGTCGTACTTCACAAAAATACAATCTGATTTATCTTGCTTCCTGTGAAGAAGAAGTTTCTGGAAAAGACGGAATTGAGAGCGTATTATCGGGACTTCCTCCTGTTTCATTTGCCATAGTGGGCGAACCGACGGAGATGCAACCTGCCATTGCCGAAAAGGGATTAATGGTATTGGATGTTACTGCCACAGGTAAGGCGGGACACGCCGCACGCAACGAAGGAGACAATGCTATTTACAAGGTATTGGACGACATTGCCTGGTTCCGTGATTATCGTTTCGAGAAAGAATCACCGTTATTGGGACCTGTGAAGATGAGTGTCACTGTCATCAATGCCGGCACACAACACAATGTCGTTCCCGACAAATGTACGTTCGTTGTCGATGTTCGAAGCAACGAACTTTACTCAAATGAAGAACTGTTTGCGGAAATCAAGAAACATATTTCCTGCGAAGCTCAAGCCCGTTCATTCCGCCTCAACTCTTCACGAATCGACGAGAAACATCCGTTTGTCCAAAAAGCTGTGAAGCAGGGACGTGTGCCTTTCGGTTCTCCAACATTGTCCGATCAGGCATTAATGTCCTTTCCATCGGTTAAAATAGGTCCGGGACGTTCGTCCCGTTCACACACGGCAGAGGAATATATTATGCTGAAAGAGATAGAAGAGGCTATCGGGCTGTATCTGGAATTATTGGATGGGCTTCTAATTTAATAAAAGTCATTGGTGAATTGATAGTTGTTGTCATACTAATAGCTTTCAACTATCAATTTACCAATAATATTATGAGTGAATGTTCGTCCACCAATTTCCGATATAACACAATGGAGACTTTAATTGTGCCAGCTACCATTATACCAACGACCACCAACACAGGAATAGTATAACCCGACAATACAGGAGTCATTTCTCTGTGGATATCTTTGGGCATAATCATATAAAAATGGTCTGCCGTAATCAAAATAAAGTGACATCAGTAGCCGTATTAGCCAATGGCTTTTATAAAGTTGATTTCATTGATATGGGAATCAAAGGCAACCGAACGTTGAAAATAGTCAATGAAAATGGTACATTGAAGTTCGATTCCATTAAATAGTCTGTCTTTAATCAGGCACTATATTTTTGATTACCCGGATATAAAACCTTATTCCGTTGACAATTGAAGATGTAGTTTCAATTCAACAAGCATAAAAAAGGGTATCACTTTCACCGATAGAAACCGTGAAAGTGATACCCTTATTTGATAGGATATTTATTTTATCCTACTATCCATTTACTGCCTGGTATAAACGAAATAATCTTTGTCGTTACAAAGCAACAGATAAATGTAGCCACTGCAATACATGGGATAGCGGAAACGGTGGGTAATCCCAATGTGTCCTTGAATACAGATACCCACAGTCCGAGCCAGAATATGTGCATAAGATACATACCATAGCTAAGTTTCGAAGTTTCTGTCACCAACTTGGGAGCTTGCGGACGTTTGATACATGTAAACATGAGGAATGTGCCCGTTGTGAGAAGCACACAGTTAATAGTACAGAAAGCCCATCCTATTTCTATTACAGGGGTGGAATGGAGTTCGCCGGGTATAGCCTGAACATAGAATGAATAAATAGTCCATACAGCACCGATCACCATTAAAATAGTTCCTATAATAAAACGTTTGGAACGGTTCCATGTAAGGTGTACACGAATGTAGTGTGCCAGAACGAGATAGCCCAGATAACCGGAGAAGTACCACAACATATGGTATTCATTCCAGAAACATTGTCCCCACACTTCACCGCACCAACGATTGAGATACGGCATACACGTTGACAATACGAATAGCCCAATGAAGAAACGTTCTTCTTTTGCCGTGGCTTTACGCAGCCATGGAGATATAATAGGGATAAACAGGTAAAGACTTATCAGGGGGTACATGAACCACAAGTGTCCGGCCAGTGTCGGAAAGTTCAGCAATATTCGCGACAAGTCTTTCACGGACGTTTCTCCGTCTATCTGTCCCCACAACATTGGCAGGGTGCTGTATAATATCATGAATATGAAAAACGGTGGCAGGATGCGAAGACAGCGCTGGCGATAGAATTGCCACATCGTCTGTTCCTCTTTCATCGGTGCAAGCAGGAAGGCAGAGACTATCATGAACAGGGGTACCGCCATACGTGAAAAACCGTCGTATACTGATACCCATAGCCGGTCTGCTTCATTCGCTAGAAAAGACTGCGGTCCTGCCATATCGGTGGATCCGGGAGCACCGTAGAAATTTTCACTAGCATGAACTAGGATGACGAGAAAGCATGCAAACACACGGATGTAATCTAAAAAAACTATACGTTTCATTTATTCTAAGTTTTCTAGTTATTAATTTATTCTCTTGTATTCGGGAACGCAGATATTCTCAACCGTGCCGCACCCATGGGGATCAATGTTATTTCTTCTTTGATTACATTAAAGCAAAGAACGGATAATCCCTAATCGGACAATCCGTCCTTCAAAAACAAGAGCTTGTTTTATTACCTATTCTATTTATCTACAGAAAACTTAAAGATACATTGACTTGTATATTTCTCACCCGGACGAAGTACAGCCGACGGCCATTCGGGTTTGTTCGGTGTATCCGGATATTTCTGTGTTTCAAGACATACGGAAGCACGTTGGTTGTAAGTGATACCTTTCTTTCCTGTCAGTGAGCCATCGAGGAAGTTTCCGGCATATACCTGAATACCCGGTTCGTTGGTATAAACATCGAGTACGATACCCGTCTTCGGTGATTTCAGAGAAGCGCATTTACGAGTTACGTCACCTTTTGTATTCAACACCCAGTTGTGGTCGTAGCCGTTGCCGTTTTTCAGTTGTACGAAATCATAGTCATTGATACGCTCGCCTACCGGAGTCGGGGTACGGAAGTCCATTGGAGTACCTTCTACTGTAACAATTTCACCCGTAGTCATAAAGGTGCTGTCTACCGGAGTGTAATAATCCGCATCAACCATCAACAGGTGCCCGGCGTTGTTACCTGCGTCTCCCTCCAGGTTGAAATAAGAGTGATTGGTCATATTCACAATAGTCGGTTTGTCTGTTTCTGCCTCGTATTGAATATCGATAGCGTTATCATCTGTGAGTTTCATTACCACTTTACAAGTGATATTTCCGGGGAAACCTTCTTCACCGTCTTCTGCCAAATAGGTCAGTTGCAGTTCCTGCGGATTGGGTTGAACAGCATCAAACACACGATACTGGAATCCTTGCGGACCACCGTGCAGGCAATGGCCATAATTGTTACGAGGAAGCTGATATTCCACACCATCCAATGTAAATTTACCCTGATTGATACGGTTGGCATAACGTCCGATAGTTGCGCCGAAATCCGACGGTTTACTGATATAATCCTGAATAGAATCGAAACCGAGCACGACATCGCGCATCTGTCCGTCTTTATCGGGGACCATCACTGAAACAATACGTCCACCAAAGTTCGTGATACAAACTTCCATGTTGTTCTTGTTGCGCAAAGTAAACAAATCAGTATTCTTTCCATCCACTTCCGTCTGGAAATTACTCTGCAATAAACCGGAATCCGTAGTCTTTTCGGCTTTCGGCGTACAAGATGCCATTAAAAGGGCGGCAACTGCCCATACACATAAATTTTTCATGATACAACTTGTTTTTAGATATTCATTTTCAGATGCAGACGACGCGGATAACGCGTTTTTTCTCATTTTACATCAGAGAAAGAGCCGCATCATCCGCGTTATCCACGTCTAATTTAGTATGTCAGCATATTATTGTATACTATTCAATAAATCTACCTTTCCTTCATTAACCAACTTCAAAATCAGTTCACCGAAAAGAGTATTCTGCCAAGCGAACCATGCACGGGTAAATTTCTTCGGATTATCCTTATGGAAAGATTCGTGCATAAAGCCCGTGTCGGCATCCGTATCCATCAGCATCTTGATGCAGGTCTTGATTTCGGCATCATTCTGACTGGTAAAGGCTTTCATCATAATACTCATCGGCCATACCATATCATAACCGATGTGCGGTCCGCCGATTCCTTCACCTGCCTTGCCTTTAAAGAAGTAAGGATTGTCTTCGCTCCATACAAAGCGACGGGTGTTCTGATAAATCGGATCGTTCACATTCACATCGCCCAGATAAGGCATCGCAAGCAGGCTCGGCACGTTGGCATCGTCCATCAGATGATGATTTCCAAAACCATCCACCTCGAAGGCATAGATTTTACCATATTTAGGATGATTATATACCGCGTATTTCTTCAAAGCTGTTTCTACTTCCTGCGCCAGGTCTTTACATTCTTTAGACAAGGCTGTTTTCTTATTTACTTTCTCCAGAATCTCGGCAGCCTTACGCAAAGAAGACACTGCAAAGAAATTGGAAGGAACCAGGAATTGAAGAGTGGTGGCATCGTCCGAAGGACGGAAGCTGGAAACAATCAAACCGACAGGTTTCACCGGTGCTCCAAGGCCGTCATTGCTCACAGTATCCAGTGCACGTTCTGTTTTACGCTGGAATTTATAAGGGCCTACTCCTTCTTTACGTTGCTGTTCCTTGAAGGTTTTCAGTACGTTAGTGATTGCCTGAATCCATTCTTCGGTGAATATGCTTGCATCTCCGGTAGTCTTCCAGTAGTGGTAAGCCAGACGCAACGGATAACACAGGGAGTCGATCTCCCATTTGCGTTCGTGCAATTCCGGTTTCATATCCGTAAGGTCGCTCATCCAATGACCGTTAGGAATGGCGCCGTCATTAAACGCATTTGCATACGGGTCGATATTGATACATTTGAACTGGCGGAGGATCACTCCTGCCAGCATTTCTTTCAGTTCGGGGTCCGAATTAGCCAGTTGCACATAAGGCCATACCTGCGCACCGGAGTCGCGCAGCCACATGGCATGAATATCCCCCGTATATACGAACGTATCCGGTTTGCCATCGCTTCCCTTACGGAAATGTACGGTAGTGTCCAGGGTATTCGGGAAACAGTTGGTAAACATCCATGCCAGCTTCGCATTCTTCAGAAGCTTCTGTACACGGAGAATCTCCTTTTCCACTGCATTCGAACGGAACAGGCGGTTGGATATTTCCGGGCGGTTATCTTTCTGAATGGCATCTGCCGGACATACATGCATTTCCGTCATACGGTTGGAAGCTTGCAGCTGGCCACCGCAGAGAAGCATACCCGCCAGCATACCTGCACTGATATATTTGATTTGTTTTTTCATGATTACTTCTTCTTTTTGAATTCATTAGAGAAAGAGTAAGGGAAATCGCTTTCTTTCGTACCACGTTGCTGATTGGGTTTGGCATCCATCTTGAAAGAAATGGTGGTACCATTCATCAGATCCTGATGGGTCAGGTAGTTTTTGGTGTGTTCCTTGCCGTTCAGCGTCATTGATGAAATGTAACGCTTGTCGTCTCCGTTATTCGGGGCGGAGATGGTTACTGTCTTTCCGTTTTCCAGATGCAGTTTCATCTCTTTGAAGTAAGGAGTACCCAGGACATACTCATCCGTACCGGGGCATACCGGATAGAAGCCCATTGCCGAGAATACATACCAGGCAGAAGTCTGGCCGTTGTCCTCATCACCGCAATAACCGTCGGGAGCAGGGGTATAAAGTTTGTCCATCACTTCACGAATCCAGTGCTGCGCTTTCCAGGGTTGGCCGGAATAGTTGTACATATAAAGCATATGCTGGATCGGCTGGTTGCCATGTGCATAGTTGCCCATGTTCATGATCTGCATTTCACGGATTTCATGGATAACGGCTCTGTAATAGCTCTCATCGAATATCGGAGGCAGAATAAATACGGAATCCATCATCTGGTTGAAGCCGTCTTTACCACCCATCAGGTCGATCAGACCTTGAGGATCGTGGAATACCGACCAGGTGTAATGCCAGCTGTTACCTTCTGTGAAAGCATCTCCCCATTTCAACGGGTTGAACGGAGACTGGAAGGTGCCGTCTTCATTCTTGCCACGCATCAGTTTGTGTTCGGGGTCATACAGATTCTTATAGTTCATTGCACGCTTGGCAAAGATTTCAATCTCTTTTTTCGGTTTCTTCAAGGCTTTGCCGAGTTGGTAGATACACCAGTCATCATAAGCATACTCCAGTGTGCGGGCTGCATTTTCATTAATACCTACATTATAAGGAACGTATCCCAACTTGTTATAATACTCATGTCCTAATCGTCCGGTAGAACCCACTTTCGGATGCACAGCATTCGCTCCGTGTTTCACGGCTTCCCACAACGTCTCAATATCGTATCCTTTCAATCCTTTCAGGTAAGCGTCGGCAACTATGGAAGCAGAGTTGTTTCCAACCATACAACCTCTATGACCGGGGCTCGCCCATTCCGGCAGGAATCCGCTTTCCTTGTAGGTGTTCACCAATCCTTCCTGCATCTTTGTATTCATGGATGGATACATCAGGTTGAGGAATGGGAAAAGACAACGGAATGTATCCCAGAAACCGGTGTCGGTAAACATATAGCCCGGAAGTACTTCACCGTTATAAGGGCTGTAGTGCATAACGTCTCCTTTGACATCTATCTCATAGAAGCTTCTGGGGAACAATACCGAACGATACAGGCAGGAGTAGAATGTACGCAAATGGTCGATATCATCGTCTTTCACTTCGATACGTCCCAGAACGTCGTTCCATACCTTGCGACCTTTCGCTGCAATCTGTTCAATGTTGTCCGTACCCAGCTCTTTCAGGTTCAGTTCAGCCTGTTCGGGGCTGATGAAAGAAGAAGCTACACGCACATTTACCTGTTCGCCCTTGCGGGTTTTGAAACCGATCAGTGCACCGGCATGATTGTCTGTCGCTTCCAGTTTGTTGGTGTCAATCACACCACTGGCTACGGCAGCCGTATAAGTAAACGGTTTGTCGAATACCAATACAAAGTAGTTTTTAAAGTTGGCAGGAACACCACCGCTATTTTTAGTAGTATAGCCGATAATCTTGTTCTCCGAAGGGATCACTTTCACAAACGAGCCTTTATCGAAGGCGTCTACCACTACATAAGAGTGGTCGTTTTCGGGGAAAGTGAAACGGAAAGCAGCGGCTCTCTCTGTCGGAGCAATCTCCGTCACTACATCATGGTCGGCAAGATATACCTTATAGTAATAAGGGGTAGCCGTTTCAGCTTTGTGAGAGAACCAACTGGCACGCTGGTCCTGATTGAATACTGCTTCACCGGTGACCGGCATGATAGCAAATTGACCGTAATCATTGATCCAGGGACTTGGCTGATGGGTTTGTTTGAATCCCCTGATCTTGTCAGCGTCATACGTATAGGCCCATCCATCGCCCATTTTACCAGTCTGCGGAACCCAAAAGTTCATTCCCCAGGGTAACGCAATGGCGGGGTAAGTATTTCCGGTAGATAGTGCGTGCTTCGACTGCGTACCAACCAGCGGACTAACATAGTCCACTGGGCCGGTAATTGTTTTTGCAGTCATACTCCATGCACTAAGTAACGTAAAAGCGAATAGAGCTAGTTTCTTCATGGTATTCTTGTTTTATTTAATCAGTTTTCCTTCAAGCATCTTGATAAAATATCCACCTACAACGGAACGTGCCTGGAAGCCTCTCTGATTCGGTTCATCTGTAAATACCCAGTCGGACATCGGAACACGGTTAGGTGTCACGTTCATAAACAGATATACCGGTTCAATGAATTTCTCAAAGGTAGCTTTGTCGTCAGCCAATGTAGCTGTCCACATGATCCAGTCGGTTTTGGTGTATGTTTCACGGTTATCCAATGGAAGACCATATTTATTTTGCTTCGAAAGATAGTAAGCTATTTCCGTTTCTGCAACATTTTTAGGGAAGATTTGCAGATTCAACAGTTTATCCCACACTAAGTTATACTTCTGGCTCCATGTTCCCGGTTTGTCAAATGTCAGACGGTAGTGGTCGCCATCATCCGCCATTTTCACCCATTCGGCAGCCATATCTTTTGCTTTCTGTGTGTATTTCTCGGCTACTTCTTTCTTGCCCAGCATATCTGCCAGATAGCCATATGAAGCAACACCCATGATCGCTTTGATAGAAAGGTTGGCATTGTGTGCGAAGTGACCTGCAAAGTCATCGGTACAAAGTTGGTTGGCCGGATCAAGTCCGTGCTCTGCCAGATAATCCGTCCAAGTAGTCAGTGTTTCCCAATGTTTCTGTGCATATTCTGCATTGCCTTCCACCTTTGCAATAGCAGCAGCCAACACTACCATATTACCCGATTCTTCTACCGGCATATCACCGCCATAAGTCTGGCCGTTAGCTAATGGATAAGTACCTACATCATGTGCCGCAAACGGTTTCTCCCATTTTCCGCTTTCGCTATAATAGAAAATATGGTTCATGGTAGCTTTCACCAGTTCCGGGTTATAGTACAAAAGCAGCGGAGCTCCCGGATAAGTCAGGTCGACTGTTCCGATAGAACCATTACTGAAGTTTTCTTTAGAAAGGAATACCAGGTCACCGTTCGGAGCTTCTACCAATTTATGAGCAGCCAATGCCTGACGATAAGCCAATGCACAAAGTTCGGCATATTTACGTCCACCGGCTGCAATCGCTTCTTCCATCATTTTCTTGTCGAAAGCGGCACAGTTCTTCATCTGTGTCTTATATTCTTTCTCTGCTTTCTGGAATTGGGATACAATCGTTTCATTGCCCTGACGGTTCCAGTAAGGACGCAGGTTATCGCCAAAGTATTGGATAGAATAAATATCATCGTATCCGATCAATAGATGACCATCCGCTTTTTGTGTTTCGCCTAATGAACGTACCAAAGCCAATTTATCATAACCATTCGTGGTAGGAGCTTCCAGTTTATTTGCTACAAAGTTTTTACGCAGTTCTCTGCCGTCACCGATTGCAGATGTGCTGTTTTCTTTTTCAGCAGCCAGATAGAAATGTCCCCAATCGATACGTACATCATCACCTTTCTTCTTCAGGATTTCCTGATTACGGCTTCCGGTACGAAGGAATAACAAGTCGCCGTCAGTAAAGCTGTCGGCTACAGATTCCTGGTGAGGTTGGTCGATTGCCCATTGCGGAGATACTTCGAAATACAATTCAACCTGATGTTTTTTGCCGTCATTGGAAGCTACTTCATAAGAAATATAATTGACCGGACGTGACAGCAAATCCAGATTATCCATAAACATAGGAGCGGTAAATGTCAGTTTCAAATCTACCGGACCGCAAGTAAAGGTATAATAAGTCTGCATAGGCTGTACGTCTACAGATATTTGTTGTGCTGTTTGATGGAAAGAACGGTAACCGTCCAGTTCTACCAATAATCCGAAATCCAGTAATCCGTTTCCTACACGGTTACGGCAATAGCCGGCAATCAGATTCTCACCCGGTTTCAAAGAAGCTACCACTTCTTCGGGCAGTTTCACTCTCTCGTTCTTTTTACAAGCATTACCAGTATCTACCACTTTGATGCCGTTGATATAGATGATAGCATCATCGTCGTGAGAGAATTCCAGATATACATTCTTTCCTGTCAAGTCTTCCTGAATATCAGCTACCCGGCGTACCCAGATAAATTCTTCACCCCATTGGGTCTTGGCTGTATGTTCATTCTCCATGGTTCCGAAAGCAGCTTCGCCTTCTTTCCATGCTTTATCATTAAATCCGGCATTCTGCCATCCGTCAGCAGGCTGTTGAGTAGTATACTTTCCTATCCAGCTACCTTGTTCGGATGTCTTTACCAAAGGACGTAGTTCCAGTTCTTCCGTTCCCATGAAACGGTAAGTTTGTCCGTCTACTTTCGCCACTCCAAGCAAAGGGAAATCCTTACCTGTCCAATGTTTCACGGAGCCATCATACAGATTGTCAGTAGTAGACCAAGCACTAGTGTAAGGGTCAATCGTCACCAGCGGATAGGCCGGAGCACGTAATTCATTTTTCTCGTGCTGCTCTATCTGGGTCTCACAGCTACAAAGTACGGAAGCTGTTCCCAGCAACAGCATCATCAGTTGTTGTTTCATAATTTAAATCACCTGTTTTATTTAATCTATTTTACCATTCTATGGATACATTCACTCCGGCAGGATCGTTCTCGAAACTCAATAAAAGAGTTTTTGAAGATTCATCCCATTGCAGCTGTTCCGTCTTCCCGTTTACCAGAACTTTCCCGGGCTTGCGCGGCAAGAGGATTCTGGATACATTCGTCGTATGTAACGGACTCTTAGCTACAAATGAGTAGCTCTGCTTCCCGACTTTCTCATCGTAAACGCGAGAAGCTCCGCAAAGCACCTTCGCTTTCACCTTACCGGACACTTTACTCAAGTCATACAAATATCCTTGTTCGCCGGGATTAATCTGTTTCATGGTCAGTATCGGCAGGTCTTTGTCGAATAAATCGATATACAGTCCCGACAGTTTCAAAGGCTCTTTAGAGGAACTTTCATCCATTACTGCCGCGATTGTATAAGGTCCCCGTTCCACCACAAAATTATTTTTGATTTCTATCTTTTTACCTGTTTTGTCCAGATAAGCGGATGCAATCGTTTCAAAGTATTTGCGGTCGTTCCCATTCTTCAATACAAAATGCTTCGGGTCTTCGCGCATGACAATCACGGTACCTTTGCCAGAACGATATGTTCCATCGCCGGGAGTGCGGGACAAGCCCATTGTCTCAAACAAATGTTCCGAAGGGGCTTTGTAGGCGTTTCCTTCTGTATTCCACCATTCCAAAACGGTTTGATAGGGATCGACATCTTCTCCGCAATACACCAGTGTACCTCCCTTTTTAACCCAGTCTGCCAGATAGTTATGGTATTCCGGCTTCATCGGTTTCATGTTCGAGTAGGACATTACAAGTACCTGAAGTCCTTTGAAAGTTTCTTGGAACGGAGTATTCTCCATGTGTACCAGTTCTACCGGGATTCCTCTTTTTAATAATGGCAAAGTTTGGCCATAGAAGCTGGAGAATTGCGGATCGTCATATCCGTTATGATCCGGAAAACGCTGGAACATCAACGAATTTGCCATTAATACCCCAATGCCGTGTGTACCGTTGATCTGCTTGTCAGAGGTGCGAATGTCATTCAATGTATTAATCATCACCTGCATTTGCGTGGAGTATGAGCGTGGAATGCGTTCTTTCTGATCGGTTCCGGCTATCCGGTATAATCCCTGATAAATACGGTCCGGCCATGGCATCACTTCATAAGTATCTACCATCGGGTACATTAGCTGTGCGGCAAAAGTGGCCTGATAATTTATCTTATAATCCAGCCAGTCTTTGGCACGGTCTTCAATCGGATCGGTCAGGAAATACATTTTGCGATTCAAAGGATCGGTCATGGATTTCATGCAGCCATATTCGAGAAAGGCATTCTCAAATACACGCTCTTTCTTTACACCGTTATAGAAGTTCGGTTCACGGGCAGTACCCGTCCATACCTGTGCTATGTAGCCGTCTACACAATCCAATGAAGCCAGACTGGCTTCCGGGCTTACAATTTGCCAGGAAGTGTAGTTAATCAAAGAATGAGTAGGCACATAACATTTCACATCCAGCCCTTTCGATTTACCGTATTCTTTGGCATAAGTAAATATCTTATCCAGTGCATAATAGTAGAGGTGATATTTCAACTTATTGGAAAGGTAGGTGTTCTCGGGAGATTCATGTTGAGGTCTCCAGGGGAAATTATAATATTTCTGCCATTCTGACTTGAAGGCTTCGCTATATCCGCCACGCATCCAGAATTCAGGTTCCTCCAAATAGATAGAAGTAATTCCGGCATCAATCACCCGCTTTATCTGCGTTTCCTGCATATAACGGATAAAACTTTCGGTAGGCACAATGTAGGGTATCAAATGTCCGTGGGCTATCTCGTTTCCGTTACGATCCCGTTGACCTTCTTTCAGGTGACCGTCTATTCCATCCCATTTGCCGAGAAAATAGTCTTTATAGTCTCCCCATGCCACTCCGGTCATAAATTGTGTCTGATATCCCTTGTCTCTCCACGACTGGACACGTTGTTCAAAAGAAACACCCTTTTTATCAAGTGTACCATATACCATCGTGGCATCGGCACGCACATCTGTTTCCGGTTTCCAGGGTTCGGCTGTTTGAAAAGTTGTTTTTGCTTCCTTGCCGTTAGTCGTTTGAGCAAAGGAAACATTATTACCGGTTAATAAAAGGCTGAATACAATCAGTAGTTGTTTATTATTCATTTTCACGTGGTTCTGTGTCGTTTTCTATTTACTTCTTAGCCGGAAATAAAAGCATCAATGCCGGTATACCGGAAGCTGAATAACTGTCGATTTCCGCACCTGCCGGCAACTTCTTATGATATTCGCCTCCACACACATTCCGCGTCTCATCTCTGTTTGCCCAACCTGTTTTGATGGTACGTTTCAGGAACGGAAGATATTGGGTTTGTCCGCAATCATATACTAACCATGCCATGTATTCTGCAAAGATAGCAGTATAGATACCCTGTTCAATACCACCTTCGAAAGGTAGCACTTTATGTTCCGCAGACATATCTTTCACTGTATAGTCTGCTGCCAAAATTGCATTGTCCAGATAACGTTTCTCTCCGGTCGCCTTATAAAGCAGTATGGATGCACCGATAAAGGTTGCCTGATTGTAGACATGTGACTTCCACGCGGGATTGCCATTTCCATGACGGCTATCAGCTATCTTTCCCGTTTCTTTATCCAGCAGATTTTCCACTCCCCATTCGTAGATTTCTTTGCCTTTGGCAAGATATTGAGCCTTCGTCTGATAAGACGGACGTTTGTCGGTCGATTCTTTTCTATTTTCAGGCACATTATTGTAGAGCGTCAATGCCGCTACCACTGTCGGGAAGTTGATACATGCCATCTTTCCATCACCGAATTTATTCGGTTTCGGATTCCGAATGGGTTGCCATTGCCAGAACATACCTCCGTTTTCTTTGTCATACGAACCGGTATCACCCACCTTTTCCGAGCCATACCACACACGTTTGAAACTGGCTTCCGAGAGTTTCAGGTATTCATTCACTCCAAAAAGCTCGTATGCGCGCGCCAGACTAATAGTCCACCACATGATGTCATCGTAGATGAACCAGCCGGTGTTTTCGTTGTTATCATCAAAATCAAACTGGCAATATTGTGCTTTGTTTCCTGCGAAAATTTTCTCGCAAAGAGTTTTATACTCACGAGTCTTTTTTTTGTCTTTCTGTGCCTTTGCCAGTTTATAGGCATTCATCGCCATGTCCCAATAAATAGGCTGACACCAAATAGCCGCCGCTCCATTACCGCGGTCAACGGCGCTTGGATAGGAGGAATTTGTTTTATAAATATATTTATTAGAGTCTAGTAGGGTATTGTTAAATCCTTCGTAAGCTGCCCATACATCTTCGTTAGTATATGCGTGCTTCTTCTGGTTTGCTTTTCCTAAATTGCCGACTGCCCATATAGTAGTTGATGCTCCCATTAGCAGCGTCAGAGCCAAAAGAATTTTGCCTTTCATGATAGTTTATAAGTTTATAGTATTTTTCCTGTTACAAAGATTGCAGAAATAGCTGAAAAAAAACAATAATATTTATTCAATAAAGAACAAATACAGACCAAAACGCTTTTCTGCAATAAAAATATAGGATTAATAAAAGGGTATTGGAGAATAATTTCCCCTCATTCTGCCTTACGACAGAGATAAGGGGAATATTTAATCTACCTATTGAAAACTCATCCTGGTAAACAATTATTTGTTATCTGAAATAGTTGTAGATTCAACCCATTGCCAGTTATCACCAACTAATGTTGCTGTATGACCTTTCACACCTTTTATTGTTTCGGTAGCACTTTGAGTAGGCTGATCGCCTTTCACTTCAAAATCCCAAGCATCTACCAAATCCGCATTATCAGCATTTACACCTTCTTCATTTCCCATATAAGAAGCATATACTTGATTTTCTGTCCGGTTTGTTTTCCAGATGCGTATCTTCTTTATGTAACCGGAGAACCATTCATTACGATTTCCATTATTGTCCATCATACAGAATCCGGTCATGTGAATCTGATTAGCTATGGATTGCTCATTGATATATGTTCTCCAGGGTTCACCCACACGGATGGGATCTCCTTGTCTCGTACCGTCAATCATGGAATAACATTTCACATCTGTCGGAGTGTCAAATCCCGGCAACCCTTTATCTCTGAACAGGAATGCATAATGTGTCCAACGATCTTTAGTCCAGTTGTCCGATTTCTTCCATCCCGGCTCCCACTCTTGAGGATTTGTATGATTATCATCTTCCCAATGGGCAACCATTGTTCTCAACAGCCCTTTTGTGCGATCCTGTGCACGCCATCCGCTCCAATAAGGATCGTTCGTCATCGTAGAAAGGAAAGTACAGTTATCTTCCCCCTGTTTATTACAGTATTCTTTGATATTCACCCAAAGTTCTATCGTGAATGCCTGATTATCATCCTCTCCAAACTTTACATAATCCTCACTATAACCAAAGTCTATATATGAACCGGCATTTCCGTCTACAAACAGATTCCAGGTAATCTGGCTGTTATCCGGCCATGCAGAATCTTCTACTTCTTCCACTTTCTTATCGGCAGCGGCAATAGCCTCATCATAAATTTCCTTCGTCATATCTGTAATGGAACCGGATTTGATTCTTTCAGCCAGACTTTCCAAGTCTTTAGCAGCACTCTCCAAAACTGATTTATTATCAACCGGATATTGTCCTTGATGATTTCCCCACTTCGTTTCATCATTAACGATTGCAAGTATTTCATCCGCTTTAGCCAGCAAATTATTAATATATTGTTGTGCTTCCGGAGACAGATTATAATATTTTGAATTCTTAAACTCATCAATAGCCTTATTTACCTTTGCTACAGCAGCTTCCAGAGTTGTTTCATCCAGTTCTTCGCCACCTTCTACCCGCTTTATCAGGGCATCCAACTCGGCAATGGCAGCATTCAATATATCCTTTCCGGCTTCGGGATAGGTGCCGGGAGCAGTTCCATAGGTTGAATTTTTCAATAAATAGTTCAATGATGTACGGTTCCCTTGCAGAATACTCAATTGTGTATCTGTTATATACTCGTCTTCAATATCATCACAAGCGGTAAATATCCCTGCCAGACAAGAAATCAGGAGGAAAGAGAGGAGCATTGCTCCCTCTCTCCATTTATTAGTTAAACATTTCATGTTTTTCATCGTTTTTACATTATTATTCAACAATACGTTGCCACTCGTAAGTACCGATAATCTTAGCAGTATGACGACCTGTCAGGTCTATTACTTCATTACCCGAACCGGAAGGTTTGGTGGTGAAATCCCATGCTGCCGCCAAGTCTTCTTCTTTACCAGTCACTTCAGTCGTCCCATTATAAGAGCTCTGGATATATTCGTTATCCTTTGCACTTTTCCAGATACGGATTTTTTTCATATAGCCGGCAAAACCTTCTTCAAACAGATTATCACTGGTACGCATATACCGTCCGAAAGCGGTCATCGGCGTGTTATAGCTGGCATAGTTACTGGAATTATAGAATCTGCTGCCAACATTTCCCTCGGTCGTTTTCACTTCTCCATTCACATACAACTTCGCGCGGAATTCCGGACTACCCGGCAAACCTTTATCACTGTACACAAACAAGAAGTGTTGCCATTCTCCATCTTCCGGAGCCTTTAATGACGGTTCACAAATATTTCCTCCCGTTTCGCCCCAAGTTGCACGATAAATACCACCGTCTGCATTGCGCCAATACATCATCCAGCCATTGCGCCATCCATCACCGCCCATGTAGGTAGAGAGGAACACATTCTGGTCTTTTCCACCACCTTTGGTTACTTTCACCCAGAACTCAACAGTAAAGGCTTGATTTCCTTCAGTTCCGAAATTCACATATTCTTCGCTACGTCCGAAATCGATGTAAGAACCACCGTCTCCACGTCCATCCACAAACAGTTCAGCCGGCGTAGTTTCAGCATCTTCTGTACGGATCGTGCTTTCAAACTGTTCTATAGCCGCTTCGGCTTCTGCCACATAACGTTGTTTCTCACTTTCTGACGGAGAAGGTTTCTGATATTTGATTAGAAGTACTGCACGATTAGTATCATCTATCGCATCTGTCAGAATAGCCCGGCTTTCGGTGGGATACTGTCCCTTCTTATCTCCGTATTCTGAATTTTGCTGCAAATCGGTCATTTCAGCAATCAATGCATCCAGTTGGTCGATATAGGCATCCTCTATTTCAGGAGCTGCAGTATACTCGTCATGTGTTTCTTCAGAACAAGCCGCCAATTGAAGTGTCAGTATCATGCATAACACATAATACCACATTTTCCAATTTGAATATTTCGTATTCATTATTCTTCTTTTTTATGGGTTACAATTATTTATCTGCCGGAAACAATAACATCAATGCCGGTATTCCGGACGCACTATAGCTGTCGAGAGTAGCACCTTCTATCTGTGCCTTATGGTATTCGCCGCCACATAGATTACGTGTCTGATCGCGATTAGCCCAGCCATAATTAATGTTACGCTTCAAAAATGGTAAGTACTGTGTCTGACCACAATCGTTTACCAGCATAGCCATGTATTCCGCAAAGATAGCGGTATAAATACCCTGTTCCACTCCACTCTCAAACGGCAATAAATCGTAGGTTGCAGACATGGTATTCATCGTATAGTCGGCTCCCAGAACCGCATTATCCAAATAAGTTTTCTCTCCGGTAGCTTTATAAAGCAATAACGAAGCTCCGATAAAAGTGGCCTGATTGTACACATGGGCTGACCATGCCGGATTTCCTTCGCCATGCTTACTGTCGGCAACTTCTCCAGTATTGCTGTCCACGAGATTCTTCACAGCCCATTCATAGATTTCCTTTCCTTTTGCCAGATAAGCATCTTTTGTTTCATAATGCGGACGGGTAAAGTTACCGTACTTATTACTCCAGCTTTCCGGATTCGGATCTGCCACACGGTCGGCAGGAACATTGTTGTAGAGAGTCAATGCAGCCACTACAGTCGGAAAGTTGATACAAGCCATCTTGCCGTCGCTGGCTACATTCTCATTCGGATTGCTGATAGGCTGCCATTGCCAAAACATACCTCCACCCAAATTCTTTTCCGGATCTGCATACGAACCCGTATCACCGACCTTTTTCGAGCCATACCACACGCGTGCAAAACTTGCTTCTGCCAGACTGCGATACTCGTCTACTTTAAACAATTCATAAGCACGCGCTAAAGTAATGGTCCACCATTGGATATCATCATAGATAAACCAGCCGGTGTTCTCATTATTATTGTCAAAATCAAAGTTTGCATAATGCGCTTTATTTCCGGCAAACAAATCATCGCACAACTGCTTGTATTTGTTTTCTCTTTCCGTATTCCCTTCCGTTTTTGCACGTTTATAAGCATTCATCGCCATGTCCCAGTAAATAGGTTGGCACCAGATAGCGGCAGCTCCGTTATTGCGGTCTACAGCAGCAGTATAAGCGGTACTTGTTTTATAAATATTCTTATCGGGGTCCAGCAAGTAATCATTAAATGCCTCATAGGCAGTCCAGGTATCTGCATTGGTATACTCCGGGACAATCTCATAATCCGGCGTATACGGCTTTGCCTGCTTATCCTCATTGCAAGAGGACATACAAAGGACACCGGACATGAGACAAACTGCAGAGAAAATATATTGTTTCATCATAATTTCTATTTTATAATCAGTATTTAGAATCCTGTATTCTGAACCAAGTTCTTATCAATATCAATCTCACCCTGTGGTATCGGGAAGAAATACTGACGGTCAAAAATACGTTTTACAATCTCCGTACGTTTAAAGAATTCATTTCCGTCATAATTGACATTCATTCCATGAATTGCCTTGTTGAAATATTCATTTACCAATCCCCAGCGGCGTACGTCAAAATAACGGCAGTTTTCGAAACTCAATTCGATGCGTTTCTCCTTGCGGATCAACTCCATGACTTCATCCGTTGTAGTCGGTTTAGGCAGATTGACTGTCTCACCGTATCCCGGAATACCTGCACGCTTACGGATCATGTTCATATAAGTCCAGATATCTTCATGAGTCGGGCTGACATGTGCCAGCGCTTCGATATAGTCAAAATAAATATTAGTCAGACGTAAGAGCACACAAACCAAATTCTGGTTACGGTCGCCGGAATCCATTCCTTTGCGTACCAAATAACCTGTGCTCGTATAGTCATTGCTACCTTGTTCTTTACCACAACTTCCACTATAAGTAAAATCTACTACATAACCGCCTTCTGTTCCCTCAAACCATTTTGAATTGCTAAAGGTAATGTCGGCATAGAAACGAGGTTCACGATTGACATACATCATTCTGGTTCCTACCGGTGCATATAATGTACCGTCTGTTCCTTTGTATTCTGTTGTAGAGACTCCCTCTTCTACATAATCAGATTTTTCGTTGATAATCGGAGTGACTCCGTCAGCACTATAACCGGAAATAGGAGATTCTCCGTTTGACATGAAATAGGCATCTACCATTTCCTGTGTTGCCCCCAACAAGCTACCACCTCTGTAGTCGGTCGTATTACCGGATCTATTCGGCATACGGTCATACTGCATGGTTCCAGCAGCATTATCCAGACGATAGAAAATCATCTCTTTATTGTTACCCATTTCAGAAAACAGGGTTCTCACTGCACGACGATAAGACTCTGTCGGACTGAATCCTTCCGAGTCCGGGCCGGAAACAGAAACACCATCCTTATTGGTATACATCAGATGATAACGGCTACCATAGTTAGAGAAGAATGTGTTACATTCATCAATCACTCTCTGCCAGTTGGCGCGTTTGGTAGCTTCATCCGGTCTGTCGGGAAATAGTTTTGTTCCATCATTATTAGCCAAATCAGAATAATAGGTACTTTCTCCATTAAACAACCAGCTGGCACGATAAGTCAATGCCTCAATGATAAATGCCTGTGCAATCGCTTTGTCAATACGACCATATCCGGACACCTTGTCGGTAGAAGCATCATCCAGCAAACCGTCATTTTGTGCACCTTTCAGTTCTGATACGATAAAATCGAAACACTCATCTACCGTATTACGCGGGAGTTGCAACTCGTCACTTGGAGTATCCATCGCAAAGTCCTTTTCAAGCAAAGGAACCGGGCCATAAGTACGTACTAAATAAAAATAGTAGATAGCCCGTAAAGCTCTTGCTTCTGCTTTCCATTGATTTCTTTCTGTAACAGTCAACGGTGCCTGACCTACATTTTCTGTAAATACTGCAGCTTCATGGATACCAGAGAACCAGCTCTTCCAGCGATACAATACCATCGTTCCTTCGGTAGCATCGATAGAGTTGTTATTTATCAGTTTTCCCTTATTGTCATTTGTCCACTCTGCCTCGTCACTGGAACCTGTCCAAGGACCGGGAGTACGGTACAGACTGGTTTCATGTACCTGACGTTGGTTAAATTCATCCGGTAAGAATGTGTATACGTTCGAAAGATACCGCAAAGCTCCATCTCTGGTTGTAAAAATCTCTTTGAGTGACAAACGGTCATCAGGCACCTGATCAAAATAGTCATTACAAGATGTCGTCAAGAGACACGCCAGCAAACTAACGATTATATAATTATATTTTTTCATTATCTTTTTGTTTAGAATGTGAAATTAATACCAACTGAGTAAGAGGTCGTATTTGGATAAGAAGCACCATTATCGGTATTCAACTCCGGATCCCACAATTTGAAACGACTCAAGGTGAACAGGTTAGTTCCCATTACATATACAGCCGCATTCTTCAGATGAACTTTATTCACCCAAGGTTTCGGCAGGTTATAAGATACCTGCAATGTCTTCAGACGCAGGAAGTTCATGTTACGCACCCACCATGTGCTCTTCTGGAAGTTATTAATATTACTGGTTGTTTCGCTTCCATAAGACAGACGCGGATAAAAGGCATTCTGATCCGGATTTTCCTCTGTCCAACGGTCGCCAATGTTAGAGTAGAGGTTACCGCTACCACCACCGCCGTTAAACGGATTAATACTGCTACCATTCAAAACACGTTCGGCTCCTGCTACACCTTGGAACATCATACCTACCGACAAATCTTTCCAACCTACGGTAAATCCGAAACCATAAACAGTTGTCGGCACATCCCCACGGGAAATGTAAGTCTGGTCGTACGCATCAATCTGACCGTCATTGTTTAAATCCTTGTATTTGATATCTCCCGCCTTTACTGTACCAAACTGTGAAGCAAAAGGTTTGGGAGTGATTGCTTTATTGGCATCCGACAACGATTCCCAACGTGCCATATCATCTATTTCAGCTTGAGTGAACAGTCCTTCGGCCACATATCCTTTAACTCCATTGATGTTACGTCCATACTGGTTCATCCATTCGTATTTTTGTTCCGGCAATTCTCCCTGAATCCATTTATCCTTATTAAAGGTGATATTACCACGAAGCGCAAGTACCCAGTCTTTATTTATACGCTTGTTATACTCTATCGTTCCATCGAATCCTTTATTTTCTATGATACCAATATTTCCATAAGGAGCAGATGTATTGTAGCCCAGGAATGAAGGTATAGAATGCTCACGCTTCAACAGGATGTTCTCACGACGTTCCTTAAACAAGTCGAATACAATAGACAGATCGTCATTAAACAGTTTTATATCAATACCCAAGTCTTGTTTACGAGATTCTTCCCAAATTAAGTCAACAGCCATATTTACTGTTTCATAACCAGACCATTTTGTTCCGTTCGGTCCGAATTTATAACCATAATCACCGTTCTCTTTCATCTGGTCCAGATACATAAAACGACGGTCGGAAACTTCACTATTACCTACTTTACCATCCGTATAGCGTATCTTCAGGAAAGAAACAGTTTTTGACAGCGGTTGCCAGAATTTCTCGTTCGAGATAACCCAACCTACACCAAATGCAGGGAAAGTTCCGAAACGATGTTTGGGTGAGAAGTTCTCGGCGCCGTTATAACCGATGTTGAATTCTGCAAAATAACGGTCTTTCCATGAATAAGTGGCACGACCGGCAATACCCATCATACGATAAGGAATCGCATCTTCCAGTGTACCTTTCGGATACAACAGTTTGGATTGCTGGTTGAACAGGAACAGTGCACTGACACGATGATCGTCATTGAATGTCCGGTCATAGTTCAGGGAAGCTTCCAGATAAGTTTTCTTATTACCACTTGTTTCCTGTTTATAACTCAACACGTTACTTCCTTCATAAATACGTTGCAGAATGGGTTGTCCGTCCATATCGTAAGGAACACTTGTATCCAGGAAGTTATAAGTAGACTCTGCACGGTCTTGATGTACATGTATCTCATTGTATACATCGAACGCATACATGGCAGTCAATTTCAGCCCTTTAGTAAGCATATCCAAATCCTGTGTGATACGCAGATTGGAATAGATCTGATTTTTCGTCAGGTTATCATATCCGCGACGGGTAGCTTGTGAATAAGGGTTATTAAAGTTATTGTTAGTTGAAGTTCCGGGCACATAGGCTTGTCCGTTGACAAAGAACATCTTCGGATATTCAACCGGTGAAATTGACATTGCCGCATTATACAAATCAGCAGAAGAGATGGCCGGATAGTTTCCTTCTCCCAAATAACCTTGTGCACCGATCTCCACTTTAGTAGTAGGAGTCACATCGATATTCAGATTAGTGGTAAAGTTATAACGGCTATATTTCATTTTGGAATCATAGGTGTTGATATTCTTATCAGTCACCGTCATACCAGTTTCATTGAAGTAGCTGACTGACGCATAATAAGCGACCTTTTCACTACCACCCCGCACGTTTACATTCACACGACGATTGTGTCCCCAATCATTAAAGATTTCCTTCAACCAATCCACGTTCGGGTACAAATAAGAATCTTTTCCCGCAATCGTGTTACGTATCTGGTCCTCCGTATATTTTGTAGCAATACCGTCATTACGCATTGCCTCGTTGGCTGCATTCATATAAGTGATACCGTCTGCCAGATCAACCATCTTCGTGAAACGGGTAAACGATTCATAATAATCCGCGCTCACTGTCGGTTTTCCCACCTTTCCCGGCTTGGTTTTAATCAGGATCACACCATTAGCACCTCGCACACCATACACAGCCGTTGCCGATGCATCTTTCAGTGTTGTCAACGATTCAATGTCTTCCGGATCGATGTCATTGAACGAACGTTCCACTCCATCCACCAATACCAGCGGAGAAGAAGTGTTGGGAGTAGAAATACCACGAATCCAGATATCAGCGGCATCTTTACCCGGTTCTCCCGTACGTTGCACGGCTACAACACCGGCCAAACGACCTGCCAGCGTTGTAGTTAAACTGGCAGAAGGTGTTTTAATATCCTCCATCTTCATAGAAGATTGTGCGCCGATATTACTTATTTTACGCTGGGTACCATAACCAACAATCACAGTCTCTTCCAACTCGTTCACCTGTTCTTCCAAGGCCACGTCGTAAATATTAGTAGATGCATTCGTCCGTATTTCTGAAGTTTTAAAACCTATATAAGTAAATTTAAGCACTACGCTTTTTTTGGTTACGAATATCTCATACAAACCATCCATATTGGTAATCGAACCGTTTGCATCTCCATCCACGGTAACGTTCACTCCAATAAGCGGTTCCCCTTTTACATCAGTAACACGTCCGGTTATTTTCCGTTTATTCTGTTGCTGTTCATTAGGAGCCGATGCTTTTCCGGAAATAAAAATTTGTCTGTCAGAGATCCGATAAGTACATGAAGTACCCTCGAAAAGTTCAGAAAGAATTTCTTCTATCTTCTTATTCTTACTGTCGATAGATACCTTACGTTCTAAGTTCACAGCATCATCTAAGTAGAAGAAAACAAATTGACTACTTTTCTCTATCGTTTTAAGCACTTCTCTCAACGTCGAGTTATTAACGCTGACCGAGAGGGTCTTAAATTGAGAATAATTGTTGTAACTTGCGAAAGAGTAGTCTATTCCGAGAAGTAAAAAGCAAAGGAATAGCCCGAGAACCTTACTCTTTCGTTCTCTAATTGCATTTTTCATATTAAACATGTTAAAATTTTCTCATAATATTATTTCTGTATCTAAACATTATTGGGTACACACGTCCCAGTTGGATGATAGCGTGTATCATCCACTTTCTACAAAAATTACCATAAAATTCAGGAATTAGATTTATTCTTTATCTTATTTTTTCATATCTATTTCTTTACGACTCGATACGTCTTATATTGTTCATCATAGGCATAAGAGATTGGTGCAACAAAGGTTAATCCATTAATTACTGTTTCAAAGTTGTCTTTCAAATCGATTTTTCCGGAACATTTTATTTTACTTAGCGCTGGGTCAAATTCTACGTTAATGCCATAATAGGTAGACAGACGTTTCAAAACGATTCCCAAATCAGCACTTTGGAAATAATAGAGTCCATTCACCCATGATATAGCTTCTTCTACATCTACCTGTGTTATATTTTCCTTTCCATCGGCAGAACTGAACATCTGATTAGGAGCCAGAATGGCTTTAGGAGTCCGGTCTGTCTCCACCTGAACACATCCTTGTGCCAGCACTACACTTCTAATTGCTTCCGATTCATACGCAGTTACATTAAATTTAGTACCAAGCACTCTGACATTCATATCTTTGGTCCGCACATAGAAAGGACGATTTTCATCTCTGGCCACTTCTATGTAGATTTCACCATCCACATAGATTTCACGTTTGTCTTGTTCAAACTCCACCGGATAAACCACCCTTGTACCGGCATTCACCCAGACTTTAGATCCATCGGCAAACGTCAATACCGAACGTTTTCCACGTGGAATAACCAATTGGTTATAAGTTGCCGATTTCTCCTTTTGTATACTTTCCTGATTCGTTTTGATTTCTACGGAATCATACGTGATCTCTGTTTCTTTTTCCTTCAAACTCACGACATTATCTTCTGCCAAAATCAACAGTGTTTCTTCCGTCAAAGGCAAATCGGCTTTCGTATTCACAGCAAATGTGGCAATGTCCGGATCCAAAGCCGAAGAATAGTTCTTCAAAAAGAAGAAACATCCCACAAGAATAGCCACACTGGCAGCCGCACTCAATCCTATTAAGAAATAGTTCTTGCGTCTCGCTTTCTCCTTATTTATATTAGTCGCTTGAATACGAATCCATAAATCATCCGTTTCCTGGTTTGAAAGTACCTCACCCTTCTCTTTCGAAAAAACTTCCAAATATCTTTTTGCAGCGATATATTCATCTATATTAGAAGGATTCATCTGTTCAAATTCATCCCAGAACTTCTGTGTTTCTTCCGTAGGATAGTTCATAGAAGAAACAAAGAAATCATTCTGAAGAAATTCTTCAAAAGTATATAGGGAAAAATCTGTATGTTCTTGTTCAGAGTTCATCATTTTCATTGTCTTTACGTATGAATAACAGTTGTACTTTCATTTTATACTCACCTTTTTCGAAGTTTTTTCCACTTTTTTTGATAGGCAGGAAAAATGGGCTGGTTATTCTCTCTTATTTTCTCTTAAATAAGTCGCGGATACGTCCCAAAGCCCGTTGAATAGAATTAGAAACAGACTGATTATTCATATCTGTCACCTTACTGATTTCATCGATACTCATCTCTTTGATATACCGATAATAAATAATTTCGCGCTGTCTGTCCGTCAATACAGACATCATAGAATGTACGGTTGTCTGAACTTGTTTTTCCTGTTCATTATTAATATATATAGTTTCCGGAGTGGAAGGAGAGTCGTCAACCGTATCTTCTCTCTCACCTATTTCATCAAACGGGAGAGAATCTGTTGTTTTTTTCAGCGCATTAAAAAGAGTGTTTTTCAACGCCACTGTCAAATAGGCGGCAATATTATCTGTTGGAGCCAACTTTGCACGATTCATGTGAATTTTCACAAACACATCATGTATGCAGTCTTTAATTAATTCTTTATCCGAAGTATATAATAATCCGAATCGAAACAGATCTTGTACTGTTTGATTATATATTTGGGTATACGCACTCGAGTCTCCTTCGAGAAACCTTTTCCACAGAAGGGAATCAGAGAGAGCGTGTATATCCGATTTCATTATAATAAGTATATTGAATTTATAAGGACAAAAATAAAACAATAAATCAAAAAAAGCCCATCTTTATTAAAATATTAATTACCGATGGGCTGAACTTTTCAGATTTTACTTCAATGGGCTGGCTTCTACTCCCTCGAAAGTCATCTTTATGGGTTTTATTTTTCCGTCTTTATCAAAAATCATGCGATCAATACAGGTCACACGAGCGTTTCCATCCGTTTCACCTAATGGATGGCGATGATAAATGATGTACCATTCGTCCGCTCCCGGACCTTTCACTACAGAATGATGACCGGCACCCGTTCCAATATTGGGATCTCGCTGTAAGATTTTTGCTTCTCTTTTAAAAGGTCCGAATGGTGAGTCGGCAATCGCATAGGCTACGCAATAATCCGGTCCGGTCCAACCGCCTTCCGACCACATAAAATAGTATTTACCGTTACGTTTTAACATGAAAGGTCCCTCTACATATTTTTCGGGAGTTACTTCCTTATAGATGGTACCATCCTCAAACGGTACGATACTCAACAAGTCCGGAGCCAGCTTCACCATATTGCAATGTCCCCAGCCACCATAATACATATAATACTGTCCGTCATCATCTTTGTAAACAAACTGATCGATCGGCTGTGCACCATTTACAAATTTATCAATCAGAGGTTTGCCCAGTGCATCCTTAAATGGTCCGGCAGGATTGTCGGCTACAGCCACACCGATACCTCCCAGCTCGTTATTACTTTGAATATCATTCGCACCGAAGAATATATAATATTTGTCATTCGCATGAACCACAGCAGGTGCCCATAAAGCACGTCTAAACCAACTTATATTCTCTTTCGACAACACTTTCGGGTGTTTTGTCCAGTTCACCAAGTCTTTAGACGAGAAAGCATCCATGAAGGTTTGTTCGTCATAAGGCGCCGAATACGTAGGGTAAATCCAGTATTCATCTCCAAACACAATTCCTTCCGGATCGGCATACCAGCCCGGAAATACAGGATTGCCACTTGTCTTTGGTTGCTGACCGGCCTTTTGCCCAAATACAGACAGGGAACAACAAATAATACAGAAAAGAATAAGATGTTTTAGTTTCATATAATATCAATTTTAAAGTTCGTGCTACAAAGATGAGAAAAAACGAATAGAAAATTCAATAATTATGAACCAATTAAGGATAAATACTAACCAATCTGCAAAAAAAAGATGATTTATCAAGATTTTGTGCTTTCTTTGCAGTGTCATTATAAAATGAAAAATACCATGAAAAGCGGAATCTCATTACTAACTGTACTTTTAGTCATTATTTGTGCATCTTGCCAACCCAAGAAGAAAACAGAGCCGGAAAAGGAAACGATAACAGGAGATACCTATACGAATCCGTTGCGCGAAAAAGGAGCAGAACCATGGAGTGTTTTTCACGAAGGGAAATATTACTACACACAAGGTTCCGAAAGCAGGATCATACTTTGGGAAACGAGTGATATAACAAACTTGGATGACAGTCTTAAAAAACCGGTATGGATACCGACAGACCCTAGTAATTCGCACCATTTATGGGCCCCCGAGCTACATCGGATCAATAATAAATGGTATATCTATTTTGCGGCAGATGACGGTAACATGGACAATCACCAGATTTATGTAATTGAGAACGAGGCTGCCACTCCTACAGAGGGAAAGTTTGTCATGAAAGGCCGAATACCGACTGACAAAGATAACAACTGGGCGATTCATGCAAGCACTTTTGAACATAACGGACAACGTTACATGATCTGGTGCGGATGGCAAAAACAAAGAATCGACAGTGAGACACAGTGCATTTACATCGCTTCCATGGAAAATCCATGGACTCTTTCTTCCGATAGAGTCCTGATTTCCAAACCTGAATATGAATGGGAATGTCAATGGGTCAATCCTGATGGCAGTAAAACGGCCTATCCGATTCATGTGAACGAGGCACCTCATTTTTTCCAACCGAAGAATAAAGACAAAGTTTGCATTTTTTATTCTGCCAGTGGTAGCTGGACGCCTTATTATTGTGTAGGATTACTAACAGCAGACGCCAATGCTGACCTGCTGGATCCCGCTTCCTGGAAGAAACATCCGACACCCGTATTTCAGCAGGAGCCGAAAAACGAAGTTTTTGGTCCCGGCGGCAGTTCTTTCATTCCTTCACCGGATGGAAAAGAATGTTATATGCTTTATCATGCCCGCCAGATTCCCAACGACGCTCCGGGCGCAATGGACTCACGTACTCCCCGCTTACAAAAAATGGAGTGGGACAAAGACGGAATGCCTGTACTGGGAATACCGCAAAAAGAAGGAGAACCCATGGCAAAACCATCCGGTTCCCCAACCAATTGAGACTAGTTACATTTTGTACTTTCAGGTCCAAGATATGAACGTTTTAATCCTCCCATATCAATGACTATTTTTTGAATAACGATTCCGGGATCACCACAACGTATCTGTATAGTATGTTTACCAGGTTTCTTCACATACAAAGTAGATTTATTCACTCTGCAGTTCTTTAGTACGCTATCATACCAAATTTGAGAATACTCAATAGCGGAAGTCGAAGGAGTAGAAATAGATCCATCATCTATACGGACACTATACTTTGTATCTGAATTAGTATGTTCCGGCAATTTATAGTCTCGTTCCGCGTGTAACGGGAATGTGGGTAGAACATACGTATACACATCATAAATTCCAGCATTAAACGTATAAAAATCATATTCTACTCTAGGTACATCACCCGCACGATACATCTGTAAAGGCGCCATAGGAGTTCCCATTTGTAGAGAACTTTCTTCAAAACCGAGTCCAGGGAGAACAGTCATTTTGATATCCCTATTCTCAAACTTGCGATGAAAATCAACAGCCGGGATAGAAATATATCCATTCTCTTCGACATATAATCCTTGTACCTCATCACGTATAGGAGAAACCGGATTAAAAACAGAAACCAGCACACATTCTTTCTGACCTCCAGATACAATTTCAATATCTCCTCTTATCCTCTCTCCCACAGGAACTTTAGTCCAATCGATAGAAACAACTATTCGATTTTCCAACGAAGTTTTTCCAGCTTCTTGCGAGAGTATTATCCAATCAGCTGAAGATTGTGCATTCCATACGATTTCTCCTGTCCCCTGATTATAAATATCAATCCAATGTTCCTTGCGAGAGTAAGTGCTGAAAGCAGGCAAACTATGAAAATTTAATCCACCTTTGTCCAATGCCTCACCTTCCGCTTGGACTGCAAGTTTAGGACTTCCCATAGGAACATAGTTCTCCTCCATCAACGGAACCATGAAATAAGAACTTGTACCATCATAGTTCTGTTTCAGAGACATCATATATTTCCATTTCCCATTCAACAACGAATTATAGCTATCGGTAATAAGTTTCAAGCTATCATGATAATTTTTCACCTGTGCTTTCAGTTGACTGGCAGCTGCACGTTGCTGACGGACATACTGGCGATAAAATTGCCCTTTTATAGTCATGTGATTCATCAGTTCGGCACCCTTTACCGGATAATACAATAGCTGATACAATGCCGGTTTAGCTTCTTCCGTCAATGAAAGAAAAACATTTTCCGCTTCTTTCCCAATACGACGATATTCACTCAGACGTCTTTCCGCCTCATTATAATTAGCGAAAGAGAATTCAGTATCCGTACGTTTTTCTCCTCCACCCCAATAATTATTCCAATACCCCCACCCCATATATTCCGGTTTTCTGGAAAAAGCAAGATTAATATGTGAAGTTGTAATATCCTCAAAAACATTATAATATTGTTCTCCAAACATCTCAGCCAACCAATGTGCTGGATAAGTGACCACATTATTGGTATTAAACTGTTCAATATTATAAGCCATATCAAGGAATAGAGAAACCTGCATTTCCGCTCCTTTCAAATCTCCACAATTAGCCAGCCAAATACGATCCGCAGTAGTATCATAAGCTTTACGAAGTTCTTCATACATTAAAGCTGGAGGAGTAGTACTGTACCACAAATAACTATGAGGAACTCCCAAATAAGATAAGTGATAATAAACTCCTGATCGTCCGGAACGCTTTTGCTCCTGCGGACCACTCAATCGCTTCATATACCCAAAATTATCATCCGGCCAAATAATTGTAACATCATCCGGTAGTTCCAAACCATTTGAATAAATTTCCAATACCTCTTTATAAGGAGTAAATGCTTGCGGAATTGTTTCAATTGGTTTATCAGTATGCCTGGCTATAATATCACGTTGGTCTTTCAATGCACTCTCCAGCAATTTCACCTTCTCTTTCATCGATACATCTCCGCCTCCCATAGCTGCATCGTGAAGTCCCCGCAATGCCAGTGTATATACATTCTCATAAGCACAAATCTCTTCCACACGGCTTCCTAAAACCTCATTAATTTTATCTTTATTTTTTCCATAGTCCCAAGGACCCATAGTTTTAGAATTCCATTCACTAGCAGTATTCAACAATAATGGTTCGCAATGACTAGAGCCCATCACAATGGCAAAAGTATCTGCCACTAACTTATTTTCAGGTATCTTATAAAATGCAGTTGACACCGGATGCATAGCAGGGGCCAAATGATTTGCTTTCAGGCGTAACAACAATTCGCATATTTTGGCATAAGTACGGGGACCGATATTCCCACGTTCCTTTTCAAAAGTCTTAGCAGCCCAAGGTTTTAATCCCCAGTCCTCATCATTCAAGAAAATCCCCCTATATTTCACAGAAGGAGTCTTAGATAAAGTAGCAGGAGCATCTACATAAAGTGTTTTATGTTTCTTCACAGGGACATCCGCCCACCAGTACCATGGAGATACACCTGCCATTTCCGAAAGAGAGAATAAACCGTAAGCGGCTCCTCGTCTATCACTTCCTGCTACCACCAAAGCCTTACTCACACCCGGAAAAGGACGATCAACCATTTGAATCAAATACCGTTCCCAAGCTCTTTCCAAAGGAGCTATATTTATTTTCCCTTTGGAAGCTAACTGACGAATTGCCCGATTCTTCTCAATAGTGCCAACAATGACCACTGCTCTTCCCTTCTTACATTCATTTGTCAATTTCAGTCTTTGACCCGTAACATTCTCAATGTCTGATACAAACAATTCAGTGGCCTTCTTTACAACCAGATAATCATTAGCATCATAACACACAGTCGCCTCCACATTAGAAGTAACTAACGGAAAAACATTTTTACTATGTTTTATATTCTCATTCACAACGACTTGCGATTGCAGAACAGATGCCATCATCAGTAATATTAATAGCGAAAAGACTTTCATTGATACAATATTTCTAGTTATTTAATTCTATTTCTTTTTATTATAAAAATTATTAATCACACTTACCTGCACTCCCAAAGGTATATCCGCACCAATAGCCGTACAAATAGCAGAAGTATCATCTATAAGTGAGTAATTTCAGCCAATTAGCTATTAAAAGATCACATCCAAAGTTCGACAGTTTATTTGGCAAATTATGAAAATAGCTGTTCAATAAAGAATAAAAAACAGCCATTTTCATATAAAAAAGTTAGAAAAGCTCTTCTCTTATTTATAAAGATTGAAAAAATGGATAGCAGAATCATAAAAGGCTTGTGTATCCTTTTTTTCTGTAGCGAGGCTTTCCATCACTTCACCAAAGCGTCGCTCATCAATTTTACCACGAAGTGATTTCCAAAGTTCAATATTTCTGTCAACTTGTTCTATTCCCTGTTTCAAATTGGCAATAAGTTCCTCACGAAGCGTCAGGCCGGATTTCATTTTATGATTCCAAGGAGTTCTGTGAAAACAAAGTAAATACAATTCAGGGCATTGATTGATATCATTAAAAAGTGAACGATTCGGTTCAAAATACTGTGATACATAATCAGAGCCAGTAATCGTCCGATCATTACCAATACTTTCATTATCTATCTTCCATTCTTTATTGGCTCGTATCTCAAAACCAGCCAGATAATGCCCTTTAACCTGTACCGTAAATCCAATACTATAAGGAGCATGACTACAAACAAAACTTTTCCATGTTGGCATCATCATTTGTTCCACAACTTTCAAAGTTTGTTTGTCGCAGTTCCATGTCGATTTTATCCACTCGGATGTAATCTTATGGGTCTCCAGTTTCGGATTCCAAGCCAAACGTCCGAAAGCAAACCAATTAGCTTGCGCAAAATGGTGTCCTGTCCAATTGTGAGAATCACCGGTATTGGCCACTCCTGCTATAGCACGATATGACTGAGGGATTACCTCACCTGTCAGAATTTTGGCAATGGTACTTCCAGCACCTTTACAATGTGTGTCAAAATCTAAAAACTCTCTCCACATTGGCAGCAAATACACCAGATAAGTAGAATGACCGAGATACTCCTGAGTAATCTGAAGCTCTGCCATTAAAGGGGTTCGTGTCATACTTCCAAAAAGAGGTTGTGCAGGCTCACTCGGTTGAAAATCCAATGCTCCGTTTTTAGTTTGCAAAATTACGTTATCATCAAACATTCCATCCAGCGGTAGAAATTCCTTATAAGAACGCTTTATCCGATCTTTATCTATTTCCGGATTATATACAAATGTCCGCCACATTACAATCCCCCCATGAGGTTTCAAAGCACGTGCCAGCATATTAGCCCCATCTGCATGCGTACATCCATAATCCTGCGGTCCCGGCATTCCTTCTGAATTTGCTTTTACTACAAATCCACCGAAGTCAGGAATCAATGAATAAATTTCATCAGCTTTTGTTTTCCACCACTTCTGTACCTCAGGATTTCGAGGATCAGCCGTATTCAAATTTCCTACTCCTCCCCATTGCCTCATGACATCCGGTGTTGCAGATGGTTTCATGGGAGCTCCGAAATTGGCTGCAAGATACACACGTATATTATATTTACGGAAAATTTGAGCCAGAACTGCAATTTTTTCTAAATAATCACGGCGTAAAAAGCGAGGATCGGCATTGACATTATTCAAAATCACTCCATTTATTCCAATAGATGCGTTAGCACGGGCGTAGTCGGTGTACCTCGGATCTATTTTCCCGGGTAAGTCATTCCATTTCCATAATGATCTTCCAGCATATCCCCGTTCTATAGTTCCCAGATCATCCCAGTGATTCAGTTGACGGGAGTCCAATGCGGGAGTTTCTCTGATATTCAAGTGTTCAAGTGAATATTCACATTGTATCAAACGAATCAAATGGAACGTACCATAAAGAAATCCCGCATCGGAATAAGCCTGGAGTGTTATTCCCTTTTTACCACTGCGAATAATGTATCCCTCCTGCCCCAAGCTTTTATCTGCACAAAAACTCATTTGAATGCCTTTTTTCTCATTATGAACGAATTCTGGCGTGATTGTCAACATGGCCTTCAAACTGCGTTTCAGTTCGTCAGCTATCACTTCATCATATCGACTGCCGGACAAACGAATTTGGCTGTAATACTGAACATAAGTTCTTTTCAGCCTAGTATCCAGAACCGGTTTATAATTCAACCAAAGTTGATATCCCGTATCAGTAGTAGCTGAAGTCTGTGCATATCCACAAACACTTCCTATAAGACATAAGAAGAATAGGACAATACTAACGTGAGTAAAATGGTTATTCATGCCTTTTCAAATTTACAAATATGTTACAAATATACTATTATTCTGCTAAATTCGCCAACATCCGGGCAACTCCCTCCATCAAAGATGCACCGCTTGTCTGAGCTCCCATAGAAGCAATATCACCGGATGGAAACACCTTTCCCCAATAATAATTGCAATACATTTCCGGATATAAGCTTCTGTCCAAATTATTCCATAATACAGTTGCATTATCCTGCAAAAAGAGAATAATACGTTTTTTAACATAGTCGGAAGCCTTCTCATCTAAAGCCAGATTTACAGCATAAGGAATAAAGACGGCCTTAAAAATGCTACCATCCATAGAGGTACCTTCATCACGCAATATCCAATTCTGGAGACATCGATCACTGGTCATCGTATAGTTTATCACCTCCTCTGCTTTCCTCATGTACTGCCGTTCCTGCGTTATATGGTACAACTGTCGACACGCTTCACCAAAAGTTCCCTGCGTATAAGTTAAGGGTGGTTCCTCTACCCTACCATCACCTTTTAGCAAATTTTTCACAATATAATCATATAACATTTTCGCATCATTCAGATAATTTTCTGTACCATATTTTTTATACAATTTAGCTGCAATCAAACAACCCGGAGAATTGGTACATGCATTCCTGCTTTCATCATTGCTTTTCCATGGCAATCCGGTTCCTTTAGCATCCGTTCTTGCCCGAGTAATAATATGCGTATCGTAAACTGTTTTAGCCATATTAATGTATATATCATCGCCAGTAGCCTCCGACATATGAATTAATGTCAGACAAATCCAACACATATCATCTGTAAAAGAATTCAAAAATCCAGTCTCATCATTTTTATCATGATTATAATTATTAGCCTTATTTTTAAGCCAAAGCCTGAAATAATTCTCATAAGTATCGGCCAATTCGGGATTCTTATTCTTAATCCGTTCATAAGCATATACAATAACATCCATAGCATGAGCTTGTTGCCAATAAATATTATAAGACCCTCCACTTACATTCTTCGGTGACTTCCAAAACGTTCCTTTTTCTTTGTTCATAAATTGCTCTACCAGAACAAACGTACAGCTATCAGCAACAGCCGTCCAATCAATCACAGGATCTATTTTTACAGTTTCTATCACCTCCAGATTCTGCCATCCAGCTTCTGAATCACAGGCAGAAAAGATAGACAAGATAGATAAAATAATAGGAATATATATCTTCATTTCTTTATTTTTTTATAATACTATTAATTACCAAGTTTCAACACGTAGATCATATAATGGATCCTGACGTAACACTAACTTTTCAGCAACATGATAATATTTTCCGTCCTTTACATAAGTATATTCCAGATCAAACTGAGGAGCACGCGTACCAACATTAGCCACATAATCATAATCACCTTCAGTTTTATAGCTTCCTGACGCATCACTTATAGCGGCCTTACCTTCCACACCTGTCACTACAACGTTCTTATCAACATCCATTATCAAAGTCACACTACCGACATTTTCTTTTTCATTACCGACTCCCGGACACACAACAGTACGTGGAGCAGTACTTTTAAAACCAACAGTACTACAATTGATAATGTCATGTGTATTTCCATAATTTACCGGACTGCCCAAAGCGGTTCCTGACGCATCAACCTCCGTAACAGTCCCCATACGATAATACGTTCCAGCATAAGTACTGATATATTTAATGATGGCAACAGTTGTTTCAGCACCTTCACGCAAAGCTCCCAAAGAGTTTTCAGTCATACGAAACGGTAAGACATAGTGATCTTTCAGACTAAGCGGATCATTATAGAATGCTTCCGTAAAATCAATGCGAACATCAGCCACTGGAAGATTAGACTTGCGTACCCGGAAATATTCCGGGTCTGAGAGAGTATAATAATCACTTGGAAGCAGTTCCTTACCAGTGCCTTCTACCAATGTCGGATCAATTACAAATCGAGCCCAATCCGACATATCCACTTCTCTTTTACCCCCAATTGATACCCCTATGTATATCGGCATATCACGCTCCGAAATAACTGTACGCATTGGTTTACTAACAGCAAATCCCATATTAGGATTTTCATAATCGCTCACATAATCATCATAACACGAAGTAAATCCTAATAACGCAATAATAAATAATAATGTATTTATAGCTTTCATAATATCCTGTTTTTATAAATTACTACTTTCCCCACCCTCTATTATTCATAAGATTTGAGTTCTTCAGTATCTCGTCGTAAGGCAACGGGAGATAATAATAACGCATATTATCAAGCGGGCGTTCTTCTATTGGCACAACCTCAAAGACTTCAGTACCATCTACTTTCCGAGTAACTTTCATACCTAAAATGGTCTCATCGAGTGGCAAAAGTCTACGACGTAAATCCCAAAAGCGTTGATTTTCAAAAGCAAACTCTATACGACGTTCATTCTGAATCAATTTTGCAAAACTTTCTTGAGAAACCGCCATCTCATCCAGATAGGTAACATCAGTTATTCCTCCTGATTTTTCACGGATCGTACGAATAACATCATATGCAGACATCGTACAATCCGGACCTACAACTTTTGGCCCCCATGCTTCATTTGCAGCTTCTGCAAAGTTATACCAAACTTCAGCTTTACGCAACATCGGGTTATAGTGACGAGACTCCTGTTGATCAAGAGGCTTAATGAAATTTGCAAGATCTGTATTAATGAACTTTGCAAGATAATACCCAGAGCGACTTGCCTTTTCATTCAAATAATCAGAATCTTTTCCTCCATATGCGACATCTATGTTAGAGTCGTTTGCTCCAAACTTCCGCCCTTGATAGTAGAGATTCACATCAAAACGATTGTCACGTATACAGGAGTAAGGATTCTCTTTATCATATCCGGCACGAGGATCATCAATCGGAAACCCATTTTTTGCAGGAAATGCCGCAGCAAGATTATGAGAAGGAACTGTCTGCGCATTTCCATAATAGAAAGGAGGATAGTGACGACCTTCAATAGCATGTCCCTTGCCTACAAATGTACGAAAAAGGAACTCAGTAGATTGTGCGTCTCCACCATCATACAGTTCTTTCGGTTTTAGAGCAGCATAAGTTGTCATTCCGGACATTTGGAGTACTTCATATGCATAGGTTGCCGCCCGTTCCCATTTTGCCTGATAAGCAGTTTGATCTACAATAGTATAATCCCCCATACCATTTAACCTAACAATATTGTCAGGCTGATATGCCGGACTTGCAGCATATAGTAAAACACGAACTTTTAGTGCAGCGGCTGCTAGACCAGATGCTCTACCAAAAAGATTCTCACCCAAAATTGCATCACTCCCCGAATAAGTCAATGGCAGCAAGGACATAGCTGTTTCACAATCTTCCGCTATTTGTTTTACACATTCTTCATAAGTATTACGTACAAAGTTCTCCGGATGTGAAGACTCTTCCGGAGTAACAAAATGAGTTACAATGGGATAACCAAGTACTGAACCATCATCTGTTTTTCCCCCATACATCTGTAATAACTGAAAACCAGTCCAAGCACGCAAGAAAATAGCTTCTCCTTTAAGGCGCTGTTTGATTTTCCTGTCATTGTCCTCGCTTGTCATACTATAACAAACATCATTTGTCAATCCCTTATCCAGGAAAATATGAATTTGCTGGAACTGATTATAACATTTACTCCAAATACCCAATGGATTTGTAGAAAAACTAAAAGCACCTTGTCCAGCGCGATAAACACTTGAACCTGTATTACGAGTCAAAGCATTATCTGTAGCCGCATCAAGAAAATTACCATCCCACGCATCAGGAGAAATCATGACATCCTGATAGACTGAGAGTAAAACACCTTGAGCTTTTTCCGCATTTGTCCAAGTATCATCTTCCGACCACTCGTTTGTCAGTTTAGTATCAAGCATATCGCTACATGAACATACAGTGCCTGCCAACAAAACCGTGATAAATGTATATTTTATTAATTTCATAATCATAATAAGTTTAGAAAGAGATTGATAATCCACCCGTAACAGTACGGTAGGTAGGATAATTAGTCACACCAGAGAGTATCCTTTCCGGATCAAGATCTTTAATGCCTGAAAGAACAAAAAGATTAGTTCCACGAACAAAAAACTTATAGTTCTTGCCGATACCTTTTCCTGATTTATTCACCAAAGTATAACTCAACTCAATATTCTTAAGACGGAAAAACGAACCATTCTCCGCCCAGAATGTAGAGTTACGTTGATTGTTATCGGCTGCCATTGTTGTCAAGCGGGGTTGAGTCCCCTCTGGATTGTTCACTGGGTGATAACGGTCAAATGCAAGTACAGAATATCCGTTAAGACCAGAGTTCCAGTAATAAGAACTCGTGCATAACTTAGTAATACCTGTGGTGACAGTACCTAAAATATAAAGACCAAATCCTTTATAATTTAAAGTAACATCAATCCCCATTGTTGTAGTAGGAAAACTCTGCCCAATACTTTTTTGGTCATTATTATCGACAGTTCCATCACCATTCAAATCCGCATAAGCAATGTCACCGACCTGATAATTGCCAAAAGTCTGATTAGCATGACCTGCAAGAGGAACATCTTTACCAAAAAGTCCTTGTGCCTGCCATCCAAAGATCGTGCTGGTCGGACGTCCTATTGCCTTACGATACTCTTCCATATTACTTAGTTCATTACTTTTACGCAATTTATTTTTCGTATAAGTAATATTGAATCCCACATTATAAGTAAAATCCTTTCCTATTTTATCATTCCAACTTACATAAGCATCAAATCCCTGATTCATGACTTCCCCAATGTTCTCGTACGGAATAAAATCACCTCCTGTTGCTGCATACTTAGCATTATTTACACCTATAATATTCTTACGCAACTCACGGAAATAGTTAATTTCAGTAGAAAGGCGGTTATGCAAGAAAAGCCCTTCTGCACCCACGTTCAGCTCATTAGAATACTCCCACTCCAAATCGGGATTACCCCAACGAGAAAGATCGGTAGTATTCCCCCCAATAGTCGGTCTGAACTCTTCCTTATCTCCTTTTTTCCAATTTGTTCTATAAAGGAAGAAACCGGTATTACCAGCATAACCAAGATGACCGTAACTAGCCTTTAACTTCAAAAAGTCTACTTTTTTCATATTTTTCAAGAACGATTCATTAGAAAGTACCCACGCTGCGCCAATTGCCCGGGCAAAGAAGTATTGGCTACCTTTCTCAAACTTATTACTTCCCATTGCAGAAAGTGTACCTTCAAGCATATACCGTTTGTCATAATTATAATTAGCCCGGAATGTAAAATTAGCATCTTTCGAGTCCTGTGAACTGCCTGTGGCTTCTTCTTGAGTATAACGAAAAGCAGCATTGGCAGAGACTCTATGAAGTCCGAATCTATTTTCATACCCCACATTCGCCCGCCATCCGAAATAGCGATATGTATTATTTGCTACAATCGATTGCTTCTTAGGCAAATTCAGTCTTTTTCGCTCCGTAAAACGAAGAACTTCATCACCATTAGCATCCAAATAACGATCAATAGAATAAGTTGGGTATGCATTACGTAATTCCTGACGTAAATAACTGTAATTATCAAAAGTCATATAAGCATCGGCAGTCAATCCTTCTACAAACTCATTCAAATCAAATTTTAATCCCAGATTCGTCTGACTGTTTACATATCTTTCTGATGTATTCCCCCCATATGCCATATCTGAATAAAGATTGCTTGATTTACGAGAGCTTGCTCCAAAAATCAAAGAACTTCCATCTACAGCAATACCATCATGCCCGTTGATCGCCTCCGGAGAGATTATAAATGGATATTCATTGGAACGAAGGGTAGATATCTCTCCAAATAGTCCTTCACCATCCTTTGCTCCCCAGTCCTTCTTTTCAATACGTGCCGCAACATCTGCTGCAACCGAAAGAAAATCTGTAATACGAATATCCAGATTACCACGAGCGTTTATTCTATTCAAGTCAGAACGGTCTCCCACTTTTTCCAAACCAGAACTTCCTGTATAGCCTACAGTCACAGCATAAGTAGCATTTTTATTTCCACCATTCAGTTCAAGAGTGGCTTTCCGGAAAGTATTCTGATCACGAAGAAACTCTTTATAATAATCTACATTAGGATAAAGCAGGTCATTTACTCCTGATGAATGACGGTAACCTTCTAAATCTTTATCCGTATAAAATGGAGACATACCGTCATTTTCACGTGCCTCATTAAACAATGTGGCATAATTATAAGAATCGAGATACTTAGGTAAACGTGTTGTAGGTTGCACACCATATTCTAATCCAAGCCGAATAATACGCTTATGTGCTTCTCCACGTTTAGTGCGCACCAGCACCACTCCATTAGTGGCCTGCGCTCCATACAGAATTTTAGCCGGAGCATCTTTCAAAATCTCAATTGATTCTATTTCCTCCGGAAGAATATCATCAATCGGACGTTCAATCCCATCAACAATTACAATAGCATTATTCGTACCATTGTTGTGATGCCCGCGAATATAAAGTGTCGAATTATCATAGCCAATTCCGCCCGTCCCTGCAATAGCAATCAGACCAGCCGCCTGTCCTTGCAAAGTATTGGATAGTTGTAATTCAGGCATTGTTTTCAAATGTTCAATATTCACATGACCAATAGCAGCCGTTAAATCAGACTGATATGTTTTAGCACCATCACCACGTTCATAAATATCACGTTCTGTTGAGTACAATCCTTCAAGCTCAAGTTTGATTTCACTGGGACATCCCCCCTCCTGTAAATTAATCACTGCATCCTTATACCCAGGAGTCTCAATCAGAATGGTGCCATTTGCCTTTGTTTTAAGGGAGAAACAACCATTCACATCTGTATAATTAGTTATTGCTCCACCCCCACTTAATACCATAACATCACGCAACGGCTGACCGTTTACATCGGTTACTCGAGCTTTTACCTCAATTACCGGAATTTTCTTCTTATTCTTGTTCTGGGCTTCCACGTCCATTGTACCTCCTATCAAAAAAGCCGACGCAAACAATCCCATGAAAAATATACGATATCTGTTTCTCATAAACATCTAAAATTAAGTATTTTCATTACCAACCCGGATTCTGTTGCAAATTGCGAAGCGCATCCACATCATGCTGTGGCAACGGATACCAGTAATTACGCATATTCGAGAATCCCCGAACTTCTTTAGTCATGTCAAATTTCTCATAAGTGAAACTTTCCGGTCTTGTTTTATCACCATACGAACCAACAGGATGAAACTTAACTCCTTGAAGAGGATATGCTGTTTTAAATAAATCATGCATAATCATCCAACGACGCACATCCCACCAACGGTGATGCTCGAACATAAGCTCTACCCCACGTTCACGACGATACGCTTCACGGAACTTCTCCGGATCATTCACTATATCCGAAGGCAAATCCGTCACATCTACACGATTACGAACTAAATTTATAGCTTCTTCTGCCGTCATTCCACAATTCTCTACTGTAGCTGTCGCACTTCCAGTCGCTTCAAACGATGCTTCTGCAAAATCCAGATAAAGCTGAGCAACCCGAATAAATACAGTTTGCGCACAGTATCTTAACCATTTATCATTACCACTAGGAAAGTGCTGCCCATGAGCATCTTCCCAAAGAAATTTACGGCACATAAAACCCGATATTTCACGTCCATTCGAATGTTTGGATGTCAAAAAGTCATTATATGGTTTTGAACCAACCCATAAACGAATATAATAGGTTGCACCATTCTGGTAAGTTCCCCATTTATCACCAGGAATTAATATATTATTATAAAAACGAGGGTCACGTTTGGTGAAAGCATGTTCTGGATCAAACTCATAACCGGAACGAGGATCATCAATCGGATAATATATTCCATCATCCCCCTGACGTTCGTACATATTAACAGCATTCAACGTCGGACAAGACATGGCAAACGCTTCCGCCCCCGTGCCTGTAGCCAACTCCGGATAAAGCCAGAACGCACGTAACGTTTTACTCCGATCCGTTGTATTTTTCATGCTACGGCGCGTCCATATATGTTCTGGCTGCTTTATCTGCGTATCCGGAAACCAAAAAATATTCGTATATTCTTCCTTAGTCTCCATCCTCACTCCGGTCACCCCCTCATTATCTTTCATATACTTAATAGCCTGCCAAGCAGCCTGTGCCGCTTTCTTCGCCCGTTCCCGATCATAAGTTTTCACTTCAATTGAATTCAGATCATTTTGCATTAAAGGACTTGCATCATACAATAACGCCATCTCTTTGAAAGCCATGGCTGCCAATTTCGTCGGACGACCGTACTGCATATTTTCCCAAGTATCAGGAAGCATAGCTATCGCTTTATCGATATCCCCAATCATCCAATCCGAACTTTCATGATAAGTGACACGGGGAAGATCATCATCTCCACCCTCAAAAACGCGATCTATGATAGGCATACCTCCATAACGTTTTATAACCGAGAAATAAAACCAGGCACGATAAAAATAAGCCTGTCCCAGAATCTCTTTTTTTTGTTCTTCCGTCAACGGGACTTTATCAATATTGGCAATCACACGATTCACAATACGTAAAGATGGATATGCCTTTCCTATCGGTGTTTTATCCCCATTACCAATCTCAGTAACATTTTCACTCTTACCCGTCAATAACCAAGAGCCTGAAAAGAATTTAGCAAAAACCGTACTATTATATGTTGCTGCCATTTCATCGGCCATTACACCCACATAAGTACGGCCATAACTACCTCCATCAGCACTTTCAAACCAATTGTAATTATCTAATTTGGAATATACACCATCCAAAAAGCCACGAATCGATTCATAATTTGCATAAACAGAAGTTTCGTCAAGCCCGCCAGCATCTTCACGTTTATCCAGGAAATCTTCGCATCCTACATTTAAAAGCAAGAAAAATCCCGCCAACAATATATATATACATTTATTCTTCATACTACCAATTATTAAATGAATCAGAACGAGAGTCTTATACCGGAGGTTATCGAACGCAGAATAGGATAGCCTTTCTGGTTACCTTCCGGGTCAATACGGTTATCTCCTCCCCAAAATGTCAACAAATTATTGCCATTCACATAAAGCTGTAAATTGGAAATACGCGCAGCTTGCAACCAACGTTTGGGTAATTTATAGCTAACTTCAAGATTTTTCAAACGCAGATAAGAGAAATTTCGATAACGATATGTACTCTCTGTTCCATTAAATCTGCCATTATTAATCAAATGTAAAGCCGGAGTTGTAATGCCACCCTGATTGGCAGTTTCCGGTGTCCATGCAGCCATGACATCAGGCTGTGCATTAATCTTTCCATCGATAAATGAAGCCATATATACATGATCTACTAATTTATAGACACCTGTTGGAGCATAAAACATGGCACTAAACCCTAATCCTTTCCAGTCAAATCCTAATTGAAAACTATAAGTGTGCAAGGGGTAATTAAGTTGTGAAACTGCAACTTTATCAGAACCATTCAAAACACCATTGGCATCGAAATCAACATAAACCAAATCACCTGGAATTACCTGACTCGGAGCAACAGAATTAATAGAACCTGTTTGGGCATAATTAAATACATCATCAATAGTTCCATAATTACCAATAGCCAAATAGCGAATCTGATGTCCAATAGGCTTTCCTGCACCTTTCAGGTGCTCTGGAGAACGATATGGGTCATCACGGAACACAACCCGGTTTTCACTTGATGCCATAGTGAAACCAACATTATAACGAAAATCCTTACCTATTTTATCTTGCCAGCGCAACTCTACTTCAAATCCATGATTCTTAGTACGCCCCATATTCACAGCATTGAAAGTCGCGCCTGCTATTGATGAAGTAGTGTTAGGTGTCATTAAAATATCCTTTCGTTTCTCATCAAACAAGTCCAGTGTCATGGATAGTTTGTTCCAGAATCCCACTTCAATTCCCAAATTTTGTTTGGTTGACTTCTCCCAAGTCGAGCCCACGTTTGCAATAGAGCCTTCTTTATAAATAGGTCCCCATTCATGCGTTTGCGTATCACCCAATGTTATCACTCCCCCAGAAGTAAATGACTGTATATAATTCCAGCGACTTGCTCCTGCATCAGAACCGACCTTTCCCCATGAATAACGAAACTTAAGATTAGTCAGTATCTTACTTACACTACTTTTCTTTATAAACGGTTCTTCCGAAAGACGCCATCCCAAAGAAAATGAAGGAAACAATCCAAAACGATGTCCGCGAGCAAACTTTTCCGAACCCGTATACGAAACATTCATCTCTCCTAAATACCGCTCTTTCCAGTTATATGTCACACGTCCTACCCAGTCCTCATTATAGCTAGGGAAACGAACATTGTCACCATCTTTTGAATCATAAATCTGCCGATTAAACAAAGCAAGTGCCCCGACATTATGACCATTGAATGTACGGTTATAAGCTACTGAAAACTCATAATAGAAACGACGTGTATATCCATCTAACCTATCATAATATTCAACAGTAGGAGACAAGGGTACGGACTCTGCATCAGGAAGACGTGTATTCTCAATCATTGGATACGAAACCGAACCATCCTGATTAATAATCGGATTAGCGTAGTCGTAAACACGATGATAACGGATTATAGACTTTAACGCCTGATTCGCACTTCCTCCACGAGTTACATTAGTCGAGGTAGTAGAGGAAGAAGAATAAGACAGCTTAGCACCAATTTTTAATCCGGGAGTAATAAAATCCAGTTTCTGCTCAAGAGACGCATCATACCAGCCTTGAAAAGTCTTACGTAAGTTTGCACCGGCCAGATTCATATTAGCAACCGGATTCTTTTCTTCATCATCTCCCCAATATCCATCAGAATATTTCACAGGGTGATCGCTCGTAGACTCTGTCATTATACGGTTAAATGGATTATCGCTATCTAGAGATTTGTTACGATATGCCATTTTACCGGCAACATTCACAGAAAGTTTTGTGGTGGAAGTAATATTAAAATCAAAATTAGAGCGCCAATTATAACGTTTGTACGTATGTCGCGGATCAAAAGCATCGTTTTCTTTCAAATTGTAGATATCACCGTCTCCCTGATAACCTACAGAAGCAAAATACTTCATATAACCAGTTCCTCCACGTATGTTTACATTATAATTTTGGGTATAGCCACTACTTACCAATTCATCCCACCAATTCACATAAGGAAATACATCGTTGTAAGCACCATAGTTACCTTCCTCATAAGCACGCTGCCAAGCTTCAATCGTAGAAAGAGGAATCAATTTATCCCAACTTCCATCATTAGCAAGCCCTCGATTATACGCTTGCATAGCCGTCACATGATCAGCTAAATGCATACTTGTCGTCGGACTCTTAAACGTCACATTTGCCGAAAAATTAATTTCCGGCGAATTGTCCGTACCACGTTTGGTTGTAATAAGAATCACACCATTACCACCACGCACACCATAAACAGCCGTTGCAGAAGCATCTTTCAGAACAGAAATTGTTTCAATTTCATTCATGTCAATATCATCCATGTCGCGCTCGATGCCATCCACTAATACTAAAGGATTCGTATTCCCCCATGTACTCTTACCACGAATATACATCGTCACATCATTATCACCCGGCTTTCCCGAAGAATTGATTGCTATGACACCATTCAACTTTCCTTGAAGAGCTTCCGAAACAGAGTTCACACTACCAGACTTCATCAATTCCAGTCCGTCCGCTTGAGTGATAGAACCAACATTCGTCACTTTTTTCTGAACACCATAACCCACCACTACAACTTCTTCGAGTACACTCGCATCTTCCTGCATCTTAAAAACGGTTCTTTTGACTGCCTCTTCAGCTTTCATTTCAATGGACTTATAGCCTACATACGAAAATTGAAGAACAGAATTAGCTTTAACAGTCAGCTGAAACCCTCCATCAAAATCAGAAATCGTACCTGTAGTAGTTCCCTTAATCTGGATATTCACCCCGATAAGAGTCTCACCACTTTTCGCATCCACAATTCGTCCCTTGACTGTTTTTGGCCATCCTCCATCGGCATGACTGATCTGTACCGAAAAGAGCAATAGAACCAACATCAGCAGACGAAATACTTTCGTGCTAAAATCTACATTTCTCATAAATTAGATCCAATTAGGTAATTAATATAAATTGTTATTAAATCTCTTTACGTAGTTTATACAATAACTTTAGTTTAGCGGGAATATTGAATTTACCGTTGAACGAATCCCCAGTATACCAAGTAGCAAATACGCCTTCTTGAGTAGCATAGAGCGTATCACGAGCTTCCTCTAACTGCCTAATTGCAGCATCCAGATTTTCAACCCGTTCATCAGTATTTTTATATGCAAGAACAAAATGATATAATGAACGGCTTAAGGCTTCCATATAATGACACGGAGCTGCCAGATTATCCCTGAAGAAACGTTGATCTTGACAAGGAAGTTGTTTCAGAAGATCCTCACAACGACGGGAAACTTCACCAAAACGAAATACAGCTCTCTCCATTCCTGCAATTAAAGAGTCAACTTGATTATTTCCGTCAATACGAAACGTCCGTCCCGGTATCCGTTCAAATCCTATATCATACAAAGGATTGGGAGAAAAATCCTGAAAACGTTTTCCTATTTGATCGAATACACGTGAATATCTTAAATCCTGAAAAATAAACTGCCGTTCCATATTTGGAAATGCAGAAGGCTTCTGCTGCCAATAAGCATAATAATAATCATGATAAAGCTTAGCAACTTTAGCGGCATGTTTCTTTCCAAAGTACTGCGTACAAAAATCCAGTAAAAACGAATCAGTATCATAAAGCTGCATATCCCACATCATACAAGCATTGGCAGCCATTTCCATTACAAATTCCCGCAAATTACCTGCGTTGACAACAGAGAAAGTCAGCGGTCCACGAGTATTGACATATCGATAATTAAACTCCATTTTCCACGGACCTTCGGCCGGAGCCAGATGAGCACCGGTAGAAGTAAACTGAAGATTCATATAATAGCCCAGCTTCACTTGCTTTTTTGTATCAAAGGCAACCAAATCATCATAAGGATAATGGTCTCTCCGCCCGGCCACAAATGTCCAAAGCATGTTCTCACCCGTTGGTGGCTGAAGATAGTCTTTGGCTAATAAATCAGACAGTTCATCATAAAAAGTCATACGAACAAAAGGATCTTTTTCACCTGTTGCTTCCTTTATCATATCCAGTTGAATACGGATCATACGGTTAATAACCTCCGCACGCTCCTTATCCGTTTCCGGAGCATCAGAGAAAGCTGCCCAAAAAGGCTGGTCATTAATTCCACGGAAAGAAATCTGCCAAAGATTTTCCTGTTTATCACGGCACACAGTTTCAATGCTATACTGCCAGAACTCACGCAACGATTCCTCATCAGACAATAATAACTTAGGCGGTTCCATTTTACGCACTGTCCGCCAATAGCCCTCCCAATTCATCAGATTGTTGTTACAAGCAACGTGATGATGAGAAGTTAATATCAGACCATATTTACGCAATAATGCAGCTCGACTATTCAATTTATAATCAGGGTATGTTACTGTCGCTTCTAATTCTACAGTATTAAGTTTCAGCCTCAACATAGTCTCAAGCCACAATTCATCATTTTCTTTCGACAGCTTCCTCCATGGCTCAAATAAATCTGTATCATTAGGAAACCATGCACGATATCGAACTTGTGGAGACTTTTGATAATAGTCAAAATCTGAAGAAATCATTACTTGTTTCTTATACTGTGGTTCCCAAGACGAGAAATACCATAATGCCGGCACTTCAAGAAACTGTTCACTAAATGTATAAAGGGCATAAATAGTGCCCCGCATATCTTTTCCATGGATGTATATCCGTCTCTTCAACACATCACAATAAATTCTATGGGATTCAAAACCATCTAAAGAGCGAAGCAGTAATTTATCAATTAACAGATCATCCGTAGATTCATTAACAACTACAATATCTATCCCTTTTGCATTATCAGCCCTTTGAGAAATCTCCGGTTTATAATGCATCACTTTCTCAAAGTCTTTAGATAAAGTTGCCACCGCCAATTTCACAGGTTCAACTTCGTGACCGGATACCACAATCTGAAAGTTACCATCTTTTAAATTTAGAGATGAGTTAGCATTTATTGCTAACGATGAAATGGAAATAAAAGACAGCATAATCAGAAGCGATACAAACAGTCTACTATAATTCTTCATAGTCTCACGATTTTTAAATTCAAGTCATTAACATCCTATTTATTGAAGTGGAGGCAAATTTAAAAATTATGAACTGGATAAAAATGAAGTATGTTTATCGTATAATAAAAATATAGGTTTCTCAAAAAGAATAATTACTAATAATCAACTACTTAACAAACAAGATTAAGGCAAAAATATAGGGTTTTATACATATCTGTACAGAATATATACTACTCTTTTTTATATATAATATAGACACAAACAACCTTTATATGTTTTTTTTATATATTTTTGCGGAAGTACTCATATTAGATAACCTCCAGTATACTTACATCAGAATCTATGCAAAAAGTTAAACAGAAATACGGTTTCATTTTTTTAATGATATCTTTTATCCTTACTTCTCTATTTTACATGGGATGTTCTCAAAGAAAACAAGTAAGAAATAAAAAAGAAATCGAAAAAAGAATATCGCCCGTATTGCAGCAAAAAAGAACGTACCGTCAAGAAAAAATAGAACGTGTAGATTCCATTAAGCATTTTCTTCATACCAATGAAAATGCTATGCATGAAGAAGATATATTTAAAGAATATATGAATTTATACAATGAGTTCAAATTATATTCTTTTGATTCTGCTTATCACTATGCCACACAGTTGTGTAAAATAGCCAATGAACTAAACTCATCAGGTTATAAAATTAGTGCCAAAACTCAATTAGGCTATATCCTAGCACGTGGAGGGTTCTTTAAAGAAGCTATCGACACTCTATCTTCAATACAAATTGAAAAAGATGCATTACCTGACGTCGTGCTATCGAATTATTATATCAGCTTCGGCCGTGTTTATCATGATCTGGCAGACTATACAAAGGATGATGTATTTTCTGCGAAATATAATAAACTAGGAAATGAACTATTATACAAGAGTTTATCACATTTGACAGATTCATCTACTATATATTATGTAAAAGGGAAAATTGCTCTCAAAGAGAATAAAGTAGAAAAAGCCAAACAATTCTATCAACAAGCATTGCATCTATGCGATACGACAGATTCGGAAACACTTTCTATACTTCTGTCGACGATGGCATTCATTGACTATAAGTTGGAACTGAACGACGAAGCCATTGAATATTATGTACAAGCAGCCATCAATGACATTCGCAGTGCGATCAATGAATCTGTATCTTTAAGAGGATTGGCAACTATACTTTATTATTATAAAGATGATGTGGACCTTGCTTCCGATTATATAAATGAAGCTTTTGAAGATGCCACTTTCTACGGAACACGTCATAGAATGAATGTAATCGGAACATTATTACCTGTTTTTGTCGGAGAAAAACTTGATATTGAAAAGGTAAAAAGACAAACCTTCCAAGACAGTTTCATACTAAGTTCTGTTTTTGCAATTATACTAATTGTCTCTATAATCTACATTCTGATACAAATGAAACGTCTTCGCCGTTCACGGGAACTGCAGGAAAAACTAAATGCAAAATTAGCAGAAGCAAACAGAATCAAAAATTCATATATAGGACATTATCTGGATGCAACTTTCAAACTTGTCAACCAACTGGATAAGTTTGTACTGGTAGGCCAACAAAAATTGGATAATAAACAATACGATTCTCTTTATTCAATGATTCATAATCTGAATCAGGAATATAACAGAAAAAATACATTTGCAGATTTTGATCAGACTTTTCTGTCCTTATTTCCTACATTCGTAGAAAGTTTTAATGCATTGCTTCATTCTGAAGATCAATTCGTAATAGATAACAAGTCTTCATTGAATTCTACTTTACGAATTTTTGCCTTAATACGCCTGGGAATTACAGAAAATGAGCAAATCTCTACTATTTTAGGGTATTCAGTAAACACGGTATACAATTACAGAGTGCGCACCCGTAATAAAGCAACAGAACCCAAGGATTTTGAAGAGAATGTCAAAAAAATAGGTTTATAAACTTCCATATATTTATATGCAAGAGCCTATATTTTTGCATATCATCATATTGTTATTTCTTTGATTATCAAAACAATGCCATTCAACCAAACCTATATTTTCATTATACGATAGACATACCCCATTCTTATCCGGTCCACAATCTTTAAATTTGCCTACATTCTAATGAATACAGAAAATGAATAACTTAGATTTAAAACCGTGAAAAATATAATGAATATGCACAGCTCTATTAAAGTTCTATTTTCTATTTATCTATTATGTATCTATACAACAATAGCAACCGGACAAAATAGAATAAACAATGCCAGAGATACTCAACATCTTTGGCTCGATTCAGAGATTGGTCATCAGGGTGACTATCAGTGGAAAATGATCAAAGCAGGAGATGCAGCAGACCCCGGCGAGAAGATCTCGTTATCCAATTATGCAACTGCAAATTGGATGCCGGCTATCGTGCCCGGAACAGTGTTGAATTCTTTGGTGTATAATAAAAAATATCCGGAGCCTTATTATGGAATCAATAATAAGATTGAATCAAAATTGATACCGGATATTTCTAAAACCGGACGTGATTTTTATACCTACTGGTTCCGTACAGATTTTACAGTTCCGCAGTCATTTAAGGGAAAGACTGTCTGGTTACAGTTGGATGGTATTAACTATCGGGCGGAAATTTGGGTGAATGGTAACTTGTTGAGTACAATGAACGGCATGTTCATTCAGGACTATATCGATGTCACAGACTTCGTGAAAGTCGGAGAGAGCAACGGACTGGCCATAAAAGTCTACCCGGTAGATGTTCCCGGAAGTACAAAGCCAAAGTCTTGGGGAGCAGCCGGTGAATTTCATAACGGTGGAAACGGTAACATTGGTTTGAATACTACGATGCTGATGACTGTGGGCTGGGATTTCACGTTTATGGATGGTATTCGTGACCGTAATACAGGTATATGGAAGAATATTTCCCTTTATGCTACAGGCAGAGTAGCATTGCGCCATCCTTTTGTTAAATCTGAATTGCGAAAGCCCGATTATGACCAGGCTTGTGAGACTGTATCAGTTGAAATTATCAATCCATCAACCAATAATCGGGTAATCAGTTGCAAGGTAAAGGGTGAAATTGTGGGTGAGAATATCACTTTCGAAAAGACTTTCCGACTAATGCGCGGAGAAGAAAAAATAGCTACCTTCACTCCTGAAGAGTTTCCGCAACTTATCATCAACTCTCCAAAACTTTGGTGGCCTGTCAATAAAGGACCACAAAACTTATATGACCTGAAGCTGACAGTGTCAGTTGATGGTAAAGAATGTGATTCAGTGAAAACAAGATTTGGTATTCGAGAAATTGTTTCGGATAGAAAGACTCCGGACAAATCACGTGTCTTTTATGTGAATGGTAAACGATTGTTTATCCGTGGCACTAACTGGATACCGGAAGCCATGTTGAGAACTTCGGATGAGCGTACTTATGCTGAATTACGTTATTCTCGTCAGTCGGGCGTCAACCTTTTGAGAATGTGGGGAGGTGGTATCGCAGAATCCGATTACTTCTTCCAGTTGTGTGATGAATTAGGACTGTTGGTATGGCAGGAATTCTGGATGACAGGTGACACTCGTCATCCGCATGATAAAGCTCTCTATATGAGCAATGTGGAATCTACCGTAAAACGTATTCGCAATCATCCTTCTTTGGCTTATTACGTTGCTTCCAATGAAAGTACAGAAGTTACAGGTACTCCTGAATTACTGAATAAACTGGATGGCACACGTGGATTCCAGATGCAGTCCGAATGTGAAGGAGTGCATGATGGCAGCCCTTACAAACAGGTAAATCCGATGCAGCATTATGAAAATACAGCCTCTCCTAGAGGAAGTCGAGTAGACGGGTTTAATCCGGAATACGGTGCGCCTACTCTCCCGACTGTGGAAATCCTTCGGGAAATGATGGATGAAAAAGACCTTTGGCCGATCAATAAGGAAGTATGGGATTATCTGGATGGAAATGGTTTCCATCTGATGAGCACTATGTATACAGACTTGGTGAATAATTACGGAAAATCCTCTTCCATCGATGAGTTTGCACAGAAAGGACAATTGTTGGGTGCTATTAATTCGAAGAGTATCTGGGAAGTATGGAACTACAATAAACTGGATTACGGTGACCGGTTCTGTTCCGGACTACTGTTCTGGTATCATAACTGCTCCATGCCTCAAGTGGCTTCCCGCATGTGGGACTGGTCTTTGGAACCGACAGCGTCGCTTTATCATACAGCTAACTCATTAGAGCCATTGCATGCGCAGTTTGACTATCTGAAAAATACGGTATCTGTAGTGAATGATTATTACCGTGAATTTAAGAACTACAAGGTGACAGCACAGGTGTATGACATTAACAGTCGGAAAGTATTCGAAGAATCAGCTACTGTGAATCTGCCTTCGGATGGAGTGGTGAACGATGCATTGACCATTCGTTTTCCGGAAAGTATATCTCAAGTCCATTTTATCAAGCTGATTTTGAAAGATGAGAAAGGAAAAGATGTTTCTTCTAACTTCTATTGGCGTTCTAATGACAAATATGAAGGTAGTAAGACTTTGACCGGTCCGGCAGCTTCAGGTTTCGAGGATTTGAGTAAACTGAAGCAGGCAAAAGTGAAACTTACCTATAAAGTAAGAGAAGATAATACTAACTACTTTGTAGATATTACTTTGAGAAATGCATCCGGTCAGATTGCTTTCTTTAACCAGTTGCAATTCCTGAACTCAAATATGAGTCCGATACGTCCGTCGTTCTATACAGACAATTTCTTCTCTCTGATGCCGGGTGAAAAGAAAACGGTAACCATTGAGACTGCAAAAGAGAAGTTGAAAGATGGAGCAGTATTGACGCTGAAAGGCTGGAATACAAATGCACAAAAGTATAAACTGAAATAAAGATAAGCAACGTGAAACGAATCTACATTCTTGGCTTTTTATTAATAATAAGCTGGAACCTATTCGCACAGAATAGTTTTGACTTAGTTATTGTCGGAGGCAATCCTGGTGGTATAATGACAGCAATTGCTGCTGCAAGACAGGGCAAGACCTCTGTTATTCTGGAACGCACCAACCATCTTGGCGGTCTTCCTGCCAACGGATTGGGAGCAACAGACATTGCCACCCGGAAAGCTACTACCGGTTTGTTTGCCGAATTCACGAAGAAAGTGAAACAATACTACATCAAACATTACGGAGAGAACTCCCGGCAAGTAGAAGATTGTAGTGACGGATTCCACTTCGAACCCTCCGTTGCGGCATTCATTTATCAGGAAATGTTGAACGAACATAAAGATAAGATAACCGTTCTTCTTATGCGTCAGTTTGATACAGCGTATCAAAATATCAACGTCAAAAACGGACATATCGAAAACATTAGTGTACTAAATCGTGAAAATGGACGAAAAGAACTGTACCAAGGCAAGATCTTTGTAGATGCTACCTATGAAGGAGACTTGGGAGCTGCAGCCGGTGTACCTTTCCGTGTCGGCAGAGAAAGTAAGGAAGAGTATGGAGAACCCGGTGCAGGGAGAACTTACGAATATTGGAAAAGCCAACCGTCAGAAGACAGTACAGGAGAATCCGATAATGCAATACAAGCATACAATTATCGTCTTTGCCTGACAAACAACCCGGAAAACCAGATTCCTTTCCCAAAACCGGAGTCTTACAATCGTGATGAATATATTTCACTCATTGAAGACGTATGGACCGGAAAAAACACGCAAAAAATTATGTCGAAAGTGACAAACGAAATGATGGAAGAAAACCGCCGGCATATTGCACAAGGAAACCGCACCAAACTACCGGGAGATAATTGGGGTATTAAAAAGTTAAGTAGCCTGGTGAAATTGCCCAATCAAAAAGTGGATGGTAATAATCAGCATGCCGCTTTCCTTTCCACCGATTTGCCTGAAGAAAACTGGCCTTGGCCCACTTCTTCCTGGGAATGGCGGGACAAATTCGCCAAACGCTTGAAAGACTACACACTAGGCTTGTTCTGGTTTGCCCAACACGATCCGGCACTTCCCGAACATTTTCGTAAAGATATAGCAAAGTGGGGATTAGCTAAAGACGAATATCAAGATAATGAAAACTTTCCACGTCAGGTTTATGTGCGCGAAGGAAGGCGCTTTGAAGGTGTCTATTTTTTCACCGCCAAAGACGCTTTACCGGTTGAACAAGGAAAACGTCCTCCTCTGCATCCCCATAGTGTTACTGCAAGTCATTATGCACTTGACTCACATGCCGCCCGAAAACGAGAAACAGGTAGAGTGCACTTGGATGGCTTTATCAGTTACCCCACAGCCGTATACACTGTACCATTGGGCGTAATCCTTCCCCGGAACATAGACAATCTATTACTTCCTGTACCCGTATCCGGTTCACACATAGGATTTTCTACTCTACGAATGGAACCTTGCTGGATGGCATTAGGACAGGCAGCAGGAATAACAGCCTCGCTTGCAATAGATTGCAGAGTATCTGTACGTGATATAGATACAACCATGCTGCAAGATTTACTAATCCGCCAAAAAGCAACTCTGGTTTACTACCGTGATATAAAACCGGAAGATGCAAATTTCCCTCTAGTACAATATATGGGATTACGAGGGTATCTACCTGAATGGGAGGCGAATTTACAGGACGCAATAGACAATGAGACATTACGGAAGTGGAGTAAGTTGTGCGGACACAGCCTCCAGGCTACTCCGGGAATAACGCCCAGAATAGAGGTGCTGCAACAGATTTACGATCAGATTTTCCTATAACAATGTTACCGTTCTAATTAAGGGATTCAATCTCCAAAAGCAAAATATTTAATAGAATAAAATCAATTATTATGTACAAAAAAGCATTATTTCTTTTATGTCTTCTACCTATCCAAATCTTAGTTGCCCAAACCGGTGCATTAAAAAACTTTCCTGATGGTAGCACTCCCGACGAGATAGGCAAGCGTCTGGCATCTCGTTTTGTAAAATCCAAGCATCTCCTTCATGCAAACAAATGGATTGGCTATCCGGAAACATGTAGTTGGAACGGTGCTCTTAAGTTTGCAACAATCACCAAGGATAAGAGACTCACGCAAATGCTGAAAGAAAAGTTTGAGCCTCTATTCACTACCGATAATAGAATATTGCCTGCCATGACTCATGTTGACCAAAATATGTTCGGAAGTTTGCCTTTAGAGTTTTATCGGATCACCAAGGAAAAACGATATAAGGAATTAGGAATGCCTTATGCCGACACTCAATGGGAAATCCCGGAAAATGCAACAATAAAGCAAAAGGGATGGGCTGATAAAGGTTATACATGGCAAACTCGCCTATGGATTGATGATATGTACATGATAACCATTGTACAGACACAAGCATATAAAGTGACTAAAGATAAAAAATACCTTGATCGCACAGCTAAAGAAATGGTGATGTATTTGGATGAACTACAACGCCCGAATGGTCTTTTCTATCATGCTCCGGATGTGCCGTACTATTGGGGACGTGGGAACGGATGGGTAGCCGCAGGTATGGCAGAGCTACTTCAATGTCTGCCCAAAAAGCACAAAGACCGTCCTCGTATTCTACAAGGGTTCCGGACAATGATGGAAAGTCTGAAAAGATATCGTAACCCGGAAGGTTTGTGGAATCAGCTGATCGATCAGCCAGACTGCTGGACCGAAACATCCGGATCGGCCATGTTCACTTTCGCGTTCATCAAAGGAGTAAAGAATGGATGGTTGGATGCAAAAGAATATGCGCCAGTCGCCCGCAAAGCCTGGATAGCTTTAGTTCGATATATCAATGATGAGAATGATGTAAAAGAAGTGTGCATCGGAACCAATAAGAAAAACGACAAACAATATTATTATGATCGCCCGCGCCGTACAGGAGACTTCCATGGACAGGCTCCCTATCTTTGGTGCGCTGCTGCTCTTTTAGAATAATAATACTTGCCGAGAATTCTAGAAACACCCTATAAAGGTTGTTGTTTTGCCCTTTGTCGGGACTTTAACAGGCACCAAAAGGCTTTTTGGGGCAAAAAAGAAGAGATTTTGCTGTTTTTTGAACGGCAAGTTTCCTTTATTCTCTTTAAATTCCACTTTCTTTGCAATGTTCCTTCTTATGGAATTTATATCTAATAACTAATTATAATGTATACCATGAACATGAAAAAGAATTTTCTAACAATGCTACTTGCATTGGCTCTATGCAGTTCGACTTTTGCTCAATGGAAACCTGCCGGTGACAAAATCAAGACATCGTGGGGAGAACAGCTCGATCCTAAAAATGTATTGCCGGAATATCCGCGTCCTATCATGGAACGTAGTGACTGGAAAAACCTGAACGGGCTTTGGAAATATGCAATCACAAAGAAGGGAACTCCTGCACCTGCAGCTTACCAGGGTGACATTCTGGTTCCTTTTGCTGTAGAATCGTCTTTATCAGGTGTAGGCAAAATGATAAACGAGAAAGAGGAACTGTGGTACCAACGCACTTTCGACGTTCCTTCCAACTGGCGTGGCAAACAAGTCCTGTTGCACTTCGGAGCAGTAGACTGGAAAGCAGAAGTTTGGGTGAATGACGTAAAGGTAGGTGAACACACAGGCGGATTTACTCCTTTCTATTTCGATATCACTTCCGTACTTAATAAAGGCAATAATGATCTGGTAGTAAAAGTATGGGACCCTTCAGATCGTGGCGAACAACCCAGAGGAAAACAAATAGCAAATCCTCATGGCATTTGGTACACTCCGGTTACAGGTATCTGGCAAACAGTGTGGTTGGAACCGGTGGCAGCACAATACATCGCTAATCTGAAAACTACTCCTAATATTGATAATAACTCTGTTAAGGTAGAAGTTGCTGCCAACACAACTTCTGCTGACAAAGTGGAAGTAAAAGTATTCGACGGCAAGAACCTTGTAGCCAAAGGTGCAGCGTTGAACGGAGTACCCGTTGAACTGGCAATGCCTGCTAATGCTAAACTGTGGTCTCCGGACTCTCCCTTCCTTTACAATATGGAAGTGACTCTGTATAAAGACGGAAAAGCAATCGACCAGGTAAAGAGCTATACTGCTATGCGTAAATATTCTATCCGCAAGGGTCCGAATGGTATCACTCGCCTGCAGTTGAACAACAAAGATTATTTCCAATTCGGTCCGCTCGACCAGGGATGGTGGCCTGATGGTTTATATACTGCACCGACAGACGAAGCTTTGGTTTACGACTTGAAGAAAACAAAAGACTTCGGCTACAACATGGTACGTAAACACGTTAAGGTAGAACCTGCACGCTGGTACACTCATTGCGACCAGTTGGGATTGATCGTATGGCAAGATATGCCGAACGGTGGTCCCAGCCCACAGTGGCAAGCACGTAACTATTTCAACGGTACAGAAGTGATTCGCTCTGCTGCTTCCGAAGCTAACTACCGCAAAGAGTGGAAAGAAATCATCGACTGTCTGTACTCTTATCCGAGTATCGCTGTATGGGTACCTTTCAATGAAGCATGGGGCCAATTCAAAACTCCGGAAATCGTAGCGTGGACCAAAGAATACGATCCTAGCCGACTGGTGAATCCTGCCAGTGGTGGTAATCACTACACTTGTGGCGATATTCTCGACCTTCACCACTATCCGGGACCAAACATGTTCCTTTACGATCCGAGACGTGCTACCGTATTGGGTGAGTACGGAGGTATCGGCCTTGTAGTAGAAGGAAACACTTGGGTGAATGACAAGAAAAACTGGGGTTATGTGAAGTTCAATACATCGGACGAAGTAACCAACGAATACATCAAATATGGCAGACATCTGTTGGAATTGATCCAGAAAGGATTCTCTGCTGCCGTATATACTCAGACAACAGACGTAGAAGGTGAAATCAACGGTCTGCTCACTTACGACCGTAAAGTAATCAAAATGGATGAAGCTAAAATCAGGGAAATCAACCAGAAAATCTGTAACTCTCTGAATAAATAATAATTAGAATAATACTCTTTTCCTTGTTGAATTTAAAAACAGCACCTCTGAAGGTCTATATTCAGGGGGCTGTTTTTTATGTTTTCATTTTTTCCCGATGGGCTTACTCTTCTTCCTGCATGAAGATCTTTACCTGATTCCAGCTATTCTCCGTATCATTCGATACTTTCTCACCGGGTGTAGAGCGTCCTTCTTCCAGATATTTCTTCATAGTCCGTTTCATCTCTTTCACCTCATTCTCATAACGTTTATCACCGATGATATTTTCTTTTTCCGAAGGGTCTTTCACGATATCAAACAATTGCATCGGAGGGAACTTAGCTACATCAACCGGTTTAACGGGATATGTCCACCCACCGGAGCCTCCGTAAAATACCAGTTTCAGTTGGGAAGTACGTAAAGACAGATACCCCTCTCCTGCCTCATGCACCAAGTCTTTGCGGGTGGAAGTGCCTTTCTTACTCAATATCGGCCACATACTGTAACTGTCGACGGCTTCTTCCGTCTCCAAATTGTGGTTAAGCATTTCGGCAAAGGTAGCATAAAAGTCAATCAACGAAACCAGAGAGTTATTTGTCTCTTTCCCGTATTTACCTTTCCAGGAGACAATAAGCGGTATTCTGTGACCGCCTTCATAAATATCACTCTTATAGCCTTTGTAGATATAACTGGGGAAATGCCCCTGTCTTTCCATATCTTTGACGCCTATATAGGCAGCACAGCCATTGTCCGAAGCAAATACGATGATGGTGTTATCCAGTTGTTTATTCTTCTTCAATGTTTCTACAATTTGGCGCACCATGTCGTCTATCATGACTACAAAATCACCATAGGGACCGATGCTGGTTTTACCCTGAAATTCTTTCGAAGGCAATATAGGTGTGTGGGGAGCAGTAATAGGCAAATATAAGAAGAACGGTTTCTTACTGCCTTTCTGCTCATTGATATAGTTCAGGCTGTGACGGATGATGTTGGGAAAACATTCTTCCGGTTTGAAGTCAGCTCCTGCCATTCCTCCGTGCATCAGTAAAGCCAGGTTCTTTTTCTGGGGTTCTATCACATGATCGGGGATAGAGGTTGCCTTATTGTTTTCCACGTAAACATAGGGAGAAATATCCAGTGATGCAGGGATGCCGAAGTAATAGTCAAATCCTCTGTCGGTAGGTCCGTTCTTGATCGGGAGCGAGAAATCGATATCTTTCATGCTTCTACCGTTGTCCGTATATCCCCAGTCCCAGCCTAAATGCCATTTGCCGATACAAGCGGTATTGTATCCGTTGGCTGAAAACATTTGTGCGATGGTGCGACGTTCAGGGTCGATCATAGCAGGTGAATCACCATTAAGACCGCCTCGTTTCAGTTTGGTACGCCACGGATATCTTCCGGTCAGGAGAGAATATCTGGAAGGAGTGGATAAAGCAGAGGAAGCATGGGCATCCGTAAAGGCAATTCCGTGCCCGGCCAGTTTGTCGATGTTAGGAGTATGGATTTTAGATTCGGGATTGAAGGCGGAGATGTCTCCGTAACCTAAATCGTCAGCCAATATAAACACGATATTGGGTGTTTGCGCCTTTACAGCAGTTACTGCAAAAAGTGCAGAAGAGATTGTGATTAGTTTATTCATATATATAATGTATTAGAACCGTAGTTAATAGGTGATATCGCCTATGCCTTCATGTTTTCCAAGCGGCATGCCCGTATTATCCTACTGCCATCTCTTTCGTTCCACTCCAGTGAACGACCTCTTTCACTCCAGTGAACAGGTCTGTGCACTCTAGTAAACAGTTTGTGCCACTCTAGTGGAACGATGCAGATGCTTTATCAATAACAAGGCAAGAACGAATGGAAAACAGGAGGACATCAGGTTGTTTGAACGGAAAATGCTCTTCATCTGTTTTCAATGTAGGCGTTTACAGTACCCATCATCCGTGCAATTTCGATGAGAAGTGTATGAGAAATGATTGAAAAACGTATGAGAGAAAGCCCTTTTTCCGTTAAAATATCTATAAAAAGTATGAGAGATGCCTGTTTTAAAAACATCTCTCATACTATATACATTTAATTACAAGCTTATTATCGAGATTTTATGAGAAATGAGAAATAAAAAAATAAAATCTCTTTCAGAGAGCAAATAACGATAGCATTGTTGGAATGCTATGCATTGGCTGCTTTCTTCTGCCTGTTCTTAGGGGTGCGTGGCTGGTCTTTATCAGCTCCGGTATCATTTTGCTGCTTCATCCATTTCTGCAGTTCCATCGTCAGTTCAGCTTTCTTCTTACTATATTTCTTCATATCCGCCAGATTATTCATCTCGAACGGATCTTTCTTGATATCATATAGCTCGAATTCAGGACGATTCTTGTAACGGTTCAATATTTTATGTGCCTGATCCGACTCCTGTGCTTTCCAGGAGAGATACCATTCTGCCTTTTCAATATGTTTTTCCACGTATGTTTCTTCCGGAGTCAGATTCCAGATCAAGCGATAGTGTCCGTCTGAAATGGAGCGAATCGGATAGGCCGGACCTTCGGGAACATTGTTGTGAACATGATAAGCATATTTATGGTGTGTCTTCGTTTTCCCCTGAAACACACCCAGCAAGCTCTTTCCGTCTATCACGTCAGGAATTTCTCCGCCTGCAACATCGATGAACGTAGGAAGAAGATCCTCATATTGAACAATGGCAGAAGTTTCCACACCCGGTTTAATGACACCCGGCCAGGAAGCAACCATCGCCGACTTGACCCCTGCACTCCAATTCGTCCATTTAGCTCCGGCAAATTGCGTACCTTGTTCGGAGATGAAAATGACAAGCGTGTTCTGCAGCAGATTCTTATCTTTCAGAATCTGCATAGCGTCACCCACCTGCTGATCGAGCAAACCGACTTCAGCCAAATATCTGGCATAGTATTCACGCGTTACTTCCGTATCAATAAATTGTGGCGGCAATTGAAGTTTCTTCCGGTCGAAGACGGAAGCGTCGCCACCCGTCCAGGGAGCATGCGAGTTGATAGAAGCCAATACCAGACAAAAAGGTTGGGAAGCATCACGCTCCATAAACTTTTCGATGCCTTTGGTATGATAGTCAGTGTTTGTACTTGTACATCCTTCAGGAAATCCCGGTACTTTCTCGAAGGGGAAGTTAGCCAAAGGCCTGATATGCCATTTCCCGGCTAATCCTACCCGATAGCCAAGTTTCCCTAGATAAATGGGAAGAGACTTTACATCAGCATTGACCGCACTATGGTTTGCATAACCACCATGATGCATCGGATACATACCTGTATACACACAATGCCGGGTAGGCGTACTCATCGAAACGGAGTTATACGCATTGTTGAATTTGATCCCCTGCTCCGCCAGTGCGTCTATATGAGGTGTCTTGTTGTTTACAGCCCCGAAACAGCCTATATCATAATAGGAGCAGTCGTCGGCTATGATTAATAGAATATTAGGTTTCGAAGGAGTTTGGGCAAACCCATTCCCTATCGCCAATCCGCCTAAAAGGCACATGCTAATCATTGATTTTTCCATCTTGTATTATTTTCAATTCATAGGGTTAACAGATTCAACGTACTACTTTCCATTCTTTAGGAGCCTTGAATCCGTCACGGCCTTTACCGTATGGAACCTCCGGTATACAAGGAGTGATGGTGTCATATTTCAAGGCAACCTGATACAGGGCCTTCACAATCTTCTCGTTTCCTGCACTGGCATTTTTCTTTTCATAAGGATCTGTTTTATAATCAACCAGAAAATCCTGTTTCAAATCAAGTCCCGGTTTCATGCCTTTTCTGATCAGTTTATAGTCTTTATTGACTACGGCTCCGTGTCCCAGATAGAAATCGCGGTCGATGCAGCTCTTCTTACCATTCAATACAGGGAGTATGCTGATACCATCATATTCACGTTTCGGACGGCTGTTATCTCCTACCAGTTCTTTCAATGTGGGAACAAGGTCAACAAAACCTGTCACCTGCGAACTCAAGTTCTTATACTGTTTCTCTGCTTTCTTCCAATAGAGAACAGCCGGAGCGTGCACGCCTCCATCCCACTCGTCGAATTTATGCCCACGCAATGGTCCTGATGAGGATCCCGGAACGCCGGCAGTACCGTTATCGCTAAAGAAGATAAAGAAAGTGTTGTCCATTATTCCTTTCTTCTTCAGGGCATCTACGATAGCTCCGATTCCTCTGTCCATGCAGGAAACCATTGCACTATAAGTCACCTTTTTCTGTTCCTTCGGTGTCAGACTGTCGAAGTTATCACAATAAAGTTTAATATCTTTTTCCTGTGCTTGCAGCGGAGTGTGAGGCGCATTATAAGCTACATACAACATAAACGGACCTTCTTTCTCATAAGCATCGATGCAACGGATAGCTTCTTTAGTTATCAGTTCGGTAGAATATCCCTTGTCATGACAAGTTTCCCAATCGTTGTGCCAATCCAATTCGCCCTCACGCGTAAGGTCGAAATAATCTATTGCACCGTTCAGGTGACCGTAGAAATGAGAAAAGCCCCTATTCATCGGATAATGCACTTTCTTCGTATGTCCCAAATGCCACTTACCGATAATGGCTCTGTTCTTATATCCGTTGCGTGCCAACATATCGGCCATCGTTTCTTCATTCTCGTCCAGACCGTCTTCACGCCAAGGCGGAATAACAGCCGAACGAACACCAAAGCGGTTCGGGTAACGTCCCGTCATCAGTCCCGCACGGGTAGGCGTACTGATAGGAGAGGTATAGAAACGTTCGAGCTCCACTCCTTCTCCAACCAGAGCATCCAGACAGGGAGTCTTGATTTCACTTCCATGAAATCCGACATCTCCCCAACCTAAATCGTCGGCCAATACAATCACAATATTAGGACGCTCTGTCTGTGCATGAAGAAATGCCGGAAGCAGAGTACATCCACAAAGCAAACCAAAAAATTCTTTTTTCATGATATACGATTTATTAATAACATTCTGTGTTTCATTCGTTTGATATGTGACGGCTTATTTTTTCTTTCCCGGCATGTGTTCGAAGGCACGCATCTCGGTAGCTTGTCCTTCGTCTCCACAATCCTTCATCCATCGTTTCAATTCTTTATCCAGCCGGCTGATGGTAGAGGCTTGTCCCGCATCTTCCGCCAAGTTTTTCATACAATACGGATCATTCTTCACATCGTACAGTTCGATAGCAGGGCGATGCTGGTATCTGGTCGTCATAGCTTTCGCATGACTATCCGTTTCCGCCAGACTTTTCCACTCCTTGAATAAAGGAGAACTCGTCATAACATTCTGAAAAGTAGCTTCCGGAGTGAGATTGACAATATATCTGTACCGGCCGTCGTATACCGAACGGATTCCGTAATACGGCGATCCGGCATTGATACCTCTCGTGGTCTGAAGGGAGAAAGAATATTTTTTATGTTCCTTCTTTTTGCCTGTCAACACCGGTTTGAAGCTTTCTCCATCCATTTTCGCCTGCGGCTTTCCTCCTGCTATGTCGACAAAGGTAGGAACAATATCGACGTATTCCACCAATGCATCACTCACGCTTGCCGGCTTAATCACTCCCGGCCAGCGGACGATACACGCAGAATGTACTCCCGCATCATAACAAGTCCATTTGGCAAAAGGCAGGCTGTTGCCTTGTTCGCTCAAATATACGACAACAGATTTATCTGTCATTTTTTCCTGATCCAGAATAGAAAGGACGTTGCCAAACTCCTGATCCATAAAATTGATTTCTGCCAGATAACGAGTAAACTGCTTGCGTGTTTGGGGAATATCCACATACATAGGGGGTAAGGTTAGTTTATCTGCATTAAACTGCGAAGCGTCTCCTTTATTCCAGGGAGTATGCGGTTGATTGGAAGCAACAAACAGACAAAAAGGGTCTCCTTTTGCTTTGCAATCGGAAACAAATTTCTGAATCGCTTCAAAATTCAAATCTCCTCCTTTCAAAGAAGGTACATAAAGGTCGAAAGGAAATACTGATTCCGGAGCGATATGCGATTTCCCGATCAATGCTACTTTATAGCCCAATGGCTGCAGATGATGCACGACACTCAATGTTCCTTCATCGGCACAAGTATGATTGGGATAAGCCCCGCTACGTACAGGCCATAAACCTGTATATAAATTATGGCGGGTAGGTGATGACATCGGGACAGCCTGATAGGCTTGTGTGAAACGTACTCCCTGGGTAGCGAAACGGTCGATATTCGGAGTTTTCGAATCAACACTTCCATAACAGCCCAGATCATAATGGGAACAGTCGTCGGCTATAAACAACACAAAGTTCGGTTTTTCCGTTTGCTGTGCATATGCCAGGCTGGTAGCACCCAATGCAACGGATGCGCTCAATAGCAATTTATTCATTTTGTGTTCCTCCTAATTATTTCTTCGGATGTTTAGGCAATACAAAGTTAGCATTCGCCCATTTCTCCCATTCGGTAACCAGTTTCGTCAATACTTCAGGGTGCTGTTCTGCCAGATTGTTACGTTCGGTGCGGTCTTTAACCACGTCATACAGTTCCCATTCTTTTCCTTTTTCGTCGCGGATCGCTTTCCAGTTGCCCCAGCGGATCGCTCTGTTGTTTTGATGTTCCCAGTACATATATTCGTGCAAAGAGTCTGTTTTCTTTTGAATAGCAGGGAAAAGACTGCTTCCTACCAATGGATATATTTTGTTTCCACCGTGATAAGTTTCCGGGTAAGCGGCTCCTGTCGCTTCCAGAATAGTCGGCATAATGTCCGGCAGATAACCGGGAACACGACACCATTCACCTTTTTTATTCTTCAGATTGTTTTTCCACGACACGATGAGAGGGGTAGAAATACCTCCTTCATAAGAACGGCATTTGTATTTGCGGAACGGAGTATTGGAAACCTGTGCCCATGCCCTTCCATAAGAAGGGAATACGCTACAAGCCGGGTCGTTGATCTCTGACACTTTTCCGCCTCCTAATTCTGCATAAGGTTCGGCACAAGCACCATTGTCGGACAGGAACATGACAAGCGTATTGTCCAGTTTATGATTCTTCTTCAGGTAATCCAGCAATTTTCCTACATTATAATCTACACAATGCACCTGTGCTGCATAAACAGCCATCCGATAGGCTACTTTATCTTTCTCCTGCTCCGTCAATTCATCCCATTTCCGGTTTTCCCATTCGGCGAATTCTGTGCTCGAGTCAATAATTCCCATTTTAGTCATCCGTTTCCGTCTTGCTTCACGAATTTCATCCCATCCTTTTTCACGATAGATCTTTGTGAATTTCTGAATGTCTTCCTCTTTCGCCTGCAACGGCCAGTGAGGAGCATTAAAAGCCAGATAAAGGAAGAAAGGTTTATCGTCTTTCTGTTCATCAACAAAGCGAATGGCATAATCAGTAAATGCATCCGTTGTATAATAAGGCGCTTCCGGAGTCGGAAGTTTGGTGTTATCTAGCGTCAACCCGCGTCCTCCTGATGGTCGAAGATAGCTGCAAGCTCCTGCCAGGATACCGTAGAAACGTTCAAATCCCCGTTGTAAAGGCCATTTTTCTTCTCCATGCATTCCCAGATGCCATTTACCAGCCATATAAGTATGGTAGCCTCCTTCTTTCAAGACCTCGGCTATTGTGACACAGTTCCGGTTCAGGAATCCTTTATATCCCGGCACTCCCCAGTCGTTCGGACTCTTTTGATTCTCTTGCTTAAACGGATCTTCGGACATTTGCCCGATGCCCGCCTGATGCTGATATAGTCCTGTCATTAAACTGGCCCGGGCGGGGCAAGAACGTGAAGTGTTGTAAAATTGGGTGAAGCGTACTCCTTTGGATGCCAACGCATCAATATTAGGGGTCAGTATTTCTCCACCGTAGCAGCCGATATCGGAATAACCCATATCATCTACCATAATCAGTACGACGTTCGGCTTTTCCTGTGCCGAACAAAACGATGCCATCAGTAAGGGGGCAGTCATTAAGAAATTCTTCTTTACCATAGTATTATCAATTATCTGGAAAACAAAAGTAGAGAAGTTTATGCAAAAGGAAGGAAAAATGCTAATCAATAAAGAACAAAATCAGGTATATGTGATACTAAACAGGCATACAACACGCTCCTGTACTTTTATTTCTATCATGAATAGTTTTTTTCCTTTATTGAACAATATGTTTTCTATTTTTAGATCCATTTTCTCTAACTTTGTACTTTAGTTAAAAATCTATTGAAATGAGAAACAAACGAATTATTCTTCTGCTTTCTTTTTGCTTATCATTAATAGCAACATGGGGAGAAGTACCTCCCGCCAAGGTCATATTCCAACAATATATGAACCAGGCACAAACATTCGCCAACAACTTTCCACGGGAGAAAGCGTATTTACATTTTGATAATACGAGTTATTACGTCGGTGACACAATTTGGTTCAAAGCTTATGTCACCCTTGCCGAAAAGCAGACTTTCAGTCTGATCAGCCGCCCTCTGTATGTGGAGTTAGTAGACCAGACAGGGCATATAGCAGATAAACAAATTATCAAGCTGACACAGGGAGAAGGAAATGGGCAATTTATTCTTCCTCATTCAATGCTATCCGGTTATTATGAGGTACGCGCCTATACACGCTGGATGCTTGCTTTCGATGAGCCACAGTATTTTTCGCGCACTTTTCCTATTTATCAGCTTTCCAATAGTGATAAATTGGAACGTAGTATCACGACTTACGAACTAAGTTCGTCGATGAAGAACCGTCCGTCTGAAACGGAGGAGAAGTTTAATTTGCGTTTTTTCCCTGAAGGAGGACAATTAGTGGAGGGGGTAACTTCGCAAGTCGCTTTCAAGGCGGAGAGTAAAAATGGAGGGGACATTGAATTATCGGGAACGATCTATACCAAAGAAGGAACAGAGATCACCTCTTTCGAAACTTTGCACGATGGAATGGGACATTTTGAATATACTCCTTCCGCTCAACCCGCGATCGCTAAAGTCAGTTTTCAAGGAAAGAAATATGAATTCACACTTCCACAGGCATTGCCCAACGGGTATGTTTTAAGCACTGTCAGTAATGCCGGTGCCCTTTTGGTGAGAGTATCCTGCAATGCCGCCACTCCTCAAGACACATTGGCTGTATTTATCAGTCATCAAGGGCGTCCATCTATTCATCAGCTGATTAGTTGCCGGGCAGATGCTCCGCAGGAGTTTATTTTGCCCACCCGTAAACTACCGGCAGGTGTACTGCAGGTCAGCCTCATCAACCGGGCAGGTAATACATTGTGCGAACGTTTCGTCTTTGCCAATCCGCGTGCTCCCCTGCAAATATCGACGGAAGGATTGAAAGAAGTGTACGCTCCCTACGCTCCCATTCGTTGCGAATTGCAAGTAAAGAATGCTAAGGGAGAACCAGTATCCGGAGAATTGTCAGTCAGCATCCGGGATGGTGTCCGGTCGGATTACCTGGAGTATGACAACAATATTTTCACCGATCTGCTGTTAACCTCCGATTTAAAAGGATATATCCACCAACCCGGTTATTACTTCGCATCCCCGTCTCCGCGAAAGCAAACCGAACTGGATGTTTTATTGATGGTGCACGGATGGCGTAAATATGACATGAGCCAGACCATCTCTACTGCTCCTTTCACTCCGCTTCAATTGCCGGAAGCACAATTGGCACTGAACGGGCAGGTGAAATCAACCATTCTCAAAAATAAGCTGAAAGATATTGCGCTTAGCGTGATAGTGAAGAAGGACGATCAATTCATAACCGGAGGAACCGTGACCGATGAAAACGGTCGTTTCACCATTCCGGTGGAAGATTTTGAAGGAACGACGGAGGCAGTAATCCAAACCCGGAAAGTCGGTAAAGAACGTAATAAGGATGCTTCTATCCTGATCGACCGTAATTTCTCCCCCGCTCCGCGGGCCTACGGCTACAAAGAGCTTCATCCGGAATGGAAAGACCTGGCCTACTGGCAACAGAAAGCCGAGAGTTTTGATTCTTTATACATGGATTCTATCCGGAAGGTAGAAGGACTTTATGTATTGGATGAGGTGGAAATAAAAAGCAAACGCCGGCAAGGAAGTAACATGGCTACCAAGATCAGCGAGAAGAGTATTGATGCTTATTACGATGTACGCCGTTCGGTGGATGTATTACGCGATAATGGAAAGATTGTCACTACCATTCCCGAATTAATGGAAAAGTTGAGCCCGCAATTTTATTGGGATCGCACCAATGACAAGCATACGTATCGCCAGAAACCGATCTGCTATATTATGGATAATCACATTTTGTCTGAAACAGAAACTCAAATGATGCTGACCGAGGTGGACGGATTGGCTTCTATCATCATTAGCAAAGGTACCGGAGGTATTGATGACGACATCATCCAAAATACAAAGATGTCCGAGGTGACCGATAGTACAGGAGTCGATATAAGCAAACTGGATAAATATAGTGTTTTCTACCTGATTCCCCTGCCCAGACGCGATGTATTGAATAAAAACCAAAGTGCGGTACTAGGTACCCGGCAAACTGTTATCCAAGGATATACCCGTCCATTGGAATATTATTCTCCCGCCTACCCGACCAAGGAGCTGTATATGGACAAAGTAGATAAAAGACGGACGTTATACTGGAATCCATCCGTACAAGCTGATGAAAATGGGAAAGCGGTGATTGAATGTTATAATAATCAATATTCCACTCCGTTGATTATTCAAGCGGAAACACTGGGTAAAGATGGACAAATAGGAAGCATGAGGTATTCTACTATTAGCAAAATAGAACAATAATCTCTATTACGGATTAGTCAAGTTGGTATGTGAATATATTAATGGGGATGAAGTTATTCCTGACCCGGAATCCTTCATCCCCATTATTTGTTCAGTCCTCTATTAATCTGTTTTATATAAAACCCATTTTCTATGAAATAATTCTTATTTCTTTTTCTGTCCCGGATAAGGTTCTACCATACAACGTTTCGCCCATGCTTCATAAGCCTTTGCCATCTCTGCCACCTTTTCCGGATATTTAGCAGCCAGATCGTGTTGCTCACTACGATCTTCATTCAAGTTGTACAATTCCCATTGAGAGTTATTTTTCGGACGAACTAATTTCCAGCCATCATTAGACAGGAAAGCACGTTCGTTGAAGTGTTCGAAACCTAAATAATCATGTCCTTTACGATGTCCGGTCTTAAAGATCGGAAGCAAACTCTTTCCTTCCATAGGAAGAATATCATGTCCTTTGTACGTTGTAGGATATTCTGCATCCGCCAGATCAATACAAGTAGCCATAATATCCATCACATGGCCGATTTCAGACGTCATGCCACCTACGTTCTTTTTGATACCTTTCGGCCAGTGGGCAATCATCGGAGTACAGATACCTCCTTCATAAGATTTAGCTTTCCAGAAGCGGAACGGAGTATTAGCCACATTAGACCAGCGGGCTCCTAATGAAGCGTATGTAGTTTGTGGTCCGGGCAATACTTGTTTATTACGTGGGTAAATGATTTTCTTTCCATCACGGGTCATATCCGGACGGTCGTTCTCCCCACCAGTCATATTCTGGCAATCTTCATTACTGCACCCATTATCAGACAGGAAAAGAATCAATGTATTATCAAGCTGCCCGGTCTTTTTTAAAGCCTCAATAACCTGCCCGATACCTTGGTCTACACGGTCGATCATGGCAGCATGAACAGCCATGGCACGGGCATCCCATTCCGCGTGCGGATTGTCTTCCCATTTGTCATGAAACTGACGTTCGGACAAGAAATTATCCATTCCCGGGAAAATGCCCAATTGCTTCTGACGTTCGTAGCGGGCATTACGGATAGCTTCCCAACCTACTTTATAGGTATCCTTATATTTCTCAATATCTTCCGGCAATGCATGCAGCGGCCAGTGTGGTGCTGTATAAGCCAGATACATGAAGAATGGTTTGTCATCTTTTGCGTATTCTTCTACTTCCTGTACAGCACGGTCTGAAAGAGCTTGTGTGATGTAATACCCGTCGGGTACTTCTTTTATGGGTACCTCACCTTCTACCAGACTAAACGGATCAAAATAATCCACTACCCCATAAATAACTCCATAATGAGAATCAAACCCACGATTTACGGGATAATGACACAAATCAGAGAATGTGTCATGGAAAACACGGTGTGCCAGCCATTCGCGTTGATCTTTGCGCAGAGGAGTTTCTGCAACATGCCATTTTCCAACCATACTGGTGGTATATCCTGCTTCCTTCAATACTTCGGCAATGGTAACGGCATTACGTGAAAGTGTCCCACGATAGCCCGGTAAGTGAGCATCAAAGGTCATTCGTCCGATTCCGGCCTGATGCTGGTAAAGTCCCGTCAATAGGGAAGCACGCGTCGGACAACTACGGCTTGCATTATAAAAATGATTAAATCGTACTCCTTCTTGTGCCAGTTTGTCCAAATTAGGAGTATGAATCTCACTACCATAGCATCCCAAATCGGAGTACCCGAGATCGTCCGCAAGAATTACCAGAATATTAGGGCGTTTATCCGACTTTTTCCCTTTCGCTTCCGCTACAGAATTACCGGCAACCATCAAAGCAGTCGGCAATAGTAATAATTTAGAATTCATAAGTTTAATGTTGGTTTATAATTTGTTTTTCACTGTATTACTCTTTTCCTTTATCTTTATTCTCTTCAAACCATTTACATACTTTTTTACTTAACTTGGCTACAACTTCCGGATGCGACTGTGCTACATCATTTTTCTCGAACTTATCTTTTTCAATATCATACAATTGCGCATCACTTCCATCACTATTTATCAGCAACTTCCAGTTACCGCTGCGTATAGCCAGATGAGGACTTCTGTCATTCGGGTTTCCCGGTTTCTTAAAGAACTGATTTCTTCCGAAATCCCACATCAAATCTGTTTTACGTTTAGCTTTTGACTTACCTAAAAGAATTTTATCATAATTTTGTCCGTCTCCCTGATAGCCTTTTTCTGTTGCAATCCCGGCTATTGCACACAAAGACGGATATAAATCGACTGCACACAACACGCTTTCGCTATTCACTTGCCCGGCCTTTATCTTCTTGGGATATTTTATCAGGAACGGCATACGGATACCACCTTCATAAAGGCTGTTCTTGGTTCCTCTTAAATAAGCAGCACGAGCGGATTGAAAGCTGGGAGCCGGTCCGTTGTCACTAGTGAAAATCACGATTGTATTTTCTGATAATCCCAGCTCTTCCAGTGCTTTGATAAAACGTCCGATCTGTTTATCCATTTCAGCAAGAACAGGAATGAAGGCTTCTTCCGTATTCCAGCTTTTGTTTTCTTTTTGCTTAAATTCCGGTACCCAAGGGGTATGCATATCATCCGGCCACAGATTCAGGAAGAAGGGTTGGTCTTTATGACGTTTGACAAAGTCAATACTCTTATTTACAAAGTATTCGGTACGTCTCCAACGTTTTACACTGTCTTTAGCTGACCAGATCCAGTTGGTAGCAGTGATTGCCGGATCAGGGTCAGGGCTTTCATACGTTGATATATATTCGTCGAAACCATAATTCCTAATAGAAGGGGCATTGCGCACGTCGCGTCCGCCTCCCATGTGCCATTTCCCGATATGTCCGGTAGCATAACCTGCACTCTGAAAAGCACGTGCCATAGAAGGAGCCTTATCGTTTAGAAAGTTGCGTTGCTCACATTTTTTATTAGCAGCTTTCCCATTTAAAAAGGTGTTGATTCCTTGTGTTATAGGAAATGTCCCTGTTGTCAGTCCGCAACGGGAAGGTGAGCTGACCGGTGCCGAGGAATAATATTGATTGAATAATAATCCGTCCTGCGCTATCTTGTCAATATTCGGAGTGGGGACAAACTTACCTCCATAACAACCGATATCTCCGATTCCCATATCATCTATATAGATAATGACAACATTGGGTTTTGTCTCTGCCTGCATATTGACCACGGGTAGCAAAGCTCCGAGCCAAGGCAAATGTTTCTTGATGTTCATAACTATTTTGATTTAATTAACTGTACTTCTTGTCGTTTTTTGTGTGACTGACCTACAGAACAAAAGTAGAGAAGTTTTCTTTTAAAAAAGGAAAAATACAAATCAATAAAGGAAAAAAACAGGTAAACAGAGGTGAAAGCTGTCGGTCATAATCTATTATAAGCAAATAGGGAAGATATAATTTCCTATATCTTCCCTATTTCTATTTATTAATAGGATTACCATTCAACCTGCTGATCTTCATCCGGAATCTGGGTATTGATATTCCGCTGAAGCGTCATGCTTCCTTCCACTCTATATTTGATGGGAATGACTTCTATACCACTTCCACCATAGGTGAAATCCTGAAAATCGTATTCAAACATGATTTGAACATAACGACGTTCCAAATAAGGGCGTGTAGCATCCATAATCGATGTTTTGCTATAGATAGGTGTTCCTATCAATTTGAACTGCATTTCGTTATTGGGATCATCCGGTTCCATATCCAATGTTTCATCGTCCCTAAAACGCACATTGATTTTGTATTTCTTACGGATATCCTTATCCATGTCTTCATTAATCAGACCGGCATAAAAGAATACGGAATTGTTGTCTATCACATACGCGGTGCGCTTATCGGTCGTTCTGGCATTGGTATCGGGCTTACCATTGATATAAGTATACACTTTCATGGACGAAGCCGCATACGAACCTGAATAATCATTAAACGGAACCACATTCAACAAAGCTTTCGCATAGTTCTTGCGCGGATGACTTTGATAATTGTAAGACTCATCATCTACAATGGTTAGTGGTAAAACCCACTTTTCCAACATATCAATGCCTTGCAAATTGAAATCGATATTCAACTGTTCTACACACGAACCGGCAGGAATATGCACCGTTTCGGGGAATTCATATTTGTCCTCCTCCAGTTCCGTATACCACAGTTCCGGGCGATAAAGACTGAAACGCTCGATATTCAACGTGTGCAGTGTATCCTTATCCACCGCTATATGAATATCTCTGTCCTGTCCGTTCACTGTAGAGCCGCTGACAACTACAGGCAATTGATAAGTCACTTTCCCATCCTCCTTATATCTGACGTAGATAGTAGTAACACCATCGCCTCCGGAAGCGATAGGCGCTTTGAAAGAGACGTATTGTTCATACTGCTCATCTTCCCACTCATTATTACAAGCGGTTCCCAAGACGATGACAGCCAATAAACTTAAATAAATATATATATTCTTCATATCATATTCTTATTAGGAGATTAATCATTGTATGTCCATCCCGGATTCTGTGTCAACCGTTTATTGCGTTTCAACTCATCGTGGCTGATCGGCCAGAAATAGAGCTTGCGTGAGAAGGCAGTGGGCAAATCCGCAATTTCAATCGGAGTGTAGAATTGTTCTCTCTGCTCCTCTGTATCCGACATATAAAAGTTACATCCGTAATTTTTCTTGGATTCTTCCACTTCTGCATCTTTCCATCTGCGCAAATCGAAATAACGCTGTCCTTCTGCCATGAACTCAATCTGACGTTCATGTTTCAGTTTCGTACGGAACACATCCCGATCCTGATATTCTGTCATGGTATAATCGGGAACACCTGCGCGACGACGCACATCTCTGATGCCCTTTTTCATTTCATCAATATCACGTTTGACAGTATAACTAGTAGAACCGTCCCACGATGGAATGTTGTATGAAGATCCGTCTTCCAATTCATTCAAAGCTTCGGCATAGATTAACAGAATTTCGGCAAAACGAATGGCTGGCTCCGCTTTCGCTTTGATTTCTTTCCGATTCGTATCATCCGGATGTACATACTTCATGATACCGATGCCGGACCGCAAATAAACACCTGTACCGGAGAAACCGTCAGAATTGATGCCGTAATAATAGTTGACCTGCTTCTCAACGTCATTCTTATAGTCTGTTGTCTCTGCATTTTTCAGTAAAGACCACACGCAACCATTGAAAGAAACGGAAGCATAGAAACGAGGTTCACGCCATGCATATTCTTTCCACACTCCTTTCTTTAAATGAGGATATGTTCCTGCTTGTCCTTCCTTTTCAGTCACAAAACGGTTTCCAACCCGACAAGTGTCCAAAAAGGTTTGGCGATCAAACTCTGAACCGTCATACATATAGTAAGCGTCACACATCTTTAATGTCATACCGTAAGCATTACTTCCGTTCCCTAAAGTTCTCGGCATTTGAAGCTTCACCATTTCAACCAGGCTGTTACCTCCCTGGTTACGTCCGCGACTGAAAATCAACTCCGGATTTTGATACATCGCTAATGCACCATTAAAAACTGCCCGATAAGATTCATAAGGGTCTATATCACTATAACCACCTTCGTCCCATGTCTTCGTTGAGAAGTCATCGTCCTGGTAAGGGGCAATGGTAGCTGGATATCCGGGTTCGGCAATGTTAGTCGCCTTTTTATGATAGAGTTCATAGCGATGTCCGCTATTTTCTCCGGGAAGTTCCATCACATCTCTGGCCGCAGCAGCTGCTTTGGCCCACTTATATTCATTGTATTCCTGCGACATCAAACAATTTCCGTCGTAATCTACCATATCCGAGAACTTGTCCGCATCTCCCGGGCGGGGATTATTGATGGGACTAGCCGAATACAATAATGCTCTGGCACGAGCAGCCAATGCCGCTCCGCGCGTAGGACGTGCCACCTGGTTAATGGCACGGGTCAAGGGCAGATCTTTGGCAGCCAGAAGCATCTCCGATTCAATGTATTCCACACACTTATCATACGAACTGCGTTGAATGGCTAGATCATCATAAGTGGCAGTATAATCCAATCCCTCATCGGGCAGCAAGGGTACAGGACCGTATTTGCGTAACAACAACCAGTAATAGTAAGCACGGACAAAGCGCGCCTGCGCTTTCAGATCCGCTCTCTCCTCTTCCGTAAACTTCGTGTTCATGTCAATATTCTGAATGAAGATAGAGGCTTGGCGGATACCTTTATAACTATCATCCCATGAGTGCCGGTAACTCTCATCGTAAGTACCGGTCTTAAAAGTCTTATACCCTGCGAGACTATTGCCTCCGAAATAAATGTCATCGGCAAAATTAGTGATTGTATTCAGCATCATAGATACTTCCAGATTGTATCCTCCCAAATAGGAATAGGCATTTGCCAACCATTCTTCCGTGTTTTCCTTGTCAGTAAACACATCCTCCAAAGACCGACGGTCTTTGAAATATTTATCTGAGTCGAGTTTATCCGAACAAGCAACGGCAATCACGCTCAGCATAATACCAATATACAGTTTATATATCTTTCTCATTTTTCATGCATTAAATTAGATATTCACAGTCAACCCCAAAGTAAATGTTTTGGCAAGCGGATACTTCTCTCCGTTAGTACTTCCCATTTCTGGATCCCATTCTTTAAATTTGGCAAACGTCAGGAGGTTGGTACCAATGAAAAATACACGTATCTTATTAAACCGCATCTTGTTTACGATCGATTTCGGTAAGGTATAGCCCACTTCCAATGTTTTCAAGCGCAAATAAGAACCGTCTCTTAGCCAGAAGGTAGAGGCCCTATAGTTATTGTCGTTTCCTCCATAACTAAGACGCGGATATGAAGCGTTCGGATTCTCATTGGCAGAGATACCCAATGTGGCAGCTGTCTCCGCATCGACATAGCGGTCTTTCACCAGATTTGTCAGGACATTTCCCCACTGGCTACCACTAAAGGCATATACGGTAGGCCCGTTAATGAAGAACGAAGATTTGCCTGCCCCCTGGAAATGTGCATTGAAATCGAACCCTTTCCACTGCGCAGAGATACCAAACCCATAAATTAAATTGGGCTTCGTTGTGGCACCGATAGCCACCTCATCACTCGCATTGATAATTCCGTCTCCGTTAACATCCTTATATTTGATGTCACCCGGTTGAACCTTTCCCCAGTTGGTTTGCTGCGGACTATTGCGTATATCATCGTAGTCCTTAAACAACCCCAAAGCGATCAATCCCTTCGCCTGATTCACCCGATAACCGGCCTCTTTTTGATAAGGGTAAACCGCATTCATTTCATCTTTCTCCAGAATCTCATTTTTACTGTAAGTGAAATTACCGCGGACAGTCAGATTGACTTTTCCCAACTTCTGCTTATAAGCAAAGTTCCCGTCAAAACCTTTCGAAAGCACACTTCCCACATTCGCTTTCGGGTTACTATTCACCCCCACAATGCCCGGCAGATATTTACGTTCCATATAGATACCGTCACGCCGTTCATGGAAATAATCTACAGTAGCCGTAAACTTGTCGTTGAATAAGGAGAGATCCACACCTGCATCGTGCTTGGTTGCAATTTCCCAAGTAACATTATTGGATGCCAGTTGTGTATACCACATTCCTGTATAAACATTGTCCGAAGAATTGTAATCACTCCAAGTCCAGCCACTTCCATTATCATTAATCGTGTATAAATAGGGGAAACGTTCATTCATCTTGTCGTTACCCACTTTACCATAAGAATAACGCAACTTGAACATATTCATCCATTTCAGATGTTTCTTGACAAACTTCTCTTCCGCTATATTCCAAGCCAAAGAAAAAGCCGGGAAAAAGCCGAAACGGTGTCCATCCGCAAAATTTTCCGAACCATTATAACCAAAATTGAAATCGGCAAAGTAACGATAGTTCCAGTTATAGCTGGCACGACCTGCCAATCCCATGTGACGTTGAGCAACCCCATTTTTCACATCCGTTCCTATACCAACCGTGGTCCGATAAGCATCCTGACTATATTTCAATGTTCCACCCACATGATGCGCTTTGAACGCACGACTATATTGTAAGAATGCTTCCAAGAATTCGCGCCGCTCACCAGTAGAAGAACTGGTTTGTGCCATCGGTTTTTCTGCGTTCTGTTGCTTGTAAACCACATTCCCCTCATCATCACGGTCTCTTTGAGCGCGCCAAGTTTCCGGCATTCTTATCCGATCGATTTCACTCTGATTGTTTGTATCGAATCCGAAACGTCCCTCAAAGCGCAAACCTTTGGTGATAAAATCCAACTTTTGCTCCAAAGAGATATTGGTCTGAATCTTATTGTTCCAGATTTCCTTATAACCACTCTGTGTAGCAAGTACCCAAGGATTATTACGATTATCGTCCGTTCCGTGTGAAGGAATGTAACCGTTAGAGTACATGACGGGAATACTGATCGGGCTCTGTCCCATTAAAGAAGTCCATACGTTAGAACCCTGTCCCGGTGCATTCCGTTTCTTCAATGAACCGGACACCCCTACTTTGACAAGAGTACTCTTCGTAATGTCAATATCTGTATTCAAACGATAGTTCCAACGCTGGCTACTAGGATTGGTGTTGTAATCCTTGCGCATGGCCTCGTCTGTTTTATACATACCTTCTTCATTGACGTAGCTAAGAGACACGAAGTAACGTGCCGTACTGCCGCCACCACTCATATTCAAATTGGCACGATAAGTCATCGCTCCATCTTTCAACAGCACGTCCATCCAGTCTACATTCGGATACAAATCCTGATCAAGTCCCAACCGCAGAATCTCCATTTCATCATCTTGATACATTCTCTCCTGATTACGAGTAATTCGCGCTTCATTCATCAACATGGCATAAGTATAACCATCCGCAAATTCCGGCGTAATGGTACGCGCATTATAAGAGGTCTCCACCTTAGCATTAATCTTAATCTTGCCCTCCTTACCATGTTTGGTTGTAATCAGCACTACTCCATTTGCACCACGAGGACCATAAATCGCTGTAGTAGAAGCATCTTTCAATACAGTAAAAGATTCAATATCTTCAATATTGATTTCATCCAGATCACGTTCAAAGCCATCAACCAACACCAATGCAGCGCTATTGGCACCAAAAGTAGATATACCACGAATCCAGAATTCAGAGGTGTTCACACCCGGCTGTCCGGAAGTCTGCATGGCAAGCACACCCGGCACGTTTCCCGCCAACGCATTGGAGAGGTTGGCTGAAGGATTAGATTTTAAAACCTCGACATCTACGTTCGTCACGGCACCGGTCACGGTCAACTTTTTCTGTGCACCGGTTCCCGTGATAACCACTTCATCAATTTCCCTGGCATCCGATTCTTTCATCGATACATTGACCAAATTCTGACGTTTCACCAATACCTCTTGCGTATCGAAACCGATATACGAGAATACCAAACGGGAAAATTCCTCAATCTTAATTTTGTAACGTCCGTTGATATCTGTTATCGCTCCCAAGCCCGGCTTATCCTTCACTGTCACATTGACGCCGACCAACGGCTCTTTATTTGTATCTGTCACGACTCCTGTCACCTCAAATGTCTTCTCCTGAGCAAAAAGGGAAACAGAGACCAGTAACAGGCAAATCGTAATAAATTCTTTTACTCTCATGTGTTCTTCTTTTTATTGATTTTCTTGATTCTCACTGTCACTAGGTTCTGCTCCGACTAAATCGTCCGGAGCCTGCTCTTTGGCAATCTTCCGAATCTTATAATTTCCCGAATCGCCAACATAGAAAGTCTTCGTCGCCTCATCGTAGGCCAAAGCTATCGGTTTATTAAAACGAGCTCTCTCGCGTATCTCTCCGTTTTGCTTACCCCATTTATAACTAGTTGAAGAGGCAGAACCACGTCCGGCAAACGTCGAAACTATTCCATCCGGAGTCAACACTCGGATACAATGATTTTCTGTATCCGTAAAATAAAAGTCATACCAATCACTTTTATTAGCAGCCTTATATTCCTCATTGAGTACGAAAACACCTTGACCAGGTTTATTGATACGCGCATTGATACCTACAAGATCTTTATAATCAGCCCCACCGGATTGTCCGCATACGATGTACGGAGTCACCAGTTTTTTGGTTTCTTCATCATAATTGGAACGAAGGATATAATGTGACTCATGCATGATGATATAAATGTATTTCCCCGTTGGATGAGGGACCATACTGAAGTCAACCGTCTGATTAGGCACACTAAATGCCAGAAGGTCAGGCAATCCGGCTCCGTTAGGAACATTCGGATTGTTATTATAGCCGTTCTCTATAAAATTATATCTGTATACATTGCCCGTTGCACGATGATTGAAATAAAGCTCTCCCGTTTGTGGAAGAATCATAGATCCATTACAAGCATTGCCATGCGTCAAAGGCACCCAACTGGACTCTTTGAAATCCTGCCCATCGGCACTGCTGCCACGCTCTAAAATAATATTATTTCTATTCGTAGCACCATTATTTTGTGGGGTAGCCAATACCATATCTCCATCATTCGTCCATGTAATGGTCGTTGTACGATCAATATTATCCAATTTTTTGGAATAGATCATTTTCTTTTCCAAATCCAACACTCTTAAAGGTCTACTTTGATTATTTTGAGACAAATAAAGAATGTTAGGATGTTGGGGATCGAAAGAGAACCAGAAAGGATACTCTATTTTTCCACAATTATCGAACGGCCCAGTCTCTACGACATCTCCATTACCCAATTCGTCCACATCACCACATAAGTCCGTTACTACCATTTGCGGTTCATACTGGTATTTTTCAGGCAATATCACCGTTTGCTCACCAACTTTCACTTCGACAGTCCCTTCAAAACAGCTTTCCGGTGTAGAACAGTAAATACTGGTACCTTTGGCACTGACAACAATCGCATCTTTTCCACCTACCTTTACAGAAATGATAGAACGGTCTGTTCCAAAATTACTTCCATAGATAATCATTTTCTTTTTTCCACCTCCCGATTTAGGCGTAAAATCTGTCACCTCTACCGGCTGATTCGGATCGTAAGGCGCTGATGTCTCATCTTTACTATCTTTACAGCTACCAAGACAGACTGCAAAGATGAATCCCAACATCATGCACTGTAGCCCTATGCTCCCATGTTTCATAGTTTTACATTTCATAATACACTAGATTTAAATTATTGATTATTCTGAACTTTGTCCATTAATACCTTCATCCAGTATCCTCCGATTACTGAACGTGCTCTGAAGCCGACCCATCTGCCGCTGTCTGTATGATGCCAGTCACTGATAGGCACACGAGATACCGTTTCGTTGATATATTTATAGAGAGGATTAGCAAATTTCTGAAAAGTTTCTTTATCCGGAGACATAGCTGCTGTCCACATAATCCAGTCGGATTTTGTATACTCTTTGCGGGAATCTAGAGGAAGTCCATAAGGATTCTGTTTTGTCAAGTAATAGCTGATTTCTTTTCCGATTACATTATTAGGAAACAGATTCAGATTCCACAACTTATCCCAAACCATATTGTATTTTTGGCTCCAAGTGTTCTTACGGTCAAAAGCCAAACGGTAATGGTCGCCTTCATTTGCCATTTCCTCCCACTTCACCGCCATTTTCTTGGCTGTCGCTGCATACTTATCTGCCACATCATTCAAACCGAGCATACGAGCCATCTCGCTATATCCGGCTACGCCCATAATCGCTTTCACTGAAAGGTTGGCATTGTGCGCCCAATGCCCGGCGAAGTCATCCGTGCAAAGTTGGTTTTCCGGGTCCTGTCCAAACTAACAAATCTTATTATATCTATTTGATAATCTAGGTATTATAGATTTATGTATTGTTTCTGTATTGTGCTTTACACCTTTTTTGAGTAAAATCAAAGTAATTTTTCTCTCAATAAAGTCACTTATTTTCATTTTTTTATTATTCCATTTTCTTTCGGATGAGCTCTAAAAATGGCGAAAACATCAATAATAAGTATTGTAAAATTGCCTGTTCTTAATTTATTTCATATTTTTGCAACGGCGGTTGATTCAACGACCGTTGAGAAAAACTTATTGATTATGAAGTTTTATAATAGAGAGAAAGAAATTGCAGAATTAAAGCGTGTACAAGAGCTTGCATTTGGTCAAAACTCCAGAATGATTGTGGTTACAGGCCGTAGGCGTATTGGAAAAACCAGTCTTATAAAACAGGCTCTGAAGGGAACACCTACTGTCTATTTTTTCATTGGAAGAAAGGCAGAGAGTATATTAGTAGCAGATTTTATAAAAATAGTACGTGAGACATTATCTATTTTTATTCCGGATGGCATATCCAACTTTACTAATTTGATACAATATCTTTTCGAAATAGGAAAAACACGCTCTTTTAATATTGTCATTGATGAATTTCAGGAGTTTTATAATATCAGACCCGATGTTTTTAGTGATATGCAAAATCTTTGGGATGAATATCGGCAAGAAACTAAAATAAATCTTGTAATTAGCGGCTCTGTATATTCATTGATGCAAAAGATATTCACAGATCATGGAGAACCATTATTCGGACGTGCTGACAACATTTTATGTCTTCGGCCCTTCAATACCAAAGTGCTAAAACAAATTATGGAGGATTTTGCACCCGGGTATACCAATGATGACCTGTTAGCTTTGTATACATTGAGCGGAGGAATCCCTAAATATGTAGAGTTATTCTGTGACAATCAAGCGCTTTCTGTTGACCGGATATATGACTTCGTTTTTTCAGAGAATTCCCTGTTTATAGATGAAGGACGTAATTTGTTGATTACTGAATTTGGAAAAAATTACGGTATTTACTTTTCTATCCTATTAGAAATAGCAAATGGACATTATACACAAGGAGAAATAGAATCGGCATTAGGTGGTATATCTATTGGAGGCCATTTAAGTAAATTAGAAAATGTGTATAATTTGATAACTCGTGAGCGGCCTATTTTTGCGAAACCCGGTACAAAGAAGAATGTACGATATATTATTGGTGATAACTTTCTAAATTTCTGGTTTAAATACATTGAACGGAACCGTTCCTATATTGAGCTACAGAACTTTGAAGACCTTCGTCAACTAGCAAAAGCTGATTATCAGACCTATTCAGGTAGAGTATTGGAGAAATATTTTAAACAGAAATTAGCAGAGGAAGGAGGGTTTAAAGAAATTGGCTCCTGGTGGGAAACTAAAAGTTCTGCAAACAAGGAACGATTAAATTCTTTTGAAATTGATATTGTTGCTCTCAAATCAAGTGGTAAGAAAGCACTTGTAGCTGAGGTGAAACGAATGCCGGAGAACAATTATGTCCATTCGGCCTTCATGGAAAAAGTGGAGCATCTAAGACACAAAGAGATGGCAAAATATGATATTGAGACACGAGTTTTAGGGCTGGAAGATATGTAAGCCATTTACCGAGTAGGCTGCACTTCATATTGTGCAGCCTACTAACTATTAATCACTAATCTCTTTAAGGGAATAAAGCGGATACTTACAAATTACCATTCAATAGCCTGATCTTCATCTGGTACTTGGGTATTGATATCGCGTGACAAAGTCAATGTACCTTTTACATGATAGCGAATGATAGTGCCTTCTACTGGAATATAATTGAAGAAGTAATCTATGTTATTGATAATTACATAACGATGTTCCAAGTAAGGTTTTGCTTCATCCATGGATGATGAAATACGGAATGAAGGCATAATTTTTTCATTCACTTTGAATCCAATCTCTTCCGCATTATCGCACGATATGCTGACTGACCCGTTCTTGTCGCCCTTAAATTTGAATTTAATCTTATATTTTTTGCGGTCTGTATAATCTTCATCTACAATTCCGGCATAAATGAACATCGACTGTTCGTCTATTACATATCCTCTTACTGAAGCTTTCGTAATAGATTCAGCTGTTTCATTTATTGTGCCATCTGTATTTTCGCCCATCACAACTTTGTTAGTTAGTCCTGTTCCGGAGTAATCACCTGAATAGTCATTGAACGGAAAAATTCTCAATATTGCTTTAGCGTAATTTTTACGTGGATGTGCTTGATAACCGTAAGACGGATTGTCTACTATTTGTAATGGAAGTACCCATTTTTCAGACATGTCAATTCCCCGAAAATCAAACTTGAGGTCTAACAAACCAATATTTTGTCCTGCCCCTATCAGCATGTTTTCCGGATAGGAAACAAACGTTAACCTTTCATTTCCCATATCTTTATAGAATAAATCTGTACGAGTTGCAAAACGAGCCTTATTCAAAGTGTTCAACGTATCCGAGTCATGTGATATATGTATGGTAATATCTTGAGTATTATCAGTAGAACCACTGACAAGTACTGGCAAGCGATAACTGGACCTTCCTTCGCCACCTTCTGCATAATTACCTTCTATATCATGGCGACTATAAGGCACATAAATATTCGTGACTCCTTTGCTGTCTAAAGGAGAGCTAAAAGAGATGTAATGTTGATACTGTTCCTTTTCCCATTCTGAGTTACAGGAAGTTCCTAACACGATAATTGCAGCTAAAACTGCTAAAGTATATATCTTTTTCATATATCTGTCTCTACTTTTATAATTAATCATACATGGTCCATCCAGGGTTCTGTGTCAAACGAGAATTGCGTTTCAACTCACTGTGTTTGATTGGCCAAAGCCACAATTTCTCAGAGAATGTAGATGGAAGATTGTATACAGGGATAGCAGAATGGAATTCTTCTCTTTTGTCTTCAGCCACAAAAACATTACATCCATATATTTGCACAGCCTCTTCCGTAGGTGCGTCTTTCCAGCGGCGAAGATCGAAATAGCGTTTCCCTTCTCCCATTAATTCGATCATACGTTCACGTTTCAACGCTTTACGCATCTTATCAGCATTAGCATATACATCGTCACTATAGTCTGGTAGGCCGGCACGAATACGAACCGGATGAATACCCCGTTCCATTTGTGACTTGTCACGACTGATAGTATAGGTTATCGCTCCATTCCAAGAAGAAATATCATAAATTCCAGTTAACTCATTCAGTGCTTCTGCATAAAGCAATAAAATATCAGCATAACGGATAGCAGTTTCTGCTTTTGCGACATAATTACCCGGATAATCATTTGGGTGAACAAACTTCTTGATTCCTATACCTGTACGCAAATAGAAACCATCATTTCGATAACCGTCAGAACTTCTAAAATAGTACCAGACCTGTTGATTACAATCAGCGGGTTTGCTTTCAGTCTGGCTCAAGTAATGCCATGTACAGCCGTTGTATGCCACAGAGGCATAGAATCTTGGCTCCCGCTCTACATACTGTAAAGAAACATTCATGCCTGTTGAAGCCTGCTCATTGTCACCCTTATTAGGATCATATTTCCATCCGAGTTCTGTGTACTTACCATTTTTAAGATCTTGTAATCCGGTAAATCCAGTCCTGCGTTCACGGCTATCTACACGGTCTTCATAACCGGTAACTCCCATATACATACTATTCATACCCGGGCAGTCGGTTCCATCGTTCATATAATAAGCATCAAGCATTTTCTGCGTCATACCATGTGAGTTCCACCCACCATCATCTTTTGGCATTTGGTGAAGCACCATCATATTAATATCTGTCGCACCACGTGTAAAGATGAGTTCTTGATTATTAGCAGGCAATAACGTCCCGTCGAATATGTTACGATAAGATCTAAGCGGATCAATATTAGCCCAACCGTTGGGCCACTCTTTAGTGGAAAATTCCCCATCATCCGGTATTTTAACAGTCGGACGTTCGGAAGGCCCATTATCCGAAGTGGATTTGTTCACATGAACCAAGTCGTAAACATTTAAATCAAGAACATCCCGACATGCAGCAGCGGCCTTCGCCCATTTCTCTTCAGTATATTCCTGAGAGAGTAGACGATTACCTTGATCGTCTACTAATGCCTGCGCGTATTCATCGTTATTACCATTAGCAAATGGACTAGCAGCAAAAATCAGTGCATAGGCACGTGTCGCTAGTGCAGCCCCCCTAGTGGGACGAGTAACAGCATAATTATCTGTACGTCGGTCGTATTGCAATTCTTTGGCAGCCAGTACCATTTCGTTACTAATATATTGGGCCACTTCTTCATATGAGTTGCGTGGCGTAGCAATTTGTTCGTAACTTTCAGTGTAGTCTACCCCTTCATCCGGCATAACAGGCACAGGACCATAACGCCGTAACAACAACCAATAATAGTAGGCACGTGCAAAACGAGCTTGTCCCTTGTAGTCTTGAATCTCCCAGTCTTCCATTTCTTTACATTTGTCTACATTATGAATCATGACGGATGCTTGATAAATTCCTTTGTAACATGCTCCCCAAGCACCAGTATTATATGAGTTTTCATCATATTCTCCCAATTTGAACATATTATACGACAATTCATTTTTGGTAGCATCAATTGTTTTATCACGATCACCAAAATACATATCGTCAGCGAAACAGAAAGGATTAGTTCCGGGGTTTTTAGTCGTAACCTCTTCGTTTTCTCCTTTTAGAAATGAATAAGTATAAGCTAACCACTCTTCCACATGATCCTTGCTTTCGAATGTTTTTTCCAAGGTTAGACGATCTTTGAAATATTTCTCTGAATTTAGGTAATCTGAACAGGAGAGCATAAATCCTATTCCCACTATAGCTAATAGTAATATAAAAATTTTCTTTACCATAATTTCTAATTGTATTTTATAGGTTGACAGTTATTCCCACAGTAATCGATTTTGTTAATGGATAGTCTTCGCCACGTGGATTGGCTGATTCTGGATCCCAAGTCTTAAATTTTGACCATGTAATCAGGTTTGATCCTGTGATGTAAACACGAATATTATTAAAATGCAGTTTGTTTACGAAATTCTTTGGCAATGTATAACCGATATCCAAGTTCTTTAAACGAATATACCGTCCATCACGCATCCAGAAAGTGGATGTTTGCTGGTTGTTACTGTTTCCTCCATAACTCAGACGAGGATAAGATGCATTCGGATTTTCATTAGCAGGAATACCTAGCTTGACAGCAGTTTCTGCATCCACCCAACGGTCATTTATCATATCCTTGAAGATATTCCCCCAATCACTTTCACTAAACGCATAGACACACTTACCATAAATGGGGAAAGTAGATTTTCCAGCTCCTTGAAAATGAATATTGATATCAAAACCTTCCCATGCAAAAGAAGCCCCTATGCCATATATTAAGTTCGGTTTGGTTGTAGCACCAATAGCCACTTTGTCTTGATCGTTAACAATCCCATCGCCATTGACATCTTTATACTTTATATCACCAGGTTGTACTGTCCCCCAACTTTGTTTAGGACTGTTACGGATATCATCATAATTGGCAAACAATCCTTCAGAGATCAATCCTTTACACTGGTTTACACGGTAGCCTCTTTCATATAAATAAGAATAAACTTGATTTTCTTCATCTTTTTCCAGCACCTCATTTTTACTGTATGTGATGTTGCCACGAACAGTCATATCCACTTTACCAAGCTTCTGATGGTAGGTAAAGTTACCGTCGAATCCACGAGATTTTACCGCACCTACATTTGCTTTCGGTTTGCTTTCTAAACCGGCAATTTCTGGTAGAAATTCACGAGGCATAAAAATTCCTGTACGTTTTTCATAGAAGTAATCTACCGTTGCAGTAAGTTTGTCATTAAAGAGAGAAAAGTCTATTCCCAAGTCATCTTTTGTTGCAATTTCCCAAGTTACGCCGGTTGAAGCCATTTGTGTATAATGAGCACCAATGAATTGCTTTTTATAATCACCAAATCCCCAATTATATACATAATTAGGATCCCCTTTGTCATTATATCCAGTTGTTGCTATGGTATATAAATATGGAAAACGGTTTTCGTTTCCAAGGTTATCATTTCCTACTTTGCCATGTGAGTAGCGTATTTTAAACATATTCATCCATTTTAGGTGTTGTTTAACGAATGGTTCTTCGGCTATATTCCAAGCTAGAGAAAAAGCAGGAAAGAAACCGAATTGATGTCCTGGAGCAAAGTTCTCCGAGCCGGTGTAACCGAAATTGAAATCGGCAAAATAGCGGTAATTCCAGTTATAAGTGAAACGTCCCGCCAATCCTTGGTTACGTTTTGACACACCATTTTTGATATCCGAACCAATATCTACGGTGCGTTTCTCACTATCCTGTGTATAACGGAAAGTAACTCCTCCATGGTGATTGTCTACACTACGGTCCCAACTTAATAACAAGTCAAGGAATTCTCGACGTTTACCAGAGCTGCCACTTGATTGTTGCATATCATATGCAGAAAACATTTTATCAAAGATAATTTCACCAGTTGTCTGATCACGTCCATTTGCTTTATATAAATCCGGTTGACGATGGCGGTTTATCCAGTTACTGTTATCTGTATCGTATCCAAAGCGTCCGATAAACTTCAAACCTTTAGTGATAAAATCCAATTTCTGTTCCAAGGTTACGTTAGTTTGTAGATTGTTATCCCAATTTTCATTATATCCAGTCTGTGTGGAGGCTACCCATGGATTGAGCTTATTCACATTATCCCTATGAGAAATAGGTGTATATCCATTGGAGTAATACACAGGTGAAGCAATAGAGTTATATCCGAAAAGCATTCCCCACAAAGTATCGTCCCCTAATCCCGGACTATTGCGCTTAGCAAGCGAGCCAGCTACACCTAACTTCAGAATAGTACTCTTTGTTATATCAATATCCACATTCATACGATAGTTCCAGCGCTTATAGTTGGCATTTGTATTGTAATCTTTCCGTAATGTTTCATCAGTTTTATACATACCTTGGTCTTCTGTATAACTTGCAGACACATAGTAACGGGCAGTATTACCACCGCCGTGCATATTCAGATTGGCACGATAACTCCATGCACCATTTTTCAAAATCAAGTCTAACCAATCTACATTCGGATAAAAATCCGGATCCATTTGAGTACGAAATAGTTCCAGTTCTTCAGGTTGATAGGCCACTCCCTTATTACGGGTCACCAACGCTTCGTTCATCAATCCTGCATATGTAAGGCCGTCTACAAACTTTGGTGTAATAGTACGAGTATTGTAAGAGGTTTCCACTTTAGCATCAATATTTATCTTTCCGGCTTTACCGCGCTTGGTTGTAATCAGTACCACACCGTTAGCTCCTTTAGAGCCATAAATGGCAGTGGCGGAAGCATCTTTCAATACTGTAAACGACTCGATGTCTTCAATATTGATTTCATCCAAGCTACTGCGTTCAAATCCATCTACCAAAATATAAGCACTCGAGCTAGCTCCGAAAGTCGAAATACCTCGTATCCAGAATTCTGATGTATTTTTCCCCGGTTGTCCGGAAGTTTGTTGGGCAATAATACCCGGTACATTACCTGCTAATGCATTAGAGATATTAGAAGTTGGAAAACGTTTCAGCTCACCTACATCTACGTTCGTTACAGCTCCCGTTACGGTAAGCTTTTTTTGAGTCCCCATACCAGTAACGACAACTTCGTCCAATTTGCTCGCTTCTGACTCCTTCATTGTTACGTTAACAGTACGCTGTTCCTTCACAAGCACTTCTACATTATCGTATCCAATATATGAGAATAGCAGACGATGATAGGGTTCTACTTTAATGATGAATTGACCGTTAATATCTGTAATAGTACCCAAACCGGCTACATCTTTTACAGTAATGTTTACGCCAATCATTGGCTCCCCTTGTGTGTCGGTGACTATTCCTCCTACAGTAATTTTTTGCTGTGCTAATATTGTCAATGGAACTACTGCGACCAATAAGAAAATAGCTAATATTTTTTTCATATTCCAATAGTATGTTTATTTGTTAGTTTCTTTTATTTATATTCGTCATCCACTGTCTTGTCACCGATAGCTACAGCTTTCTCCATTGAAATGGTACGAATGGTACGTCCTATTTGATCATGAATGTAGAAAATCTCTTTCTCATCATCATAAACAAGCCCGGTAACATCGCGAAAACGTGCTGTTTCGCGCAAATCACCATCATCCGTTCCCCATTGGTTGCCATCAGCCAAAGTTGTAGATATTCCTCGTCCTGCATATGTAGAAACGATACCTTCCGGAGTTACTTTTCGGACACAGAAATTGAGCTTATCTACAAAATAAAAATCATACTCATCATTTTCACCTATATACTCGTCATTTTTGACAAACACACCTTGGCTAGGTTGATTCATGCGCGCCACCGTTCCTACATCATCTTTATAACCACTTTGTTTATAACCTCCCACAAAATTATATGGAGTAATGAATGTTTTTTTCTCCTCATCGTAATCAGAGCGCATAAAGTAATGGTTATTAATGACTCCAAAATAAGCGTATTTGCCTGTAGGATGAATAAAAATCTGAAACTCCCAACTAGGGTCAGCAATAGTAAATAGTTGTTTGAAGATATCCGGATGTTTTTTTACGACTGGATCCCAATCCTGATTATTTCTGATTGTTTTGAAATATTCAGCTAAGTCCAAACGAAATACCTGTCCCTTTTCATAACTGTTAAAATAGAGTTCCCCGTTAATAGGATGAATAGAGGCACCATTACATTGTTTATAAGAAGCTAGCAATTGAATATCAGAATTATCATTGAATGTTCCATCTGCATTACGTTTGATGATATAAACACTGGCACTTTCATCTCCCCGACCATCATAGTCAACTGATATGATCATATATTGTGCCTCATCAGCATATCCATCTATTTTTTTGTTGAAGGTTATACTACGCAAGCGGTTAGTAGGCACGGTATTAATATTCAAAGGTGAAGAAAGTTCACGTTTCTCCAAGTCAATCAATTGTATGGCCTTATGACCATCATAACATATATATATATGATTTTTATTTAGCGGATCGAATGCCATACGACCGCTATTAGCAAAACCGCAACATCTGATACCATCGGGACCATCAAATGGTCCATCTTTCCATCCTTGATCATCACGATTATTGCGATAACCACAAAGTGTTCCTACTACCATCTTTTTCTGATATTCAAATTTTCTATCAGCAACAGCTGTTATACTATTTTCTCCTTCACCTACGGTTACTTCTATTTCTCCATTAAAGGCTCCAGAAGGAACAAAACAATAAATATGAGTGTGTTTCACATTAATAACAATTGCGTTTTTTCCACCAATAGTCACTTTTACTTTAGAAGCGTCAGTTCCAAAATTTTCCCCATAGATTAAAAGTTTTTGATATGCTCCACCTTCATGTGGAGTAAAATCAGAAATTGTCATAGGGCTTGAAGGATCAAAAACACCTACTTTTACATTGTTCTCATTCTTGCAACTGTAATTACAAATTGCAAGTAATGCCAGTATCATCCACTGCCATTCATTCAATACTTTTTTCATTCTACTTTTCATGTTTTTCATTTTAATTAATAATAGAAATTCTTTAACTCAAACACTTCATAAGATTTATTCATCAATACTTGCATCCAATATCCCCCAATCACTGAACGTGCACGAAATCCTATCCAGTCACCACTGTTTGTATCATGCCAATCACTAATAGGTACTCGAGAATTTGTTTCATTGATATATTTATAAAGGGGGGATACGAATTTTTCGAATGTGTATTGATTGGGTGACATAGCCGCTGTCCACATAATCCAGTCGGATTTAGTGTATTCTCTACGGGAATCCAAAGGCAGTCCGTAAGGATGCTGCTTTGTTAAATAATAATCAATCTCCTTCTTTATTACATTATTTGGGAATAAATTTAGACTCCACATCTTATCCCACACTATATTATATTTCTGGCTCCAGGTATTCTTACGGTCAAAGGCCAAACGGTAATGATCACCCTCATTTGCCATTTCTTCCCATTTCACCGCCATTTTCTTAGCTATCGTTGCATATTTATCAGCCACATCATTCATTCCAAGCATACGAGCTATCTCGCTGTATCCGGCTACACCCATAATCGCTTTCACTGAAAGATTGGCATTGTGAGCCCAATGACCTGCAAAATCATCTGTACAAAGTTGATTGCCTGGGTCCTGTCCAAACTAAGCCGATGGTGAATAACTGATTGTGCTACAATTGATTATCGTCATTTTGTGTTGTCTTTGTGTTGTTATGGTCATCAAACGAAGTACAAAATTCTAACTTATGAGTAGACTTTTAATAAATAAAAAAGCTAATGGATGAATATAGTGGTAGTCTGAGATGAGAAATGGACTAATCTGAAAAAATGAATATTTTTTCTCTTTCTCTTCCCATTTATCTATGTAATTTCTTTTATGATATAAAAACTGGAAACATTTTGAGATGTAAAACATCAAATAGATTGAATAATGGCTCTTATTGAATGAATTCGACGTAAATGAGGCTTTCCAGAATAAATTATCTATCTTTTTATACTATTTTGCAGAGAAATGCTATCGTATAATAGCTTAAGAAAACAAGCAAAGTAGATGTTAGAAACCTATTCAGGAAGCCATAGCGTAGTTCATTTTAAACCAATAAGTGGTTTCTTTTAAAGGTAGGAGATGTTTCTTTTAAACCAACGACTTGTTTCATTATATCAAAACTCGTTTTCGATAGTAAGAAAAAGTACATGTTTATAAAGAATTATGCTATATATATTCAATAAAAGGAATATATATGATGTAAATGTGACTTTCTTTTTTCTATTTAGCAACTCAATAAAAGTTTAATTCTCCTGCATACATGAAAAATAGAACATAATTTGAAATAACTAAGATAAAATATTTCAATCTTTACTTGGCAAGTTTAGCTCGAAGTTCTTTTAGTCTTTTTGCAGCCTGTAGATTATCAACCTTTATATATCTCATGAATGCAGATGGACTCTTATGCCCGGATATGCGCATAAGCTCTCCAGCAGGAAAGCCGGATAAATACATATTTGTGCAAAACGATCGTCGACAGGTATGAGAAGAGATCATCTCCCATTTTTCATAGACTCTCTTTTCCCGTTCCTTTCCTTTTTTGCGAACAACTTCGATTTTCTGTTTTAGTTTTGCTCTTCGCCCTAATTCTTTAACCCTTTCGTTGAATATATATCTAGGAATTTTAGGTAAATCATAGTTGTACTTCTTGAGTATTTCCGGCACATAATCGATCATGGGGATTATGACAGCTTTATGCACTTTTCTCTGTTTGAGATTTATAATCTCATTATCTAAATCAATATGTTCAGGACTTAATGTTGAGAGATCACTATATCGTAGTCCTGTAAAACACCCAGTAATAAAAACATCTCTAATCTCTTCCAATTGCTTATCATCTGACAAATCTAACTCGTGTATTGTTGAAAGTTCCTTTTCACTTAAATAAATAGCATCAGTTTCTTCTTCTACGACCTTAAAATGCTTCAAGTCAATTGGAGGAATAACTCCTTTATCTATTTGATAATTAACAAACCCTTTTAACAAACGTACAATTTTTCCAGCAGAATTAGTGAGTAAACCAACACTTCCATCGGGCTTTATAACTTTATAAAATAAATAGTCCATAAATTCATTGTAAAATATAAGATTCAGGTTATGGAAAGTAATTGGTTGCGATGAATGTTCTTTGAAAGCGACCAGATGTTTGCGAAGTGTTCGGTAGTCTTTTATTTGATCTGCAGAAACAACTGGAGCTTTTTCTGTAATATATCTTTCTAATGCATCAAAGATATCTACCCGATTAGGTCGTAATTCATATTCTCTATTCTTTTTTAGTTCAAGTAAAACAAAATCTACGGTTGGACTTATTCCATTTATCTTTGCATATGTAAGAATTTCTCCAAGCTTGGATGTCATTCTAATCAGACAGGCATCAATCTCATCATAGTTTGGACAAGCGCGCTTAATCCATCTCTTTTTAGAATCCCAGTGTTCTGGTTTAATACTGTATCCAGTAGAGATGAGCGTACGCTTAGTTCGATTGTAGTTATATCGAACATAAAGGACAGTAGTCCCCTCTCGAGTGACGTACCTTGGTTTAATATATGGAGTATATTTGGCGATAGTAAAATCTGTATTGCATTCGTATTGCAAAGTTACAAAAGCTATCTGAAATGAGCAATATCTCATCGTTAAAAGCTAGAATCTCAAAATGTATTGCGCTATCTTAAAAAAAAAGTGGATAAAAATTGCTCAAAAAGGAAAAAAACTACTCAAATCATACTGTAACAGACCTTTTTTATACTTTAAAAACGTTCAAAACATGAAAAAAGAATAGATTTTGTCCTTTCTTGAACACAGATTTTCCTAATATTTAGCATTAATTCCATTATTTTGTAGCGTTACAAATAAAATGCTATAGAAAAACAGTTGGATTTGTATGACTCCCAGGTCTGCCTGAAACACACAATTCTATATTAACTTTTCCCCTTAGCATTTATCAATGTTCGACAGTACTGATTTTATATATTCTTTAGGTATAGCGATAGAAAGGTAAGATTGTATTTACGAGGTAATAGTAAGAAGGTAAAAAGAAGAATAAAAGAAAACGTAGGGTTTGTTTTTCTTTATTGGTAAACAAGATTGTAGATGGGTAACCTTAAAATTGTAGATTAATTAGAAAATATTTATGAAGAAACTACTAACAGTAATGGTCTTTTCGGTCGGTTTATTTGCAAATGCTCAAACCGGCAACTTATTTAAACCAGTAAAAGAGGTAGCGCTACGTACTCCATCAGTACCTATCGTTGTTTCAGATCCTCACTTCTCTATCTGGTCTCCTTATGATAAATTGATGGAAGGAAGTACAGAACACTGGACTACAGCTAAAAAGCCTTTAGTAGGAGCCTTACGTGTAGATGGCAAAGTGTATCGTTTTCTGGGTAAAGATCAAGTGGCTCTAATACCTATTGCTCCCATGACAAATGTGGAACGCTGGGAGGCGGCATATACTAATAGCCAACCCGCAAATGGATGGCAAGAATTCCAGTTTGATGATAGTAGTTGGAAAAAAGGTAAAGCTGCCTTCGGCAGCCGTGATATGCCACGGGTTCGTACAGAATGGAAAGGAGATAATACAGATATTTATATTCGACGTACATTTGAAATTAATGATTTGGATTTAACAGAGAATATTTTTCTCATTTATTCTCACGACGATGTATTTGAATTATATTTAAATGGGGAAAGACTGGTGGCTACGGATCTCGTATGGAAGAATAATGTAAACCTAAAACTTTCAGATGAAGCAAAGAAGAAACTTCGTAGTGGTAAAAATGTGATTGCCGCACATTGTCATAACACAACTGGAGGATCTTACGTGGATTTCGGTTTATATCGTGAAAAGAAAAATGCAGTAACATTTGATAATGAAGCCATACAGAAGTCGGTAGATGTATTAGCCACTTCCAGTTACTATACATTCACTTGTGGCCCAGTCGAATTAGATGTCGTATTTACAGCACCTCAATTGATAGATGATTTGGACTTGCTTTCAACTCCGATTAACTACATCTCTTATCGTGTACGTCCTCTTGATAAAAAAGAGCACGATGTACAATTTTATATAGAAACTACTCCGGAGTTAGCTGTGAATGAAACAACCCAACCCACTATTGCGCGCACATTATCAAAAAATGGTATTAGTTATGTAGAGGCTGGTACTATTAATCAACCGATCTGTGATCGTAAAGGTGATTTGATTTGTGCGGATTGGGGATATGTATATCTTGGTAGTGTAAATGGAGCAGGAAAATCTGTAAGCTTGGGTGACTATAGCGGAATGAAAGAATCTTTTGCTAAAAATGGAACTTTAGCTTCAAGTAAAGCTAAATGGATCACTCGCAGAGAAGAAAATATTCCTGCAATGGCTTATGTACATAATTTTGGAACTGTCACCAAAGATGGTAAAGATGGTTTTATGATGATCGGTTATGATGACATTTATTCTATTGAATATATGTATGAAAAACGTATGGGATATTGGAAACATGATGGTAAAGTGACGATTTTTGATGCTTTCGAGAAACTAAGAGATAACTATCAATCCATCATGGAGCGTTGTCGTGCACTTGACGAACTTATTTATAGTGATGCAGAAAAAGCAGGTGGCAAAAAATATGCAGAAATCTGCTCTGCAGCCTATCGTCAAGTTATTTCTGCTCACAAGCTCTTTACTGATAAAGAAGGTAATCTGATGTGGTTCTCTAAAGAGAATAACAGTAATGGCTGTATCAATACAGTCGATCTGACCTATCCGTCCGCCCCTCTGTTCCTCGTTTATAATCCAGATTTGGAGAAAGCGATGATGACCAGTATTTTCGAATATAGTGCAAGTGGTCGCTGGAATAAACCTTTTGCTGCACATGACCTTGGTACTTACCCAATAGCTAATGGACAAGTTTATGGTGGTGATATGCCAATTGAGGAAAGTGGTAACATGGTGATTCTAACAGCAGCCATTTCGAAGATCGAAGGTAATGCCGATTATGCTAAGAAATATTGGGACATTTTAACTACATGGACTAATTATTTAGTAGAGTATGGACAGGACCCGGAAAACCAACTTTGCACGGATGACTTTGCCGGGCATTGGGCGCACAATGCCAACCTTTCAGTGAAAGCGATTATGGGCGTAGCCGGATATAGCGAGATGGCTCGTATGCTCGGTTTGAATGATGTGGCAGATAAATATGCAGCGACAGCCAAGAAAATGGCGGTGAAGTGGGAAGGAATGGCAAATGAAGGCGACCATTACCGTTTGGCTTTTGACCGTAAGAACACTTGGAGCCAAAAATACAATATGGTTTGGGATAAGTTGTGGAATCTGAATCTGTTCCCTAATAATGTAATCGGAAAAGAAATCAGCTATTACTTGACAAAACAGAATCCTTATGGACTTCCTTTAGATTCCCGCAAAGAGTATACAAAATCCGACTGGATTATGTGGACAGCAGCTATGTCTCCGGATAAAGAGACTTTTCAGAAATTTTCTAATCCTCTCTATAAATATATCAACGAAACGGTATCTCGTGTGCCTATCAGTGACTGGCATCATACAGACAGCGGCAGATGGGTCGGCTTCAGAGCACGTTCAGTAATCGGAGGATACTGGATGAAGGTATTAATGGACAAAGTTCAGAATAATCAATAAAACTACTATGGTGTTAACTCAAAATTTATACGTATGAAGTTCTTAAGAGAAATTTTGTTAGTTGGACTATTACCCGGTTTTCTTATAAGCCAGGCACAAAATGTCCAAAACAAAGAAGATTTACCTTTAGATTTAGGTTATCGTGTACTTCCTATGGGAGATTATAACGGTTCAGCCTACACTATCTCGGGTAAACAGTTACGCAATCTACCTGTTACAAATCTCTCGGCAGTATTGGCAGGATTGGTACCAGGTTATTTTGCCCGGCAGGTCCAAGGTGGTGGATTGGTGAATGAACAGAATTCATTCTGGATAAGAGGACAGAGAAGTAATTCATCCGATGTGCTAGTACTGGTTGATGGACAAGAACGGGATTTTGCTGTTTTGTCATCACACGAAGTAGAATCAATTACCGTATTGAAAGATGCTGCAGCAACAGCTTTATATGGAATGCGTGCAGGCAGTGGAGCTATTCTGGTTACAACCCGTAAAGGAATAAAAGGGAAACCACAGGTTGAATTAACAGCTCAAATAATAGCTCAACAGCCACTTAAAGAGTTAGAGTCATTAAATGCAGCCGATTACGCAAGACAGCATAACATAGCCCGTCACAATGACAATATGGATCCACTGTATTCCAACTATGACATTATGAATTATGCAAACAATGACCCTAATTCCATATTGTATCCCAATGTAGATTGGGCTGATAAATACTTGAAAGATACCCGATGGAGCCAGCGCTATAATCTTAATATCCAAGGAGGGACTGAAAAAAGTACATATTTCGTGAATGCAATGTACACTCGTAACAATGGCTACTTCAATACGGATGATTCACATGATTATAGTACCAATCACTCTGCCGAACGGTTTAATATCCGTTCCAATATTGATTTTGCTGTAACTCGCACCACCCAACTGGACGTAAATTTGTATGGCTGGTATCAAAGCCAGAACGGGCCTGGCAGTGGAGCCGAAAACATTTATAAAAACCTGGTCACATTACCGCAAGGAATCTTCCCTGAATGGTACAGTGATCAAGGGTATACAGATCAATACGGCAATATTATCAATACAGAAGATGGAAAAATTGTAGCAGGAAATGCATTCCGTGAAAATCCATGGGCAATGCTAAACCGCTCCGGTTACTTCCAGGACAAACAATTGTATGGTTCTTTCCGTACGAAACTCTCACAGGATCTTTCCTTCATAACAGAGGGATTAAAAGCTTCTATTGCTTTATCTATGGATTCACGCACAGTTTCTTCTATCAGACGTACAATAACTTTCGCATATTACGAAAAGGACGCCACGAATGAGAACGTTCTCCGCCGGACCCGCGAGGATGACTCGATGATAAACAAGGTAGATAATACCAGTTCTTTCCGCCGGACCGGTATCGTGGCTCAATTAGATTATAACCGTACCTTTGGAAAACATGGAGTTTCGGCTTTAGCTTTCTATGAACAATATGAAAGCAATGATGAAATGGTATTACCAACCCGCTTCCAAAGCGTAAACGGTTGGTTCGGCTATAATTATGATAAAAGATATGGCATCGATGTTATCGGAGCTTATCAGGGTTCTCACAAATTTGGTCCGGGACACAAATTCGGTTTCTTCCCTACAGTATCTGCCGGATGGACTGTTTCTAACGAATCCTTTTGGAAAGATGTCCAAAAATTAGTGCCCTACCTGAAACTAAAAGCATCTTATGGACAAGTCGGCAACTCATCGGGTGTAGATGCCTTTTATTACAGGGGACGTATGTGGCCGCAAAACGATGTCTACATCACAGGGGTAAACATGGGAACAAAACTTGGAGGATATATTCAGGATATACTTCCAAATCCCGGACTGACTTGGGAAAAAGCAAGAATTCTGAACATCGGAATAGATACCAGACTATTTTCAGACCACCTATCTGTTACAGCTGAATTTTTCAAGGACAACCGTCATGATATGTACGTAGTTAATAATAAAATCAGCTCTCTTGTCGGTAATGTAAAAGAATTTAAGCAGAATATAGGCAAGATCAATAGCCATGGAGTAGACTTATCTGCCATGTGGAATTCAAATATCGCAGATTGGAGCTATTTCATAGGAGGTACATTCTCTTATTCCACGAATGAGCTGATTGCAAATGGCGAAGTAGATCAGCCATACGAATGGTTGAAGAATCAGGGACGTCCTTTGGGAGAAAACCGAGGATACATCGCAAAAGGCTTTTTTAACTCTTGGGAAGAAATAGCAGCCTCTCCTGTACAAACATTCTCTGATGTCCAACCAGGCGATGTACGTTATGAAGATATAAACAAAGACGGACAGATCGATGTAAACGATATGATACCTATCGGATATGGAGATATTCCCAGAATGATGTATGGGATTAATCTAGGAGTCGGCTACAAAGGATTTTCGATCACCGCATTGTTTCAGGGAGCAGCAAAAGTCTCTCATCAATATTCGGACATCGTAATGAATCCTTTTACAGACAACGGAACCATATTTGAGCATCAACTTGATTATTGGACACCCGAACACCAGAATGCAGCATTCCCACGTTTAACAACACTGGACAATGCCAATCTTAACAACAGGCAGATAAGTACATTAAATGTGAAAGATGCTGATTTCTTAAGATTGAAAACGTTGGAAGTTTCTTATGACTTTCCTGTAAAAATGATACAGAAAATCCATCTTAAGGGATTGAGACTTTTCCTTAGCGGAACGAATCTGATTACCTGGACAAAATATAAATGGGTTGATCCTGAAGCGCCTTCACTGGCGGCTCCTTTGACGAGAAACATGAGTATAGGTTGTTCCTTAAAATTCTGATAGCATGAAAAAATCGATAATTTATTTAGCAATAAGCGCAACACTTACACTTTCCGGTTGTGATTATCTGGATGACATGCCCTATGACTGGGCACAACCTGATGATATTTTTACGAATGAGCAGAACTATCTGAAACCTATCAATCAGGTTTATGCATATATTCCCGAAGGCTTCAACCACGTAGGAAATGCCTTTTTAGATGCAGCCACTAATGATGGAATAAGCACAATCATAGATTCGGATATCCATAAGTTGTCTCGTGGATATATCACTTCTTCAAATCCGATTGAAGAATGCTGGAATAATTCATACAAGGGAATCCAACAAGCTGTTTTTGCTCGCAAGTATTTGCGTGAAGCCGACTTGGTGTTACAAAATAAGACAGAAGAAGATATCCAGGCATTTAAGGACACTTATTGTGCGGAAACTGAATGTTTACAGGCCTTATTTGAGTTTAACCTGTTAAGACACTACGGAGGTTTTCCTATTGTCGATCGTATTTATGAAGTCGACGATCCTGAACTGCAGACAAAAGCAAGAGACTCTTTCAAGGACTGTGTCAATCACATCGTACAGTTGTGTGAGAGTGCTGCCGCTGTGTTGAAAGTTGACCCGGAAGGTGGGAATGGTTCTTATGGCCGTATGACTAAAGGAATGGCACTTGCCATTAAAGCCAAGACGTTACTCTACGCCGCAAGCCCACTCTATAACAGAACAGATAATAATGACCCAGTACTAGGGTATACTGACGGCTCGGATGTGACAGAACGCTGGCAACTTGCCGCCAAAGCTTGTGCAGATGTAATTAACCTGAATGCAGATGGAACTATAAACCCAAATGGAAATAAGAAATATAGCCTGATAGCTCTTACTGCTGCTAAAACGTATGATAAGATCTTTATCCATGCTAACCCTAATCAGGAATACATATTGTTCTACACAGCTGCCAAAGACAATGCTCTGGAAAACAGGCATTATCCCCCTACTATTTCCAAAGATCAGGGAGGAGGTACAGTACCTTCACAGCAATTAATCGATGCATTTACTATGAAAGATGGAAGTAATTATACCCATTCTTCTGATGGCGAGAACATGTATAATAACAGAGACCCACGTCTGGCAGCAATTATTGGATATGACGGTTCGGTTTATGGAAAGAATACCATCTATACGCGAATTAGTGATAATACAACCATAGACGGACTCAACCAAGTGAAAAACCGTTCGACCAATACGGGGTATTATTTGGCTAAGTTCCTGGACAAAACCCTGAACTTCGGACAGGCTAATGTAGGTACTGTTTTCCACTTATTCCCGATGATTCGCTTATCTGATATCCTACTTTCCTACGCAGAAGCCATGCATCACGCTTACGGCATGAATGCGGACCCTGAAGGCTATGGTTTGACAGCAATAGAAGCCGTACAGAAAATACGTTCCAGAGCCGGATTCGGAACAGATGATAAATTTCTTAATGGGGTGACAGATGATAACTTCATGGAAAAGGTGAAGCAAGAACGTCGTATCGAACTCTGTTTTGAAGAACATCGTTACTTCGATCTGCGACGTTGGATGGATGGCAATCAACTTAGAGAACCTATTGTCGGAATGAAAATAGAAGAAAATGTTTCCGGACTTCATTATACTCGCTTTACAGTAGATGAAGCACGCAATTTTAAGGATTACATGTATTATCATCCCATTCCTCTGAAAGTAATCAAGGAAAGCCCTTCCATTCAACAAAATCCGGGTTGGTAATGGGGATCAAAACTATTTAATAGATAGAAAACATGAAAAAAATAATAATATTATTCATATGCTTAACCAGTTCCATCTGGCATGTCTATGCACAAACCAAAGTTAGCGGAATTGTCAAAGATGCCCAAGGAATGGAGATGATTGGTGCTACTGTCCTTCAGAAAGGGACTAATAATGGAATAGTGACTGGTTTGGATGGCAAATTTACTCTTACATTGTCCAACGAAGCAGAACAGACAATTCTTATCTCAATGATTGGCTTTATTGAACAATCTATTGCCATAAAAAAGAATCATCCTTTTATCAATGTCACTTTAGAAGAAGATGTTGCGCAATTGGATGAAGTCGTTGTTGTAGGATATGGCACACAGAAAAAAGTATCTCTCACCGGTTCCATTTCTAATGTCGGGACGCAAGACTTGAAAAGTATGCCTGTATCAAGTGTCACAAATGCTTTAGGCGGCCGCATCCCGGGACTAGTAACCCGACAGGAAAGCGGACGTCCCGGTGGCGATCAGGCTACGATGTTTGTTCGTGGTCGCGCTTCATTGAACGATTCTAGCCCCTTGGTACTGATTGACGGGGTAGAACGCCCTATGGCACAAATCGACCCTGATGATATTGAAACCATCTCCGTGTTAAAGGATGCTTCTGCAACGGCGGTATACGGTGTACGAGGAGCAAATGGTGTGATACTGGTGACTACCCGACGAGGTCGTGAAGGAGAAACTCAAATTTCTTTCTCGTCTGAATTCGGTGTTACGTCCTTCAATCGTATATCTCAAACTCTAAGTGCAGAATCCGTTTCAAGATTCATGCGTGAAGGTGCTATCAATGACGGCTTTGACCCTTCCGATACTGGTAATACCCGAGGCCTTTTTCTTTCAGAATACGATAACTATCTCTATCGTACCCAAAAAAGTCCGTTCACACACCCGGACAATGACTTTGTAGATATGTTTACGAAGAATGGTTTCCAACAAAAATACAACGTCAACTTATCCGGTGGAAACAAGACAGTACGCTACTTTGTCTCTGTGGGATACTTTACTCAAACAGGTATGTTTGAGACAGATGTGGACAAAATTAAAGAACACGAAACGATACAAGCTCTTTTAGCAGCCTCACCAGATGTAGCAAAAGGCTTGTACAAAGAAGGCTATAATTCAGAATACAAGTACAATAGGCTCACTACCCGTTCAAATATCGATATCAATCTGACTGAAGATTTTAAAGTATCCGTGAATCTTGCTTATCGTTTCGGAAGTCAGAACCGTCCCTATGGCTACGATGCTGATGGACAGGAAGCCATGCGTTTGTTCGGTATGTTCTACCGCAACTCTCCTCAAGCATTCCCCATCTTGAATGCGAATGGTACCTATGCCGCTGCCGATGGGATATGGAGACAAAATCCACTCGTAACGTTATGTTATACAGGTTTTTTTCTTGATTTCAACAATAAGCTTGAGACAGATTTTGCTTTCAAATATAACCTAAGGAAACTGTTAAAAGGATTAAGTATAGACGGAAAGTTCTCTTACGATGCCGGTTGGAGCAATAACCGCAGCATACAGCAGCGTCCCAATATCTATCAATATAATCCTGTAAACGAAACCTATAAACAAGGGCTTGAAATGGTGTTGCCAACAAAAGCCACTAACAAAACGGCAGCTACACACCGTAAGTATATTGAAGCAGCAGTTCGCTATAAACAGTCCTTCTCCGGACATAACGTATCCGGACTGGCACTTTATAATATGAGTTACACCTCCACCCCCGGCGGACGCTATTCTTACGTGCCTCATATCTATCAGGCTTTAGTAGGACGTGTAAACTATGATTATGAAAATCGCTATCTGCTCGAAGTTAACGCAGGTTATAACGGTTCAAACCGTTTTGCGGAAGGACACCGTTATCAGCTCTTCCCTGCAGCATCAATGGGATGGGTACTGACTAATGAACCTTTCTTTAAAGAAAACCCTATCTTAAGTTTTACTAAACTACGCTTCTCTTATGGTGAAGTTGGTAATGACAAGCTGGGAGGCTTCTCTTACTATTATCGTTCAGGATATGATGAAGGATTAGGGTACACTTTTGGAGAGACACACAATCCTGCGATTAAAGGTCTGATTCAAGGAAAAAGTGCCAATGAAAACATCACATGGGAAGTTGCACGGAAATACAACTTAGGACTTGAGACAAAATGGCTGAAAGACAAAATATCTGCCAGTATCGACTTTTTTAAAGAACGTCGCAGTAACATCTTATGTGAACCGGAAAGATATTCTCAGGCAGCCGGTTCAAACGGACTGGCTCCCATAAACTATGGTGTCGTAACAAATCAGGGATATGATCTGGAAATAGGATATCAAGATCAAAAAGGAGATTTTGGATATTCCGTAAAAGGGATTTACGGATATGCCCACAATGAGATTGTAGAGAAAAGTGAATCAGTGAAACCCTATTCCTATATGTCACAAACCGGCAATCCTATCGGACAGTTTATCGGCTATATTTCCGACGGATTCTTCAGTTCTTATGAAGACATAGCAAGTTCTCCCGTTCAATTCGGACAAGTAAGCCGACCAGGAGATATTAAATACAAAGATTTGAATCATGACGGAGTGATCGATTCCAACGACCAGGCTCCTATCGGTTACAATCCGGTGCCCGAGATGACCTTTTCTCTTGCCGCCGGTTTGAACTGGAAAGGATTTGATTTTAGCATATTACTTCAGGGAGCTGCCCGTTCATCTATCTATCTGCAACAAGATATTGCATGGGATAATTTCTGGGGGAATTATTACGAAGAGCATATCGGAAGATGGACACCGGAGACAGCGGCAACAGCAACATATCCACGTTTCACAAAAGCAGCCACTGCCGCACATCCTAATTATTATAAATCCGACTATTGGTTGAAAGACTCCAAATACTTGCGTCTGAAAAACATTCAGTTAGGCTACACTATACCTCGCAAACTATTGAAAAAATTCGGAGTACGTTCACTTAGAGTATATGCGAATGCCTACAATCTCTTTACATGGGATAACGTAAAAAAGGTAGACCCTGAATCATCGAACAATAGCAATGGACAATTCTATCCACAACAAAAAGTAATAAATTTTGGTATCAACCTGAATTTCTAATGTTTGAAATGAATAATTTATGAGAAAACTATTTATATCCTTTGTAACGGCTGTCCTGCTTACCAGTTGTAGTGCAGATAGCCTGATGAAAGAAACCGAACTGGATCTTACAGATACAGAGAAAGTTTATTCGGACATTACCTTGACCCGCAAAGTTGCATACGACTTGTATGCACGTATGCGCATGGGGAGAGACCGCCTGGGCAGCTTTGGCTTTTTGGCAAACATTGGCGGTTCACCTTGTATGCTTGACAACGCAACAGACGATGGAGCCGGAAATACAACCCGTGCCGGAGGTGCAGTCATTCCCGAACTCGAAAAATTTATCAAGGGAGGAATTGATGCTTCCAAAGGTTTGATTGGCGGTGACCATCCCTGGATATTCTACTATAAGGCCATTCGTTCTGCAAACACCTTCCTAAACAACGTAGACCGTTCACCTCTGGAGGATGCAGAGAAGATCTCCTTGAAAAATCAAGTACGTTTTCTGCGTGCATTGTATCACCACGAACTGTTTCGTTTCTACGGAGCATTAGTAATCGGAGACAAAGAACTCGATCCGTTGCTTTATGATGAAATCAAACGTGAATCGTTAGAGACCACCGTCCGTTGGATTACTAATGAATTCAAAGAACTTGCAGAACCGGGAGTATTGCCGGACAAATACGATGCGGCAGACTACGGAAGAGCTACCCGGGGAGCAGCCCTAGGCTATCTGGCACGCACATTACTTTATGCAGCAAGTCCCTTACACAATGCGTCCGGAGTGACCTGGAGGGAAGCTGCTGATGCTGCCTACGATATGATTGAATATTCTGACAACGGAGATTTCTATCGTTTATATGAAGATCCGACCACTCCGGAAAAGAGCTACACACGATTATTCAATACTCGTGCCAATGGTGAGGTAATCATGGGATTTCTCCGCGCACCGGCAAATGATCTTTACGGAATGATGCCTGCCTTTGACCCCTGGAATGTAAATAAGGAGCTACTGACTTGCCCGGACCAATGGTTGGTAGATTGTTATGATATGCTCGACGGTTCACAGCCCATTCTCGGTTACGAATCAAATACGAAAGCCATCATCAACCCGAATTCCGGTTACAATGAAAATTCTCCTTATGCTAACAGGGATCCCCGTTTGGCGCAAAGCATTCTATGTGATGGTGCTACCTGGCCTCTGGTCAACGGTAAACCAGCTACAATAGACCTGTCAAAATCATATAGATGGGGAAGCGGATACTTCCTGACAAAGTTCCTGGATGACCGTATCGATCATCGAAAAGGTGGTACCACTTACATGGACTTTCCAATGATGAGATATGCAGAAATCCTGCTTGATTATGCAGAAGCCGAGAATGAAGCTGAAGATACGAACACAGCCAGAGAGAAAGCAATAGCCCAACTTAACAGGATCCGTCGCCGTGCCGGTATCACGACAGACTTACTGGCCGCAGATTATAATCAGGCAACCCTTCGGGAACGCATACGCAAAGAACGCCGTGTAGAACTTTGTTTTGAAGATCATCGATTCTTTGATATAAGAAGATGGCTGATAGCAAAAGATGTAATGAGATTACCGGCTGTCGGAATAAAGAAAATTAACGGTGAATATCAACGGGTAACTTTGGATACACGTAATTATAACGAGCGCATGAACTTGGCTCCAATACCACAGGATGAAGTTAATAACTGCCCGAATATCTACCAGAATCCGGGATACTAATCTAAATAGAATGTTTACTTAAAAAAATAAAGTCATGAAAACAAATAGTATAATTGCATTAATTCTGTCAATCAGTTTATTCGGACTATTTAGCTGCGCAGATAAATATGAAGTTGATTATGAAGCACCTGTCAAGATTGAATTTGCAGATGTCGATCAGAACAATAGAGTATCATTAGAGAAAGGAGTTACAGAATACACGGCAACTGTCAAAGTACAGGGAGAGATCATGAGTTTTGAAATCTACCAGGCAGACTCCAAAACCGGAATGCAAGGAAATCTGATAGAAGAAACTGCCCAGTCATTTGCAGACGGAACCACTAATTATGAGACAAGTTACAAGTTTACTTCTTTAAAAGAAAATGCCTGTATTACAGTAGTCGTTCTAGGTGCCGACGGTCATACGTACCAACGCAACTTACTGGTAGAGATTACTCCTTCCGTTTTATTCTCCGATCCGGATTACGGAAAAGATGGAGAAATAGTAGAGACAGCCTCGGCCTACTATGGTTGTTATTATGCAACATGGCTTCTTGGACGCACCTATATCGCTGCTGATGCCATGAAATATACAAACGAAGTAGATTTCTCACTCGGAGATGTTATCTTGTCTTCGGGAAGTGAAGCAGTACCTGCTTTTGTTTCACCAGCTAAAAGAAGTGAGTATGGTTTGATGACAATTAGCGGTTTACAACATACATTATTTGCTGAAACCTCTTTATCACAAGCGGAATTTAATGCAATCTCCCAGGTAGATGCAACTCCGATAGAAAGTCTGGCAGATCCGACCTCCGAAGTTTTAGCTATTCAAGCAAATAAAGTTTACTTGTTCAAAACAGCTAATGGAAAGAAAGGATTGATTTGCATACAAAAAATAACAGCAAAAACTGGTACAATCGAAGTGTCACCGGATAATTGGGTAGAAAACACTAAATACTCATGGGTACAATTACTGACTAAAACTGTGGCAAAGTAAAGCTCCCATTCAAGATACTCTCTCCAATGACAGTACCATAGAATAATTAGAAGAATAGAGAAGTTTTCGGTTTCTACGAGCTTCTCTATTCCTGTTTTATCAACAGAAGAAAGGAGAAATCTATCATTCTACCATTTTTTTTCCTTTATTGATTAGTATTTTTCCTTCCTTCTCTGATATCTTCCCTACTTTTGCGGAAAGTCATCACGAAAAACTGAAGTTAATTAAATCAAAATAATTATGAACTTAAAAAAACATTTACCCTGGTTGGGAGCCCTCCTCCCCATTGCTAACACACAAGCTGAAACAAAACCCAATGTAGTAATTATCTATATCGATGATATGGGTATCGGTGATATCGGTTGCTATGGAGGTAAATTCGCTCCTACTCCTAATATTGATAAATTGGCACAGGACGGATTATTATTCAATCAGTATTATTCTTCTGCGCCGGTTAGTTCTCCATCCCGCTGCGGACTGACAACAGGTCTATTTCCTCTTGAAGTGGGAATCAACACTTTCCTGAACGACAAAGCGAGCAATAGGAAATGCGAGCAACGTAACTTCCTTGATGATAAGTTGCCTTCAATGGCACGTGCTTTCCAAAATGCAGGTTACTCAACAGGACATATCGGAAAATGGCACATGGGAGGCGGACGCGACGTACATGATGCTCCTTCTATTAAGAATTACGGTTTTGATGAATACATTTCAACTTACGAGAGCCCGGATCCGGAACCCGCAATCACTGCTACTAAGTGGATATGGTCGGATAAAGACAGTGTGAAACGCTGGAGACGTACCGAATACTTTGTAGATAAAAGTATTGAGTTTGTAAAACATCACAAAGATGAGCCTTTCTTCCTGAACCTATGGCCGGATGACATGCACACCCCTTGGGTACCGGAATTCAAACAAAAGGAAAGAAAAAGCTGGGAAACACAGGAAGCGTTTGCACCCGTACTTGCGGAAATGGATAAACAGCTCGGACGTTTTATCAAAGCACTGGATGAGTTGGGACTGGCGGAAAACACAATCATTATTTTCACCAGTGACAATGGTCCCGCACCTAGCTTCAAATCTGTACGTTCCGCTTATCTGAGGGGAACTAAAAATAGTCTTTATGAAGGCGGTATCCGCATGCCGTTCATCGTCAGATATCCTAAGAAGATTAAAGCCGGACAGGTAAATAATGAGTCTGTATTATGTGCCGTAGATTTATATCCGACTTTATGTTCAGTAGCGGGAATCAAAACTGAAAAAGGCTACAAAGGTGATGGGCAGAACTATGCAAAAGTTCTTCTCGGAAAATCGGAAGCTAAACGCAAGACTGATTTAATGTGGGATTTCGGAAGAAACAAATTCTTCATGTTCCCCGGAAATGCTTATGATAAAAGCCCTCATTTAGCTATACGTAGCGGAAAATGGAAATTATTAGTGAATGGTGACGGAAGTGATGCACAACTATATGACATGGAAAAGGATAAGTTTGAAAAGAGCAATATCGCAAGTGAGCATCCTGATCTGGTTGCCAAGTTGAGCAAAAAGGTATGCCAATGGTATGCCGAAAACAAGGACAAAGGATTACAAACCTCTAATTAAACAATAATATTCATGAATTCTAAAGCTTTTATTCTGCCGGCGGCGCTAATGATAGCCGGCAACACTGCAGCAAACGCCAAAGGAAAAAAGTCTGATCAGAGACCTAATATCCTAGTAATTCTGGCGGATGACCTCGGTTATTCCGACTTGGGATGCTACGGTAGTGAAATCCACACACCTAATCTGGACAAACTGGCAAAACAAGGAGTACGTTTCAATCATTTCTATAACACCAGCCGGAGCTGTCCGACACGCGCTTCCTTATTAACAGGACTTTATCAACATCAGGCAGGAATCGGACGAATGACTTTCGATGACCACCTGCCGGGATACCGGGGTACACTATCACGCAATGCAGTTACCATTGCTGAAGTATTGAAAGAATCAGGATATGCAACCAGCATGGTAGGTAAATGGCATATCGCCGAGACTCCCTTACGCAAAGACCAACGCGAATGGCTGGCACACCACGTATACCACGAAACCTACTCTGACCTCTGTCATTATCCGGTGAATCGAGGATTTGACACCCATTATGGTACGATTTATGGAGTGGTAGATTATTTTGATCCATTCAGTCTAGTAGAAGGAGAAGTACCCGTAAAAGAAGTACCCGACGGATATTACATCACACAGGCACTTTCAGACCGTGCAGTGAAAGAAGTGAAAGAGTATGCCAAAGACGATAAACCATTCTTTATGTACCTGGCTTACACAGCACCACACTGGCCGTTGCACGCATTGCCGGAAGATATTGAGAAATACAAGGATACCTATAAAGTAGGTTGGGAAGCCATCCGTAATGCACGTTACGAACGTCAGAAACAACTGGGTATATTCCCTGACATGGATAATTTCCTGTCTGACAGACAGTTCAAAGATAAATGGGAAGATAATCCACATGCTGAATGGGATGCTCGCGCCATGGCTGTTCATGCTGCCATGATCGACCGTATGGACCAGGGAATAGGACAAGTAATCGATGCTCTGGAAAAGACAGGACAGCTTGAAAACACATTGATTCTATTCCTTTCCGATAACGGATGCAGCAATGAAAATTGTCAGAACTACTCTCCCGGAGAAAACGACCGTCCTGACATGACACGTAAAGGGGAGAAAATGGTTTATCCTCATAACAAAGAAGTACTACCCGGACCGGAAACAACTTATGCTTCACTGGGAGCACGTTGGGCAAACGTAGCCAATACACCGTTCCGTTTCTGGAAAGCTAAATCTTATGAAGGAGGTATCTGTACTCCGATGATTGCTCACTGGCCGAAAGGTATCAAGAAGAATGTCGGCAAGATGACTCCTGAAATCGGGCATGTGATGGATATTATGGCAACCTGTATCGATATGGCGGGAGCTACTTATCCTACCAAATACAAAGGAAACGACATCATTCCATTAGAAGGTAAGAGCTTGGTTCCTATTTTCAAGAACGGACATCGTGAAGGACACGACTATTTGGGATTCGAGCATTACAATGAACGTGCATTTCTTTCTAAAGATGGATGGAAGCTGGTTCGTCCGGGAGAAAACGCTAAATGGGAGTTATACAACCTGAATGAAGACCGGAGCGAAATGCATAATCTGGCAGCGCAACACCCTGAAAAAGTAGCGGAAATGACAAAAGCTTACGAAGCGTGGGCGAAACGTTGTATGGTAGAACCTTATCCGGGACAAAAAAAGAAATAAAAAGCATTCAATTGATTATTTTATAAAAGACTCCTGCCGCAATATCATAAGATATTTCCCGGCAGGAGTCTTTTTATATGCCTTTATGCAATCTATCACTCCTCACCTGAAACCGGAGGCTGACCATTATATTCTTTAGGCAATACGCCATATTGCGCTTTAAAACATTTCGCAAAATAAGAAGAAGAAGTAAATCCCACCTGTGCTGCCACTTCAGAAATCCGGGTACCGCTCATAATCAGTTCAGCAGCTCTATTCATACGAAGTGTCTTCAAATAATCATTAGGTGACATTCCGGACAAAGCCTTGATCTTCCGATAGAAATTGGAACGGCTCATATTCATCTGTTCAGACAAGGTATCTATCGAAAAGTTCTCATCTGCCAGCTGTTCGGCTATCACCCCTTGTATCTTCGCAATGAATTCACAGTCTTTCTGCGACATCGCAAAGTCCGTTGTCGAAACAGCCACCGTATCCCCAGCCAGGCTCACCATCAATTTATGGAAAGACTGCCTCAACTTCAGCAAATTCTCGATCTGCATATGAAGTTGTTTGATAGAAAATGGTTTCTCCACATATACATCTGCTCCACATGTAAGTCCTTCGACTTTAGACTCCAAAGTGGTTTTTGCCGTCAATAAAATGACCGGAATATGGGAATAAGAGATTTCAGACTTCACTTTGCAACAAAGTTCCAGACCATCCATCTCCGGCATCATAACGTCGCTTACTATGACATCTACATTTTCCTGTGCAAGCACTTCAAGTGCTTCACGACCATTGGAAGCCCTCAACACACGGAACCATTCTGCCAACGACTCGCGAGTCAGATTCAATAAATCAACATTATCCTCAACCAGCAGAACCGTAAACTTCTTCCCTGAATACTCCGAAGATACAGCATCAGAAGCATCCACATGTTCCGGATGCATTTCTACAATATCAGCCGTTTTCTCCGTCTCCCACTCTTTGACCGGAAGAGACAATATAAATGAAGAACCGCCTCCAACATTATCTTCCAAGTACAAATCTCCCTGGTGAGCCTCCGCCAAAGACTTTGCAAAAGCCAATCCGATACCGGTACCTACAGCCGTAGCCACCTTATCATCAGGCAGTTGATAGAAAGCTTCAAATATCTTTTGTTTCTGTTCATCCGGTATTCCGGGACCATCATCATTCACCTGTATCTCATATCCTTTATCAGTGACAACTAGTTTCAATTCAATATGCGCATGAGCATATTTGATGGCATTTCCCATCAGGTTAACAAGAATCTTACTTAATTTCTCCCGATCCACCGTAGACACCAGCTCTTGTTCTGGAACAGTCAATTGTAAATCAATTCCCTTTAATTCAGCAGGGCTTGTAAATTGGTTATAAACATCACTGACAAGTTCCTTAATATCACTCTTCTTCAAATTCAAATGCAGCGTGCCACTCTCCATTTTCTGGAAGTCAAGCAATTCATTAGTAATTCCCAACAGATAATTTACATTCTTATCTATCACAGACAGATACTTGAGATCTTTCCCTTCACGCTCTTTCTCCAACAGTTTTTCCAAGGGAAGACGTATCAAACTAAGCGGAGTACGTATCTCATGCACCAAATTGATGAAGAAGCTAATCTTCGACTTATAAACTTCCTGTTCCTTGGCAGTCTGATATTTTTCCATCCGCCGTTTATATTTGCGTTTAACGCGGAGATTCCATCGCCAGGCCATCCAGCCGATCCATCCCAATAACATGAGAACATAAACAACATAAGCCAAAGTACTACGCCACCAGGGAGGAGTAATCACCACCTTTAAAGTAGTAGTCTTCTCATTCCACTGACGGTCATTATTAGAACCTCTGACTTCGAACAGATACTCACCGGGAGGCAAATTGGTATAAGAAGCCACATTATTCTCGGTATTCATAATCCATTCCTTATCCACTCCCCGAAGTATATAAGAATATCGGTTCTTTGCCGGATCTTCAAAACTAAGAGCGACAAATCGGATGGAGAAACTGTTGTTCTCATAAGATAAAGTCACCTTATCGGCCATATAAAGCGGTTTATCCAACTGAAGCAGTTTCTTTACTTCCAGTTCATCAGTCTGATAAGGCAACCGGATGTCGGTCACATAAACCGGAGGAATGTATTTGTTATCCACAAACTGTTCGGGCTGAAATACATTAAAGCCATTTATTCCACCAAAATACAATTTTCCTTCGGATGATTTCAATGAAGATCGAGCCATAAACTGATTTCCCTGCAAACCATCATTAATCGTAAATTGTCGGAAATGATCTTTAGTGAGAGGATTAATCTTGAAAATTCCGGCATTACTGGATATCCAGAAATCACCTCCCTGATCTTGTTCAATCGCATAAATAACCTTATTAGGTAATAAGGTATTATGCGGATCAAATTCAATGAATGTTTTCGTTTTAGGATCAAAGGAACACAACCCTCCTCCATTAGTACCAAACCACATGGTTCCTTTCGCATCTTCAAACAGAGTGATGACCGAATTGCTGGTAATTGTGGTCGAGTCTTCCCGTTCATGCTGATAATGCTTCCAATGGGCATTCATCGTGTTGTAAGAAAACACACCACTATTGGAAGTCGCAATCCAAAGATGATTGTACATATCCTCATATATATCGACAACAGAAACCATTGAACCGACACTTGTGATAGTCATAAAGTTATCTTTCGCAGAGTCATAACAGCATAATCCCCAACTCGTCCCTACATAGATATCTCCTTTCCGTCCTTTATAGATACATAACACATCATTGCTACAAATTGTATTCGGGATTCCACGAGAGTGAGTATAAGCCTTCACTGCTCCTGTGCGCAAATTAACAACCCGTATTCCTCCGGCATAAGTCCCGATCCATAGGTAGTCGCCGTCCAACATTAAAGAACGAATATCATATTTCTGACTTTTAGCTCCTCCAATAGCATAGGGAGAAAGCTCTTGGGTAGCAGCATTAAAGAAATACAAACCGCTTTGAGTTCCAATCCAGATATTCCCATCTTTACTCTCACAGAAAGGAGCAACCACCTCCCCTGCTCCCGGCACCCCGGACAAATAGGTAGGCGAATAATAATCAAAGCGTTTAGTTTGCTTGGACATATAGTTGATTCCTCCCAGATTGGTCAACACCCAAAGAGCTCCTTCAGCATCCCACATCATTCCATTGATGGTCTGATCGCTCAAACTTCTCGGATCCGCCGGATTATCCGCCCGCTGGAATGTGTTTGTATTCTGATTGAACAGATAAAGCCCGTTATCAGTCCCTACCAACAACTCTTTGTCCGCATACTTCAACAAGCAATGAACAGCTCCGAAATTAAACGCCGAACCACTGTAGTTATCTATAGCTTCGGTTCGTTCATCCAAGCGACTCAGCAGATTGCTTCCTGCACCAATCCAGATTTCTCCATCGATATTCTGAATGCAGTTCACCTTATAACTATCGGAGGCATTTGTTTCCAATGAGATTTCGTATGCCCGGAGAAACTTGCCATTCTCGTCAAAACACAACAATCCTTCCTGTAGAGAAGAGATATACACCCTCTTTTGATCGGCACTCTGACAAAGGTCCCACACAAAAGAAGTCTGGACACTATTTTGAGTCAACACCTCTGTTTTCGGATCATAAATAAAAAATCCCTGTCCCAAAGTCGCAATCCAGATAAGACCATTTTCCGTCTTTATAATCTTTTTAATCTCACTACTGATATATACACCATACTGCGTAGTTTTATCAAAATAAGAAAAACGATCGGTATCGCGGTCATAAATATAAAGTCCGGAGTTCGTTCCGACCCAGATAGTCTTGTCCACTTCTATCAAGGCTTCTACGAAATTATTTTCTAATGAAAATTTATCGTTGAGAACATTCCGGTACACTTTATTGCCTCGTCCGTCATAACGGTTCAATCCGTCACTGGTACCCAGCCAGATAAAGCCATAACTGTCTTGAAGGGCACACCACACGGTATTATGAGACAACCCATCCTCCACCTGGTATTTCTTGAATGAAAAATAAGGAGACGCAGATAATGTTCCGGCCCAGAAGACCAGCAAGCATATTAGTATTTTAGTTAACTTCATTCTCTGTGTGTGTTTTTAATTCAATTATCGATTCAGCCAAGGTTCAGGGTTCAGCTTTTCTTTCTCCCTGCGCAACTGGAAATGCAATACCGTCCGCCCATTATCCGTAGCGTCGGAAAAGACCTGGCCGATAGACTGCTTCGTCTTCACCGTATCACCAGCCTTAATGGAGGCAGAAGAAAGATTGCAATAAACAGAAATATAATCACCATGACGAATGAGAACGTTAAATAATCCGTTCAATTGGAATACAGCCGCCACCTTTCCATCAAAAATGGCACGTGCCTGTGCACCCGGTCTTCCCTGAATATCAATACCCTTGTTATCCAGTTTCACGTTGCGTAAGCCCTCTACAGCATATTGCCCGTAACGGCTGGTAATGATATAAGCTCCGGATATAGGCATTGGCAGTTTTCCGCGGTTAGCAGCAAAGTTACCCGATAATTCCCGATCCGCCTTGCTCATGGTATAAGCATCAAGAGGTTTCGATTTCGCAGCCGCTTCCGTTGCAGTGGATTTCCCCTCCTTACTTTCCTCTTTCTTACGTGCAGCGGCTTCACGACGGGCTTCTTCCTGTGCACGCTTACGGGCACGTTCTATTTCTTCCGCAATTAATTTATCAATACGGGCATTCAGTTGATTGGCTTCCCTGCGTTTTTTATTAATCTCATTCTGCAATCCTTTCTGTTTCTTTTGCAGATTAGTCACCAACGTACGCTTCTCCTTTTCCTGTTCCTCCAGCTTGACCTTTTCGCTCTCGCGTTCCTGCAGCAGGCTCTCCTTGGCAGCTTTCACCTGTTGCCGTTCCGCTTTCTTCTTGCGTATCTGTTCTTGTTTCTTCAGGATTTCCTCCCCTTGCAGACGTTGATAAGTAGCATATTCACGGACATAGCGCATACGGCGGTAAGTCTGTCCCAAGTTCTTTGCCGAAAAAATAAACATCAGCTTCTCCTCTATCGACTTATTCTTATACAAGTACTGGACAGAAGCTTCATATTTCTTCTTTTTATCTTTCAAATCCTTCTCCAACCCTCTCAACTGACGTTCCAATGACGCCAGTTCACGCTGGATAGCTTCCACATCATTGTTTATAGCCATGATATAGCGTTTCCGTTCTTCAATCTGCCCCGTCAACACAGCCAAGCTGTTCAACTGGCTTCCCACATCTTTCTTTGTATTCTTCAATATAGATTCCGATTCGGCAATCTGTTTTTGCAGCGTGCCGCGTTTACTTTCCAGCTCACGAATCAACTTGTTCGATTGAGCGAAAAGAGGAACTGCCAACCAAAGGCAACTGATTAGAATAACAAAGAAACGTTTCATCATAATAAAGCTACCAGCATTTTTACTAATTCTTCCAAAGGAATTTGGTTATACTTAGACGTCAGTTCCGTCGGAGTCATTGAAAACTCCTGTGTCGAAAACTCATAAAGTTGAACTTTAGCCTTTTCCAATGAGGGGATTCCTATATCCTTTCCTGTCAGTTCTGTCTTTCCGCCAGGAAGAGAAGCATCCATCAATATCTTTTCCAAACGGGAGAATTCCACGTTCTTTGATAACACATTCTTCAATTCAGCCTTTGTTGCACGAACGAAGCGTTTATTCATCCGGTCTACAAGCAGCACTTCGTCGGGAGTTACTTCTATACGTGCCACTTCCGTACGGAGAATAGGCATCAATAAGGAGATTTGTACCCGCTCATGAGTTTTCATTTTTAGGGTTCCCCCTACAGACATACTCCCCTTCTTACCGGGAATGGTCAATTGAAGCTTGGAAGCCAAATAACTGGAGGTCTGCGTCTTTGTCGAAGTCTTAGTTTCCGAGGTCGCTAAATGCTTCGAACTCTTACAGCCTGCCAACACTACCACCACCAACAATAGATAAACTATTCTTTTCATTCCGCAATATATTTCTTCTTTTCTATTTTCTGTTTCAACATCTTCGACTCGCTACCCATTTCCAGTGCCTTCTTCCAGTATTTCAACGCACCTTCCACATCACCGGTCATAAAATAAATATCTCCGCAATGCTCCACAATCACATCACTTTTCTCACCATCGTTCTTCATCGCATTATCAATGTAGATACGGGCTTCGGCATAGTTTCCCTTTTCGAAAAGAATCCAGGCATAAGTGTCGAGATAGGTTGAATTATTAGGTTCAGCTTTCACCGTTTTGTAACTCATCTCCTCCGCTTTGTCCAAATCACGACGTTCCACAGACAGATAATAAGCATAATTATTTAATGCGCCAATATTGGAAGGATTATATACCAAAGCCGAATCGTAAGCAGCATAAGCCTCCGCCATCTGTTTCTTGGTATGATAAATATCCCCCATGATAGAATAAAAATCTGAAACGACTTCTTTCCTCGTATCAGGAGATATATGTTCCAATGCTCTATTACAAACACTCAATACACTATCTCCCTGTTCTGCCTGATGATAAGCGATAGCCAGATAATAATAAAGCTCCAACGCATCCGGAGTGGCTTCAATGCCCGGTTCGCAGACCTTGATAATTTGCTTGTAATCTTCCTTCTTCACCGCCGCACTGACCAGCATCAAACGGGCAGCCTTATTAGTAGGATCCAGATCAACCACCTGCTCCAATACCGGCACAGCTTCCTGTTCCATATTCTTCGACAACAGGTATTGAGAATAAAGCATCGGTATCTGCGGATCATCCATATCCTGCTTCATCATCCGGTCAAACAACTCAATCACCTGAGTGCTATCTTTAGCGGATGACTGTTCATTTTCCGCAATCACCTGTCTCATGACACTGATTTTAGTATCAGAAGTCACCTTTTTGTTCAATAACAACGTATCCAGTTGCTGTTGATACAATTCTTTCTGACCGGTCTGTTCATAATAAGAAGCCATCGAGAAAAGAGCCATCGGATTATCAGGTTCTACAGCCAGAACTTTCTGGTATACATCATAAGCTTCCTGCTTTTTCCCATTCTGAAGATATACATCTCCCAGGATCACCTGATAACGCATATCCATCGGATATTCCTGTACCAGACTTTCTATTTCCTGAAATGCCTTCTTATCATCTTTCATCTGAAGATAAATCCGGAATTTCTCCATAGACAGCTGCTCATTCTTACCCAGACGTTTCTCTAAACGGTTCAATGTGGAAATGACATCATTATACTTCTCCTGGCGACTGTAAATATCAAGAAGGCTGAACAAAGGGTCCTGTTTCGACGGGAAACGGGTGACCATCTTCTCAAGCAAAGCCGCAGCCTTATCCAATTCATTTTGTTGCTGATACAGACTGACCAATCCCTGACTATACCAATAGTTATCAGGCGCAAAAGCCACTGCCTGCTCCAGAGCAGCCTGACCTTGCGGCACCTGGCGAAGGAACATATAATATTGCGATATTTCATAAAGCGCAGAAGAAGCAGTGGGGTTGATATCCAGACAATGCTGTAGCAATCCAAATGCCGCATCATACTCATTCTTTCCTTTCATCCGCATGGCTTCCAAGAAGAAGTAGTCATATTTACGCTGTTGTTCAGCAGAAAGCCATGTTTCCTTCATCAAAGAAGCTCCATCTGCTTTCGCTGTTGTTTTTGCTGTACGCACAGACCGGATTCCCCCACACGAAGTGAGCATCAATACCGTCACGAACAGCCATCCTATTTTTATCTTCATTCTATTTTCTCCATTAAGCATTCATCATACTCCGGTATGTCCGAAACCACCGGCTCCCCGTTCTGTTTCATCCAGCACCTCTACTTCCTGCCATGCAGGCTGTTCGTGCTTCGCTATCACCATCTGCGCGATACGTTCACCGTCTTCAATCACAAACGTTTCAGAGGAGAGATTGACTAAAATGATACAAACTTCCCCACGATAATCCGCATCAATCGTACCCGGAGAATTGAGCACCGTAATCCCTTTCTTGATTGCCAGTCCGCTACGTGGACGAACCTGTGCCTCAAATCCCTTCGGCAAGGCGATATACAGTCCTGTCGGCACCAGACAACGTTGCAACGGTTCCAGTGTGATAGGTTCAGAAAGATTAGCACGGATATCCATTCCTGCAGACAATTCAGTGGCATAAGCCGGAAGCGGATGCTTCGATTTATTGATAACTTGAATATTCATAAATGCATGTTTACTATTTAACGGGCGAAAATACACATTTTGAACTGAAAAATAGTTAAGTTTGCAGTTAAATAATGTACCGTTCCCTAAATTGTAAATAGTAAATATAGTCAAATCGTAAATAAAATGATGAATTGGAACCAATTAATATCAGCGAAACGTTTCGGAATGGAAGAATTCCATGAGGAACGACAGGAAAACCGATCCGAATTCCAACGGGACTATGACCGTCTTATTTTTTCGGCTCCTTTCCGCAGATTACAGAACAAAACGCAAGTATTCCCCCTACCGGGCAGCGTTTTTGTACACAACCGCCTTACGCACAGTCTCGAAGTCGCCAGCGTCGGTCGTTCACTCGGGGACGATGTTGCCAAAGCACTTCTGGAACGTCATCCGGAACTTCAGGATTCTTTCCTGCCGGAGATCGGCTCTATCGTTTCAGCCGCTTGTCTGGCACACGATTTGGGCAACCCGCCTTTCGGTCATTCAGGCGAAAAGGCCATTTCCACTTTTTTCTCTGAAGGGAAAGGAGTCCGTCTGAAAGAGAAACAGCCCGACGGAGAGCAACTTTCTCCGATGGAATGGGAAGATTTGACACATTTTGAAGGAAATGCAAATGCCTTCCGGATACTTACACATCAGTTCGAGGGACGTCGCAAAGGCGGATTCGTTCTAACATACACCACCTTGGCTTCTATTGTAAAATACCCCTTTTCATCGAGCCTTGCAGGAACAAAATCCAAGTTTGGCTTTTTCGTCAGCGAAGAAGAAAGCTTCCACAAAATTGCAACAGAATTAGGACTGATATTGCTCAACGAACATCCTTTGAAGTATGCGCGCCACCCGTTAGTTTATTTGGTTGAAGCAGCAGACGACATTTGCTATCAGATGATGGATATTGAGGATGCATATAAACTGAAGATTCTCACCACAGAAGAAACCAAGGAGCTATTAATGGCCTATTTCAGCGAAGAACGACAGGAACATCTCCGGAAAACATTCCTGATCGTCAACGATGTCAACGAGCAAATCGCCTACCTGCGTTCTTCCGTCATCGGTTTATTAATCCGGGAGTGTACCCGTGTCTTTTTAGATCATGAACAAGAAATACTGTCCGGCACGTTCGAAGGATCACTAATCAAGCGCATAGCCGAGCGTCCGGCAGCAGCCTATAAACACAGCGTCGAAGTATCTATCAACAAAATCTACCGTTCACGGGATGTACTGGACATCGAGCTGGCGGGGTTCCGCATCATCAGCACCTTACTAGAATTGATGATAGATGCCGTAACTTCACCCGAAAAGGCTTATTCCAAACTCCTGATCGACCGGGTTTCCAGCCAATACAATATAAAATCGCCCGTACTCTATGAAAGAATACAGGCGGTACTTGACTATATATCTGGAATGACCGATGTCTTTGCTCTTGATCTTTATCGTAAAATTAACGGGAACAGTCTGCCTGCGGTGTAACCACTTTAGGAGTAAACACTTCTTCCCCTCCACAAGAAGACAATCTCAACGCATCCGGATGGCTTTCAATAAACGTCTGGATGTGTCGAATCCGTTTATCCTCGAGAATTTCGTCTACAGCAATCAGAATACCGGTTTCTTCCACATCGCCGAATTCATAATTGATAGCTGTTCCGAACATACGCATCGTAGGGCTTAGGCTCATATATGCATTTACCAACGGAGGTATATTATACCCCAGTTTACGGATTTCACAATTCAATATTTTATAGTCTTCCTTGAAAGAATGCTTGCAGAAGAGAGATTTCAGCTCTGCCTCGGAAGTTTCAAGTTTCAGAGGCTCGATCGGGGTGACAAGTTTCTCTTTGTCATAAAAATGCTTCTTAAGGAAATGAAGAATCATATCACGCCCACGACGATGATAGCTCGGATACATGGTCACTTTACCAAAGAAATATTTCACATTCGGCATAACCACGGTCAACGCTCCCAATCCATCCCACAAGTTATCTAAGGCAAACAAACCTTTGCTTCCGGCACGGGTAGACTGATATTCAAGCGTAACGAACGAACGCCCCAATTCAATTGTCTGCGGCAAGTATTCTTTAATAAAAGCATCAGAAAAATGAAACATATGGGAAGTAGCCAGAATCGGAGCACCTTTTTCATCAAAACGCACGTCCGTACCTAGCAAATACCGGTAACCACCCAGAATTTCTTCCGCTTCCGGATTCCATACAATCAACTGCTTATAGGGGTGTTCCATCGTGTCGTATTCATCGATATCCATTGACAGACCTGTACCTCCACCAGCAGCACGGAAAGCTATCTCACGCAAACGACCAATCTCTCTCATTACATTAGGAGCATTCTGATGAGTAATAATATAAATCTGATTATTACTCTTATTCGTCATTCGTAAGCGCCTGTCTTCCGTCAATTCTGCTTTTAGCAGTTCTTTGCTTACCGGTTTAATAATCTCTTCCATATTCCTTGTTATAGTTGTTCTATCAGTTACAGTTTATAAACAATATCCTTTACGTATTCAGCCCACTGCGCAGGAGTTTTCGATTTATCAAAAGTCTGCCAGGGTATGGGCTTTCCAAAAGTGACAGTAAAAGTTTTGTGGCGATTCTTAAACATTTCATCCGCAAGATACAACATAGCAATGTTAAACTTAATGCCCAGTGCCTTGCAAACATTTGCCAGATTGTAAAAGAAGTCAGAATTCCTACCCCCAAAATGCACGGGTATTACATCACGTTTTGTTTGTATGCTCTTTACTACAAATGTCTTTTTCCATTCCACGTCACGAATGACTCCATTGTGACGGCGCGAACACAGTCCGGCAGGAAACATAATCAACTGATCGTCGGAATGGAATCCGGCTTCCACCATCTTCGGGAAATCCTTTGCTTGCTTGCCGGTTTTATTAATAGGTATGCAAAGGGGAGCCAGCCCGCGTAGATTCATCAACAAATCATTCACCAGGTATTTCACTTTCCCATCATAATGTTTTCCTAACACATAACCAAGCGCAACACCATCCTGTCCGCCCAGCGGATGATTGGAAACAAAAGTGTACAGACCATCCTTAGGCAAATTCTCAATGCCTTTTACATCCACTTTCGCATCCAGAAAATCCATACACGCTTCCAGAAAGTCCACTCCCAGTTTATCCTTCGACTCATTCAGGAATACATTAATTTCATCCTGATGAATAATTTTCTTCAAGTAAGAAATCACGAACTTAGGGACGTACTTATAACGCTTCGGAGCCTTTGTCCGAAGTATCTTATCGACATCGATCAAAAATAAAGAGTCATCAGTCATTCTTTTCAAATAAAAATGATGGCACAAAATTAACGGTTCTTTTTTATTAATCGCAATAATTTGGTAGAAAATGCAGGATTTAAGTTCAGAAGATAAAAAAACACCACCCAAAAACTATCAAAAATGACCTAAAAACTATCCGCGGATAGTTTTCGGGTAAAAAAACGTCTGTTTTTCCCCTACCGGGTTTCAGAAATTCATGTAAACTTGCAACATCGAAAATAACAAACGAATATTCACCTTTAAAAAGCAACACATTATGAAAAGTTTAAGCTTCAGAAAAGATTTAGTAGGAGTACAAGATGAATTACTACGCTTCGCTTATAAACTGACAACTGACCGTGAAGAAGCAAACGATTTGTTGCAGGAGACATCATTAAAAGCATTAGATAATGAAGATAAATATACCCCTGATACAAATTTCAAAGGATGGATGTATACCATCATGCGCAATATATTCATAAACAACTACCGCAAGGTAGTCCGCGACCAGACATTCATCGACCAGACTGACAATCTTTATCATCTGAATTTGCCACAGGACGGAAGTTCTGAAAATACAGAAAGAGCATACGACCTGAAAGAGATGCACCGTGTAGTCAACAAACTCCCCAAAGAATACAGGGTCCCGTTCGCGATGCACGTTTCAGGATTCAAATACCGTGAAATTGCGGAAAAATTGAACCTGCCGTTGGGTACAGTGAAAAGCCGTATTTTCTTCACGCGCCAGAAATTACAGGAAGAATTGAAAGACTTCCGCTAAACCTTAACTATATAAAACTCAGTGATTTTGAGTCACATATTTCTTTAATACAGATTTTTAGTTTTGATAATGATTAAAAGGCAGAAATACTCCGGTATATTCTGCCTTTTCTTTTATTGCAAAGATTAGTTGTCCGACACCCGGGTGTCAGACACACCGGCACCCGGATGTCAGGCATGCCGAGACCCGGGTGTTGGGAGTACCGAGACCCGGGTGTCAGTCTATTTATTATTGCATAGAAATAAAACTCTTTTCTCTATATTATCAAATTTTACCTATACAGACATTTTTTTCGTTCTGCGGGCACAAGCTCCCCACCAGTAAAGCATTCTCGAAGGCACATCATTTTCAAGCAAATAGACATTTAACATTCTGTTGAAAACTTCTCTGAAAGTTTTTTATGGAAAGTTGTGGGGAATTGTGGGGAATTTCATACTTTTACGGTCGCTTATTATAATAAGGTAATGATACGTTTTTTAGGAAATATTGAAGCCAGGGCGGACGCCAAAGGAAGGGTGTTCATACCCGCCACCTTCAGGAAGCAATTACAAGCCGCTTCTGAAGAGAGGCTTATTATGCGTAAAGACGTATTTCAGGACTGTTTAACCCTGTACCCCGAGAGCGTGTGGAACGAGGAGTTGAACGAGCTACGTAGTAGACTTAACAAATGGAATAGCAAACACCAACTTATTTTCAGGCAATTCGTGAGCGACGTTGAAATAGTGACACCTGATAGCAATGGGCGCATATTAATTCCGAAACGGTATTTACAGATTTGCAGTATCCATGGGGATATCCGCTTTATCGGCATCGACAACAAGATAGAGATCTGGGCGAAAGAACGGGCAGAACAGCCTTTCATGTCACCCAAAGAGTTCGGTGCAGCATTAGAAGAAATTATGAACGATGATAATAGACAAGATGGAGAAAGATGAATTGACATATCACGTACCTGTATTGCTGAAAGAAAGCGTTGACGGTATGAATATCCAACCGGATGGAACGTATGTAGACGTCACATTCGGAGGAGCGGGACATTCGCGCGAGATCCTTTCACGGCTCGGAGAAGGCGGACGTCTGCTGGGTTTCGACCAGGACGAGGACGCTGAACGGAACATTGTCAACGATACTCATTTCATCTTCGTGCGCAGTAACTTCCGCTATCTGCACAACTTCCTGCGTTATCACGACATCGAGCAGGTAGATGCGATTCTGGCCGACCTCGGCGTATCTTCCCATCATTTCGACGATAGCGAGCGTGGCTTCTCCTTCCGTTTTGACGGGGCACTGGATATGCGCATGAACAAGCGTGCCGGAATGACAGCAGCAGATATCGTGAATACTTATGATGAAGAACGCCTTGCAAACATCCTCTACCTGTATGGAGAACTAAAGAATAGCCGCAAACTGGCTTCTGTCATCGTTAAAGCCAGAAGCGGACAGTATATCCGGACCATCGGTGAATTTTTGGAAATCATCAAACCGCTTTTCGGTCGTGAACGCGAAAAGAAAGAGTTGGCAAAAGTGTTCCAGGCACTGCGAATTGAAGTAAATCAAGAGATGGAAGCATTGAAGGAGATGTTGCAGGCTGCTACGGAGGCATTAAAGCCGGGCGGCAGACTGGTAGTTATCACCTATCATTCGTTGGAAGATCGTATGGTGAAAAACATCATGAAGACAGGCAATGTAGAAGGAAAAGCGGAAACCGACTTCTTCGGCAATCTGCAAACACCTTTCCGCCTTGTCAACAATAAGGTAATCGTTCCCGACGAAGCAGAAATAGAACGAAACCCGCGGTCGAGAAGTGCCAAATTACGAATTGCAGAAAAGAAGTAAAAAGATATGGAAGAAGAAGTAGTAAATAAGAAAGCAGAAGAGGGCAAGAAGAAAAAACGTACCTCACTGAAGAGTATTCTGGGTGGAGACATTCTGGCTACCGATTTTTTCCGCCGTCAAACGAAGTTGCTGGTACTTATCATGGTATTTATCATCTTCTATATTCATAATCGCTATGCCAGTCAACAACAGCAGATCGAAATAGACCGGCTGAAAAAAGAATTGACAGATATTAAATATGACGCGCTGACACGCAGTTCGGAGCTAATGGAAAAGAGCCGCCAGTCGCGCATTGAAGATTATATATCAAGTAAGGAAAGCGATTTGCAGACATCGACGAATCCTCCCTACCTTATTAAATAAGTGAGAGTGGATAGTTGATAAATGATAGTTAAAAAAGAAAGGCGCTGTGGCAGTTAATAAAAAGAACATAATGACCCGTTACTTCTTCGTCATCCTGTTGATGGCGTTGATAGGAGTAGCTATTGTTGTAAAAGCGGGCATCACCATGTTTGCCGAACGACAATACTGGCAGGATGTGGCTGATCGTTTCGTAAAAGAAAATGTGACGGTGAAACCCAATCGTGGAAACATTATTTCTTCTGACGGTAAACTAATGGCCAGTTCTCTGCCCGAATACAGAATATATATGGACTTTATGTCTGGTGAAAAAGATGAAAAACGCAGGCAGAAAGATCAGGCACGACGTGATTCTATCCTCAACGCGAACATGGATTCTATCTGTATCGGACTTCACAAGATATTCCCGGACAAGAGCGTGGCACAATTCAAGGCACATCTCAAAAAAGGACGCCAGGCAAAAAGCCGCAATTATCTGATTTATCCGAAACGTATCTCCTATATACAATATAAAGAGGTAAAGAGACTACCTGTGTTCTGTTTGAACCGGTATAAAGGCGGATTCAAAGAACAGGCTTACAATCAGCGTAAGAAACCGTTCGGTTCACTGGCTGCCCGTACATTGGGAGACGTGTATGCAGACACAGCCAAAGGAGCGAGAAATGGTATCGAGCTTGCTTTCGACACCATCCTGAAAGGACGGGACGGATTGACACACCGCCAGAAAGTGATGAACAAATACCTGAACATTGTCGATGTGCCGCCGGTTGACGGTTGCGATCTGATTAGTACTATCGACGTAGGTATGCAGGATATTTGCGAGAAAGCGTTGGTGGATAAACTAAAAGAGTTGAATGCCAGTGTGGGTGTGGTGGTATTGATGGAAGTAGCTACCGGAGAGGTGAAAGCCATCGTCAACATGATGCAAGGCAAAGATGGTGAATACTACGAAATGCGCAACAATGCCATCAGCGATATGCTTGAGCCGGGGTCTACTTTCAAAACTGCCTCTATCATGGTAGCTCTTGAAGACGGAAAGATCACTCCGGACTATGTGGTAGACACCGGTAACGGACAGATGCCGATGTACGGACGTGTCATGAAAGACCACAACTGGCATCGCGGAGGATACGGAAAACTGACTGTCACAGAAATCCTGGGAGTGTCGTCCAACGTCGGTACCTCTTATATAATAGACCATTTCTACGGCAGCAACCCGCAGAAATTTGTAGACGGATTGAAACGGATGAGTATCGACCAACCGTTACACCTGCAAATTTCGGGAGAAGGAAAACCGAATATACGCGGTCCGAAAGAACGTTATTTTGCAAAGACAACTTTGCCGTGGATGAGTATCGGCTACGAGACACAGGTTCCGCCGATCAATATTCTCACATTCTATAATGGGATAGCCAACAATGGAGTCACCGTACGTCCGAAGTTTGTCAGAGCTGCCGTGAAAGATGGGGAAATCGTGAAAGAATATCCGACAGAAGTGATCAATCCCAAGATTTGTTCGGATAAGACTTTGGCACAGATCCGTGAGATTCTCCGGAAAGTGGTCGGTGAAGGACTTGCCAAACCTGCGGGAAGCAAGCAGTTCCACGTTTCAGGAAAAACAGGAACGGCGCAGATCTCACAGGGAGCAGCCGGATACAAAACGGGAAGAACGAATTATCTGGTTAGTTTTTGCGGATATTTCCCGTCAGAAGCGCCTAAATATAGCATGATTGTCTCTATCCAGAAACCGGGATTACCGGCTTCGGGAGGTTTGATGGCAGGTAGTGTGTTCAGCAAGATTGCAGAAAGGGTGTATGCCAAAGACCTGCGGTTACCGCTGACCAATGCGATTGATACTAATTCCGTAGTCATTCCGAATGTAAAAGCCGGAGAGATGCGCGAAGCGCAACGGGTATTGGAAGAGCTGCAGATTAATGTACAAGGCAAAATTGCTGATTCGGGCAAAGAAGTTTGGGGAAATACCCATTCTGCCCCACAAGCTGTAGTTCTTGAAAGCCGGAGCAATATGCAGAATTTTGTACCCAGTGTGATAGGTATGGGAGCGAAAGACGCTGTGTACTTGTTGGAAAGCAAAGGATTGAAAGTCAACCTGGTCGGCGTGGGCAAAGTAAAAAGCCAGTCGATAGCCAACGGAACGATTGTAAAGAAAGGACAGACGGTGACGCTTACGCTTCATTAAAAATTAAAGATTAAAAATTGAATAGAGTGATGTTATTAAATGAGTTACTGAAAGCAATCCAACCGGTAGAGATAGCCGGAGATTCAAACATAGAAATCACCGGTGTCAACATCGACTCCCGTCTAGTGGAAGCCGGACAGCTATTCATGGCAATGCGTGGCACACAAGCCGACGGCCATGCTTATATACCTGCTGCCATTGCAAAAGGAGCGATCGCCATCCTCTGCGAGGATATGCCGGAAAAACCCGTAGCGGGGATCACCTATATACAAGTAAAAGACAGCGAAGATGCGGTAGGAAAGATTGCCACTACCTTTTACGGAGACCCGACTTCCAAGTTGGAACTGGTCGGTGTTACCGGAACGAACGGAAAAACAACAATCGCTACCTTATTATATAATACATTCCGTTATTTCGGATATAAGGTAGGATTGATTTCTACCGTTTGCAATTATATCGATGATGAACCGATTCCGACAGAACATACTACTCCTGATCCAATCACGTTGAACTGTCTGTTGGGACGGATGGCAGATGAAGGATGCAAATATGTTTTCATGGAAGTCAGCTCCCACTCGATTGCACAGAAACGTATCAGTGGATTAAAGTTTGCAGGAGGGATCTTTACCAATCTGACCCGCGACCATCTCGACTATCATAAAACAGTAGAGAATTATCTGAAAGCGAAGAAAAAGTTCTTTGACGATCTGCCGAAAAATGCATTCAGCCTGACCAATCTGGACGATAAAAACGGACTGGTAATGACGCAGAACACACGTTCGAAGGTCTATACTTATTCATTGAGAAGTCTTAGCGACTTTAAAGGACGGGTATTGGAGTCTCATTTTGAAGGGATGCTGCTCGACTTCAACAATCATGAACTGGCAGTTCAGTTTATCGGAAAGTTCAATGCTTCCAATTTGTTGGCGGTATTCGGGGCGGCAGTTCTGTTAGGTAAGAAAGAGGAAGAGGTGCTTGTAGCTCTTAGCACACTTCATCCGGTAGCCGGACGCTTCGATGCGGTCCGCTCACCGCAGGGAATTACGGCGATTGTTGATTATGCACATACCCCGGATGCTCTCATTAATGTACTGAACGCTATTCATGGAGTGCTTGAAGGAAAAGGAAAAGTGATTACTGTGGTAGGCGCCGGCGGCAACCGCGACAAGGGCAAACGCCCCATCATGGCAAAGGAAGCTGCCAAAGCGAGTGACCGCGTCATCATCACTTCCGACAATCCGCGCTTTGAAGAGCCGCAAGACATCATCAATGATATGCTTGCCGGACTGGATGCGGAAGATATGAAGAAAACACTAAGCATTGCCGACCGTAAAGAAGCAATTCGCATGGCTTGCATGCTGGCAGAGAAAGGAGATGTAATTCTCGTTGCCGGAAAAGGACATGAGAATTACCAGGAGATAAAAGGAGTGAAACATCATTTTGATGACAAAGAAGTACTCAAAGAAATTTTTAAATAATGAATAGACTGTGCTAATATGCCGACCGGCTTCGTTATCTATCCGACAGCAACCGGCATAACAACACATCAATAAATTGGCAAATTATTTATGTTATACTATCTATTTGAATGGCTACATAAGCTCAATTTTCCAGGAGCGGGAATGTTCGGATATACCTCATTCCGTGCTTTGATGGCAGTTATCCTCGCGTTACTGATTTCAAGTATCTGGGGAGACAAGTTCATCAACCTACTCAAAAGGAAACAAATCACAGAAACGCAACGTGATGCTAAAACCGACCCGTTCGGAGTCAACAAAGTAGGCGTCCCGAGCATGGGTGGTGTTATCATCATTGTAGCCATCCTGATACCCTGTTTACTGTTAGGTAAACTGCATAATATATATATGATACTGATGCTGATCACCACCATATGGTTGGGATCACTCGGATTCGCAGACGACTATATCAAAATCTTCAAAAGAGACAAGGAAGGTTTGCATGGCAAGTTCAAAATCATCGGTCAGGTTGGTTTAGGCTTAATTGTCGGAATGACTTTATACCTTAGTCCGGACGTAGTGATCCGCGAAAATATCGAAGTTCATAATCCGGGACAGGAGATGGAAGTAATACACGGAACGAATGACCTGAAATCTACCCAGACAACGATTCCTTTTTTCAAGAGCAACAACCTTGATTATGCCGATCTGGTATCTTTCATGGGAGAACATGCGCAAACAGCCGGATGGATATTGTTCGTCATTGTCACCATCATTGTAGTTACCGCCGTATCAAACGGCGCCAACCTGAATGACGGTATGGACGGAATGGCAGCCGGGAACTCGGCAATTATCGGTGCAACGCTGGGGGTACTGGCGTATGTATCATCGCATATCGAATTTGCAGGCTACCTGAACATCATGTATATTCCAGGTTCGGAAGAACTGGTAATCTATATCTGCGCCTTCATCGGTGCACTGATCGGTTTCCTATGGTACAATGCCTATCCGGCACAAGTATTTATGGGAGACACAGGCAGTCTTACTATCGGCGGTATTATCGCAGTGTTTGCCATCATCATCCACAAAGAGTTGCTGATACCGATTCTTTGCGGTGTATTCCTGGTAGAAAACCTGTCGGTCATCCTGCAACGGGCTTATTATAAGGCGGGAAAACGAAAAGGTGTGAAACAACGATTGTTCAAGCGCACACCGATTCACGATCACTTCCGCACTTCAATGAACCTGATTGAACCGGGATGCACGGTGAAATTCACCAAACCCGACCAACTGTTTCATGAATCAAAGATTACCGTCCGTTTCTGGATTGTAACGATTGTATTGGCAGCAATAACAATTATAACGCTTAAAATTAGATAAAAAGAAGGCACAGATTACACGGATTAACGCGGTTTTAACTGCATAATCCCTTAAAACCGTGAAATCCGCGTAATCCGTGCCTAATTAAAGATATAGAGAGTATTAACCCGATTATTAACTTTTAAAGATGTGCACAGCTAATAGGATCAATCAATTAGAAAATAAGGGCACATTATTGTAGATGAAAAGAATAGTAATTTTAGGAGCTGGCGAAAGCGGCGCAGGTGCAGCCGTACTCGCTAAAGTCAAAGGATTTGAGACGTTTGTTTCGGACATGTCCGCCATCAAGGACAAGTATAAGGAACTTCTCGACAGCCATCAGATTGCCTGGGAAGAAGGACACCATACCGAAGAACTCATTCTGAATGCCGACGAGGTGATCAAAAGCCCCGGTATCCCGAATGACGCCCCGATCATCCTGAAACTGAAAGCTCAAGGCACACCGGTGATCTCCGAGATAGAGTTTGCCGGACGCTATACTGATGCCAAAATGATCTGTATTACAGGTTCTAACGGAAAGACAACAACAACTTCCCTGATCTACCATATTTTCAAAAGCGCAGGTCTGAACGTAGGTTTGGCAGGCAACATCGGCAAAAGCCTTGCTTTGCAGGTAGCCGAAGATTACCACGATTACTATATTATCGAACTTAGCTCTTTCCAGTTGGATAATATGTATAACTTCCGTGCGAACATCGCCGTATTGATGAACATCACGCCGGACCATCTTGACCGCTACGACCATTGTATGCAGAATTACATCGACGCCAAATTCCGCATCACCCAGAACCAAACACCGGACGATGCTTTCATCTTCTGGAACGATGACCCTATCATCAGACAAGAACTGGCGAAGCATGGTCTGAAAGCCCACCTGTATCCTTTTGCTGCTGTAAAAGAGGATGGAGCGATTGCATACGTAGAAGATCACGAAGTGAAAATCACCGAACCGATTGCCTTCAACATGGAGCAGGAGGAACTGGCCCTGACAGGACAACATAACCTGTACAACTCTTTAGCCGCCGGTATCTCGGCAAACCTTGCCGGCATCGCCAAAGAAAACATCCGGAAAGCCCTCTCCGACTTCAAGGGAGTGGAACATCGGTTGGAAAAGGTGGCACGTGTGCGCGGAATTGATTTTATTAACGACTCTAAAGCCACAAATGTCAACTCCTGCTGGTATGCCCTGCAAAGCATGACTACCAAAACGGTATTGATTCTCGGTGGTAAAGATAAAGGAAACGACTATACTGAAATTGAAGACCTGGTACGCGAAAAGTGTTCAGCACTGGTATATATGGGACTTCATAACGAAAAGCTCCACGAGTTCTTCGACCGTTTCGGCCTGCCGGTAGCCGATGTGCAAACCGGCATGAAAGATGCCGTAGAAGCAGCCTATAAACTGGCAAAGAAAGGTGAAACGGTATTATTAAGTCCTTGCTGTGCTTCTTTCGACCTCTTCAAGAGTTACGAAGACCGTGGCGATCAATTTAAAGAATGTGTCCGTGCCCTTTAATTCTCAATTTTTAATTCTCAATTCTCAATTTAAGAAGTGGATTTATTAAAGAACATATTCAAAGGTGACAAGGTAATCTGGATTATCTTCCTCTGTCTCTGCCTCATCTCGATCATCGAGGTGTTTTCGGCAGCGTCGACGCTGACTTACAAAAGCGGCGACCATTGGGGACCGATTACGCAACACTCCATCATTCTGATGGTAGGAGCTGTGGTAGTCGTATTTCTGCATAATGTTCCCTACAAATGGTTCCAGGTATTTCCGGTCTTTCTATATCCGGTATCTCTGGTTCTACTGGCATTTGTCACGCTGATGGGTATCATCACAGGCGACCGTGTCAACGGAGCAGCCCGCTGGATGACCTTTATGGGATTGCAATTCCAGCCATCGGAATTGGCAAAGATGGCGGTAATCATTGCCGTCTCATTCATCCTGTCCAAAAAACAGGACGAATACGGGGCCAATCCGAAAGCCTTTAAATATATCATGATTCTTACCGGACTGGTATTTCTGCTCATCGCACCGGAAAACCTTTCAACAGCAATGCTGCTGTTCGGAGTGGTATGCATGATGATGTTCATCGGGCGGGTATCTTCCAAGAAGCTGTTCGGAATGTTGGGAATATTGGGACTTATAGGTGGGGTTGCGGTAGGTGTACTGATGGCTATTCCCGCCAAAACACTGCATAGCACTCCGGGACTTCACCGCTTCGAGACGTGGCAGAATCGTGTTTCCGGTTTCTTTGAGAAGGAAGAAGTGCCGGCAGCCAAATTTGATATTGACAAAGACGCACAGATTGCACATGCGCGAATCGCCATTGCTACCAGCCATGTAGTAGGCAAAGGTCCGGGAAACTCGATACAGCGTGACTTCCTTAGCCAGGCATTCTCCGATTTTATCTTCGCGATTGTGATTGAAGAAATGGGATTGGTAGGAGGAATATTTGTGGTGTTCCTCTATTTATGGTTGCTGATGCGAGCCGGACGAATCGCCCAGAAGTGCGAGCGAACCTTCCCCGCCTTTCTCGTTATGGGTATTGCGCTGTTGTTGGTATCACAGGCAATACTGAATATGATGGTTGCCGTCGGGTTATTCCCCGTCACAGGACAGCCTCTGCCTCTGGTCAGCAAAGGAGGTACAAGTACGCTAATCAACTGCGCTTATATCGGAATGATATTAAGCGTAAGCCGATATACCGCTCATCTGGAAGAACAGAAAGCGCACGATGCACAGATCCAACTGCAAATAGAAGCGGATGCCGCAGCCAATTCCGAAGCACAGGCTGCAGCCGAACCGACAGCGCAGATTCTGAACAGCGACGCTGAATTTGAAGATGAGCATGATAGCAGAAACAACGAACGGTAAATGTTGAGAAAGAACGAACAGAAGAAAACAGTATGATGGAAAAAGAACTTAGAATTATCATCAGCGGTGGAGGAACAGGAGGACATATCTTTCCTGCCGTCTCTATCGCAAACGCTATAATAGAGCTACGCCCCGACGCAGAGATTCTCTTTGTAGGCGCTGAAGGACGTATGGAAATGCAACGGGTTCCCGATGCAGGCTACCGGATTATCGGACTTCCGATAGCCGGATTCGACCGCAAACATTTATGGAAAAATGTATCCGTATTGATTAAACTGATGCACAGCCAATGGAAGGCGCGCAAAGTAATCAAAAACTTCCGTCCGCAAGTGGCGGTAGGTGTAGGCGGATATGCAAGCGGGCCGACACTAAAGACTGCCGGCATGATGGGAGTCCCCACATTAATCCAAGAGCAAAACTCATATGCCGGAGTTACCAATAAACTGCTGGCACAGAAAGCTCGTAAGATTTGTGTCGCTTATGAGGGAATGGAAAAGTTTTTCCCCGCCGACAAGATTATCATGACGGGCAATCCCGTCCGCCAAAACCTGACAAAGGATATGCCGCCCAAAGAAGAAGCGTTACGTTCCTTCCACTTACAGTCCGGCAAAAAGACAATACTGATTGTAGGTGGCAGCTTGGGTGCACGCACCATCAACAATACGCTGACAGCCGGTCTGGCAATTATCAAGGAAAACACGGACGTGCAATTCATCTGGCAAACGGGCAAATACTATTACCCGCAAGTGACAGAAGCCGTAAAAGCGGCAGGAGCACTTCCGAATTTATATGTAACGGATTTCATCAAAGATATGGCAGCCGCTTATGCCGCTGCCGATCTGGTCATTTCCCGTGCGGGAGCAGGTTCCATTTCTGAATTCTGCCTGCTGCACAAACCTGTTATCTTAGTGCCCTCGCCCAACGTAGCGGAAGATCACCAAACGAAGAACGCCTTGGCGTTGGTGAACAAGCAGGCAGCTATCTACGTCAAAGACAGTGAAGCGGCAACCACTTTGATGGACGTAGCCCTGTCCACTGTCAACGACGAGCAGAAATTGAAAGAACTAACAGAGAATATCGCCAAACTGGCTTTACCCGATTCAGCGAGAATCATCGCACAAGAGGTCATTAAGCTGGCGGAAGCAGAAAACAATAATAACAATTAGGCACGGATTACGCGGATTACACGGTTTAAGAATGATACACGAGAAATTGACAAAAGAGATTATAAGTGCTTTTTATGAAGTACACAGCACATTAGGATTCGGATTCCTAGAGCAGGTCTACCAAAATGCACTTTATAAGGAACTCTTAAAAAGAGGACTCTTCTGCCAAACTCAAAAAGAGATGAAAGTATATTATAAAGGTGAAATTGTAGGAAGGTATATTGCAGATATGATAGTAAATAATGAGATCATTCTTGAATTAAAAGCAGTAACAACTCTTCGTCCAGAACATGAATGGCAATTAGTAAATTATCTAAAAGCAACAGGAATAGAAGTTGGATTACTACTAAATTTTGGTGTAACAGCAGAGATTAAACGTAAAATATTGACACATCATGAAACCGTGAAATCCGTGTAATCCGTGCCTAAAATAAAAAAATAAAAAGAAATGAATATAGAAACGATAAAATCAGTCTATTTCGTAGGTGCCGGCGGCATCGGTATGAGTGCACTTGTACGCTACTTCCTTTTCAAAGGAAAGGTAGTGGCCGGATATGACCGCACTCCTACTCCATTGACTGAAACGCTGATTGCCGAAGGCGCACAAATACATTATGAAGAAAACGTCGACCTGATTCCCGAAGCCTGCAAAGACAAGGAAAGTACGTTAGTCATATACACTCCGGCCGTTCCGCAGGAACACGAAGAACTCGTTTATTTCCGTAACAACGGATTCGAAATACAGAAACGCGCCCAAGTATTGGGAACAATTACCCACTCGAGCAAAGGTCTGTGTGTGGCAGGCACTCACGGGAAAACAACCACATCGACTATGACAGCTCATCTGTTCCACCAGTCGCACGTGGAATGTACCGCTTTTCTCGGAGGAATCTCAAAGAATTACGGCACCAACCTGCTGCTCTCTCAAGCAAGCCCTTACACAGTGATTGAAGCGGATGAATTCGACCGTTCTTTCCACTGGCTGTCGCCTTATATGTCGGTAATCACGTCTACTGACCCCGATCATCTGGACATCTACGGAACAGAGCAAGCCTACCTGGAAAGTTTCGAACATTACACCACGCTAATCCAACCGGGTGGCGCACTGATTATCCGCAAAGGCATCTCCCTGCAACCCAAAGTGCAGCCGGGCGTTCGTGTCTACACTTACTCACGTGACGAAGGCGACTTCCATGCAGAAAACATCCGCATCGGAAACGGAGAGATATTCATCGACTTTGTTGCTCCGGACACCCGTATCAACGACATCCAACTGGGAATTCCGGTAAGTATCAACATAGAAAATGGCGTAGCCGCCATGGCATTGGCACACCTCAACGGGGTGACCGATGAAGAGATAAAAAGAGGTATGGCAAGTTTCCGCGGAGTAGACCGCCGGTTCGACTTCAAACTCAAGAACGACCGGATTGTCTTTCTAAGTGACTACGCACACCATCCCTCTGAAATCAAACAGAGCGTGCTGTCTATGCGCGAACTTTACAAGGACAAGAAGATCACAGCCATCTTCCAGCCTCATCTCTATACCCGTACCCGCGACTTCTATCAGGACTTTGCCGATAGCCTGTCGCTACTCGACGAGGTGATTCTGGTAGACATCTACCCGGCACGTGAAGCACCAATCCCGGGCGTCACCAGCAAACTGATTTATGATAATCTCCGTCCGGGTATCGAAAAAAGTATGTGCAAAAAGGAAGAGATACTGAACATTCTGAAAGATAAAAACATTGAAGTATTAATAACTTTAGGAGCCGGAGACATCGACAACTATGTCCCCGAAATAAAGGAACTATTAGAAAAAAGATAAATAAATGAATAATCATCCGGCAGCCTGTCCGAAACAGTGCAAGCATTTTAATTTTTAATCTTTAATTTTTGATTATGATTAAAAGAATCCTTCTATCCATCGTCATGCTGGTGCTCATAGCCTACCTTGCCGTAGCTATCACCGCTTTCAACCGCAAGCCTGCCGACCAGACCTGCCGTGACATGGAATTGGTTATCAAGGATACCGCATACGCCGGCTTCATCACCAAAGAAGAGCTGAAAGGTATCCTTCAGCAGAAAGGGATCTATCCCATCGGGAAGAAGATGGAACGCATCTCCACCAAGTCACTGGAACGGGAACTAAGCAAACATCCGTTGATTGACGAAGCCGAATGCTACAAAACACCCAGTGGCAAAGTGTGCGTGGAAGTGACACAGCGTATTCCTATCCTTCGCGTCATGAGTGCCAACGGCCAAAACTACTACCTTGACAACAAAGGAACTATCATGCCACCGGAAGCAAAATGTGTCGCTCATCGGGTAATTGTCACCGGAAACGTAGAAAAGTCGTTTGCAATGAAGGATTTATATAAGTTTGGTGTATTTTTGCATAATAATAAATTCTGGGACGCCCAGATAGAGCAGATCCATGTGTTGCCCGACCAGAATATCGAATTGGTGCCGCGTGTGGGAGATCATCTGGTCTATCTTGGAAAACTGGAGAATTTTGAAGATAAACTGGCACGTTTGAAGGAGTTCTACAAAAAAGGACTCAACCGGGTAGGCTGGAACAAATATTCACGTATCAACCTCGAATTCAGCAACCAGATTATCTGCACAAAACGAGAGTAGATGATAAATGATAGGTGATAGATGATAGGTGATGAGTGAATAGTCTTTTTTCAATCGTAAATTGTAAATCGTAAAATCGTAAATAAATATATATGGCAACAACAGAATTTATCGCCGCTATTGAACTTGGTTCATCGAAGATAACCGGTGTGGCCGGAAGAAAGAACAGTGACGGAAGCATGCAGGTATTAGCGTATGCCCAGGAAGACTCTTCTACGTTCATTCGTAAAGGAGTAATCTTTAATCTGGACAAGACAGCGCAAAGCCTGACTTCAATCATCAACAGACTGGAAGGTGAGTTGAAAAACTCAATAGCCAAGGTATATGTAGGCATCGGCGGACAATCACTCCGCACCGTCCGCAATGTAGTAAGCCGCGACCTGGAGGAAGAAGCTATCATATCCGAAGAGCTTGTAAGCGCTATCGGTGATGAGAACATTGCCATCCCGGTGGTCGATATGGATATATTGGACGTAGCTCCACAAGAATATAAGGTGGGCAATAACCTGCAAGCCAATCCGGTAGGTCTGGTAGGAAGCCACATCGAAGGACGTTTCCTCAATATCGTTGCCCGTGCTTCCGTACGTAAGAACCTGGAGCACTGTTTCCAACAGGCTAAAATTGATATTGCCGACCAACTGATCGCTCCGTTAGTAACCGCAAATGCCGTACTGACAGAAAGCGAACGCCGTTCGGGTTGTGCACTGATCGACTTCGGAGCAGACACAACTACCATCTCTGTATATAAGAATAACATTCTCCGCTTCCTGACTGTATTGCCTTTGGGAGGCAACAGCATCACGCGTGACATCACCACCCTGCAAATGGAGGAGGAAGAAGCCGAACGCCTGAAAAAAGCCTACGGTGACGCCCTCTATGAAGAGGACCCCGAACAGGAAGAAGCAACCTGCAAACTGGATGATGACAACCGTATCATCAAAGTGGCGGATCTTAACAATATCATCGAAGCCCGTGCCGAGGAAATCGTTGCCAACGTATGGAACCAGATACAACTATCGAGCTACGAGGACAAACTGCTGGCAGGAATCATCCTGACAGGAGGAGCCGCCAACCTGAAGAATCTGGACGAAACCTTGCGCAAACGCAGCAAGATAGAAAAGATACGGATGGCGAAACTCCCACGCAATACGGTTCATGCGCCCAGCAACATACTGAAGAAAGACGGTTCGCAGAACACTTTGTTCGGACTCCTGTTTGAAGGTAACCAGAACTGCTGCCTGACCGAAACTGCTCCACAAGCTCCTGCACCATCAGTCTCCAAACCGGAGCCGGAAGTGCATACAGTAGATATGTTTGAGGACGATCAGGAACTGAAAGAACAGGCCCGCATCGCCCGTCTCAAGAAAGAGGAAGAAGAGCGGGAAGCCAAGTTAGCCGCCAAAGAAGCGGAAAAACTTCGCAAGCAAAAGGAAAAGGAAGAGAAAGAAAGACGGAAAAGAGAAGCGGGTCCGAGCTGGATTCAACGCAAGATCGATTCGTTGACGAAAGAAATCTTCTCCGACGACGATATGAAGTAACCTTCAGCAGCTTGTTAATCAATATTCATAATTCGTAATTCATAATTCAATCAAGATATGGACGAGATAGTACAATTCGATTTCCCGACAGATTCACCGAAGATCATCAAAGTGATTGGTGTAGGTGGTGGTGGTGGTAACGCTGTAAACCACATGTACCGGGAAGGCATCCATGATGTAACGTTCGTTCTTTGTAACACGGACAACCAGGCACTAGCCGAATCACCTGTCCCGGTGAAACTGCAACTGGGTCGTAGCATCACGCAAGGGCTTGGAGCCGGCAACCGTCCCGAACGGGCACGCGACGCCGCCGAAGAAAGTATAGAAGATATCAGAAACCAGCTGAACGACGGCACCAAAATGGTATTCATCACCGCCGGAATGGGAGGAGGAACCGGAACGGGAGCTGCCCCGGTCATCGCCCGCATTGCGAAGGAAATGGATATTCTGACTGTCGGTATCGTCACCATTCCCTTTATCTTCGAAGGAGAAAAGAAAATTATCCAGGCATTGGACGGTGTTGAACGTATCGCCCAGCACGTTGACGCCCTACTGGTTATCAACAACGAACGCCTGCGTGAAATATACGCCGACCTTACTTTTATGAACGCCTTCGGCAAAGCCGATGATACTCTTTCCATTGCTGCCAAGAGCATTGCCGAGATTATCACCATGCGGGGTACGGTCAACCTTGACTTCGCTGATGTGAAAACCATCCTGAAAGATGGTGGAGTAGCAATCATGAGTACCGGATTCGGTGAAGGAGAAAATCGTGTGACGAAAGCAATCGACGATGCCCTGCATTCTCCGTTGCTCAACAACAATGATATCTTCAATGCCAAGAAAGTAATGTTGAACGTATCTTTCTGCCCGTCGTCCGAACTGATGATGGAGGAAATGAACGAGATACACGAGTTCATGAGCAAATTCCGCGAAGGGGTGGAAGTGATTTGGGGTGTTGCCATCGACAACTCACTGGAAACAAGAGTAAAAATCACCGTATTGGCAACCGGATTCGGTGTGGAAGACGTTCCCGGAATGGACAGCCTGCACGCTGCACGCAGCCAGGAAGAGGAAGAACGCCAACTGCAACTGGAAGAGGAAAAAGAAAAGAACAAGGAACGTATCCGCAAGGCATACGGCGAAAGTGCCAGCAACATCGGAAGCAAGAGCCTCCGCAAACGCCGCCACATCTATCTTTTCAACACGGAAGATCTGGACAACGACGACATCATCGCCATGGTAGAAGATTCTCCCACCTATATGCGTGACAAGACTACTCTTACCAAAATCCGGACGAAAGCCGCTCTGGAAGAGGAAGTAGCCACGGAAGAAGCTACAGATGACAACGGTGTGATTACGTTCTAAACAAAGAACTAAGAACGAAAATTATAAACTCGCAAAATCAGGCTTCAGATCTAATTTTTAATCTTTAATTTTTAATTACAATAGTATGGATTTATTCGATCAAGTCAGCGAAGACATTAAAACCGCAATGAAGGCGAAAGACAAAGTAGCCCTTGAAACTTTGAGAAATATAAAGAAGTTCTTCCTCGAAGCTAAAACAGCCCCGGGAGCTAACGATATATTGACAGATGATGCTGCTCTGAAGATTATCCAGAAACTGGTGAAACAAGGAAAAGATGCTGCTGAAATCTATATCGGACAAGGTCGTCAGGATTTGGCGGACGTAGAATTAGGCCAGGTAGCCGTTATGGAGAAATACCTGCCGAAACAAATGACCGCTGAAGAACTGGAAGCTGCCTTAAAGGAAATTATTGCTGAAACAGGTGCAACAAGCGGTAAAGATATGGGTAAAGTAATGGGAGTTGCCTCCAAGAAGTTAGCAGGTCTTGCAGAAGGACGTGCCATTTCTGCAAAAGTGAAAGAGCTTTTGGGATAACTTCCGGAACTTTCACGATACCGTTGCAGATGTGTGCAAGATGTTTTATCTTACACACATCTGCAACTTTCTTTAAATACGGCATTCACCACCTTCACCACTCTGAAACATCGATGAATAAAGGGATTCCGGGTGAAGGTCTACCTTTCACATAAGTTTCACCCGATTCACCGCATTTTTTGCAAGATTAAAATAAACAGCCTTATGGTTTTCTCATAGTCAAATACCATCCCTTTCCTCTTCTTGGTTCAAGATAAGCATTCGTTCTGATTGTCCCATATATTGTGGGAAAGTATTCCTATATATTCAGGGAATTTGTTCCCACAAAATAAGGGAATACTTTCCCTATTAACTGGGAATCTTTTCCCACAACATATGGGACAAAGGAAATATATAATGAAAGCCAAGCGGAGGATAAGTTTAATCCATTTCCGTACTGAAAGAAAAGAGGTGAAAGCTATATTTGAAATAAAGTTCATGTATGAGACGAACATTAATAATCTTCATCCCTCAAATTAAAATAATCTCCTATCAAAAGACACGAAATAAAGAAAATGATTATTTTTGCAACAAAACTGAACCGCGACAGACAAATGAAAAACAGCATTGGCATAATTATAATATCCATATTAGTACTATCAGGATGCAACAAACAATCCATGTCCGACAGTCTATTAAATGAAGTGGAAAAAGTCATTGCTGTTAATCCAGACAGTGCATCCAATCTACTAAAAAGCATATCATCTCCTGAAAAACTAGACGACAAAACTTTTGCACGCTGGTGTATGTTATCAGGTAAAATTACAGACGAAATTTTTTATAGCATCCTACCAACTTACCAATTAGAAAGAGCTTATGACTGGTATTCCTCGCATGGTAGTCCTGACGAACAAGTGCAAATCTTGATTTATTTAGGTCGATCCTTTTTTGCAGATGGAGATTATGATAAAGCAATGTCAATATATACTAATGCTTTGGATATTGCAGATAAGAATAAGCTCAATAATCTCACCGGATACATCTATAGCTATATAGGCGATTTGTATAAAGAGAGATTCATGTTCACAGAAGCAATTAAAAGATATGAGACTGCTGCCGAATGCTTCAAAAAAGAAAAGAATATAGATAGTTATGCTTGTGCATTAAGAGATATTGGACGTGAATATGCACAAATGGATTCATTATCACATGCTCTAAATATTCTAACTATAGCTGATTCTGTAGCTGCTAATACTAGTAATATTAACGTTACTGCATCAATAAGTAATGCCTTAGGAAATATCTATTCCATGCAGGACAAATACGATAAAGCTGAAAAGTTCTTTCTCAAAGCATTGGCTGGAAAAAATAAAATGCCTAATTATATTGCGTTGATAGACCTATACACTGCATCTGACTCTATAGATAAAGCTAAAAGATTATTATTTAGCATACCAAAAGATAATCCAGAATATACATGCAGCATTAAATTTTTATATTATCAAATCTACAATGCAGAGAAAAATTATATAGATGCTCTTACTAACTTAGAAGAATATGTTAACATGTTAGATTCTATTGTATATGCCGACAACCAATCCAGGATATTAAATATAGAGTCAAAATATAATCACCTAAAAAACAGTCAAGAAATAGATAAATTAAAGATTAAGCAACAAGGCTACATTATAGTTTCAGTTATCTGCATAGCCTCCTTATTATTGATAATAATAGGGTATCTCCTATATCGCAAAAAAGCGAAAGAAAAAATCCAAAGACAACAAGATGAATTAAATCAAATAAAAACAGATTTGCTCTATGTTTCTTTAGAATTGGAAAAGAAAAAAAGATTGCTAGATACATTTAAAGAAAAAAATGAAAACTATAATAAAATGCAAGAAGAAATAAGTCTTCTGACTGCTAATTACAAGGAATTACAAAATAAATCTCTAGAGAACTCACCTCTATTCAAAGAATTAACATACCAAGCCAACCAAAATAAACCAAGAAATGATAAGCCATTAATAACAGAAAAACAATGGAAACTCATCTCAGATGAAATAACACATATCTATCCAAGTCTCCATAAATACATATATAGTCTATGCCCAGATCTATCAGAACAAGACTTTCTATATTGCTGTCTTTACATGTATGGGTTCGACACTAACACTGAAGCAAAATTATTAAATATAACAGTCGACTCAGTAAGAAAAAAACGCCTCAGACTTAGAAGAAAACTAGATATAACATTAACAGATAATAATTCTACATTATATGAATATTTAATCGAAAATATGCACTAATAATCATGTTTTCTAAAAAAATAATCTACAGCATAAGATAATGTCCACGTAAAATTCCATAAATAACTGATTATCAATATCTGTTTGTCCACGTTCAAAAATGCACTTTACTTGCTTCCCCCCTCATCTCTCCGTAAATTTGCAAAAAACAATTAAAGATATGAGGAAACTAAGTATTGTACTATTATTAATTAGTATTTCATTCATGACAATGAAAGCTAACAATCTATCAGAGCATAGAACTAAGAGTTTAGTTCTCAAAAGATGGGATTACCCACAAAAAACACCTATTTCTATTCCCTTAGAAGCCATTCTCGACGAAAACTCTATTGAAATTCATTTCCTTGAAAACGTAGACAAACAGATCATCATCCAAGTAAAAGATCAGCAGGAAAATATCATCCTCCAAGATGTGATATTAACTCCTAATGAGCAAAAGACTTATAAAATTGATTTAAAAGGCTACAAAGCCGGTCATTATAAGCTTCTTTATATAGAAGAAGACATGACTTTAGTTGGAGAGTTTGAAATTGAATAATCAACGATAAATAATAAAAACATCATACTTTATAAACTCTATAAAACTAATAATTATGGGAAACATTTTCAAATTCTTATTAGTGGTGTCTTGCATCACATTGTTATTATGCTCTTGCGAAAGTGAGATTGAAAATGAGATTCAGTCATCTACAGAAAAACTGAACTTATCAAGATTGGAATCGGACAGCCTTCAATTAGGAAGTTATGAATTGTCTAAAATGACAGATGAGCTAAAAGCGTTAAAGGAAAGGATGGATGAACTAAAGAAAACGAAGACACGATCAGTAGCTTCAAGTAACTATAGCCAATATTTTTCTGAAAACATGTGGGCTATTAGAGAGTTACCCTTCACACTTAGCACTGGAGGTGGATATTTATCATGCACTGGTTGGGGACAGAGAGTGACTTATGAGGGATATAATCCTGGCTCTTATGGTAAATTCTATGTCCAAATTCCCTCATCAATTACCGGCATACCCTATTTAATTTATTCAAACTACTCGAAAACTCGTCTAGCTGTAGGACATTACACTAGTAATCCAGAATCAAAAATATTACTTGCAATGAACAGTAATTCTACTACAGGAGCCATGGATTCTTGGGACATTATACCTGCTACTAATAATCCAGGAACTTATGTCCTCCAAAATGAATTATATATTGGCCAAGGAAGTAGTGGTTCATGGTGGGATGTATTCAATTATGTGGTAGATATACAAGCTAATAATGTTGGTTTCAGCCAATATACACAAAGAACCCAACAGGAATTTACTATCACTCCTGATGCTGTATTCACACTGAAAAGCCTGGAATTTATCAATCCATATTCCGCAACTGTGACCCAAAGGGACAATGTCTCTATCAAACGAGCCATAACAAACTCTTCATCCCAATTTATACGAGAAAACCTCGTATTTGAAAAGACTGTACAAGAGGACTCCTATTTTAAAGAAGAAAAGGGAATAGCATTTAAGGTTCCAGCCTCAGATACGCTATTTGCACGACCTACAGTTACATTAGGCGAAATAGATCTTGTTCCTAATGCAAGTATACCAACTGATACAAAATACCAGCCCAATGTACGCAGAGTATTAGAAAATACATTAAAACATATAGAACCCGTCAAAGTTTCGCCACGTACAAAACTTACAGTGACCTATTATTTTAAAGAATATGATGTATCAGTAGACTATGTAGCCACAATTGAATATAAAGAAGACGGTAAAGATGCTAGAATAGCCAAATTGCCAGGACGTTGGAGCGGAAGGATTCATGTAGATGAAATATCTGATGTTGATTTTGAAGAGACAAACTTGGATACTCAACAAAGTGTAAAAGGAAAAGTGAACATCAGAAATGCAAGCCAATCATCACCAATCATATTTTAAAAATATACCTATATGAGAAAATCTACTATATTTTCATTTATCATACTGTTTGCAATAGCATCATGTAACAATGAAGACGAAATAAGTTATGCTGATTCGCTAAACAATCAGGATGATTCAACATCAGAAATCATCTTGCAAGAACGTGACCCAAACCTACCAAAAGTTTGGTCTAAAAAAATAGCACCCAGACCCAGTACTAGGGCATCATTTACCGATGCTACAGATTTTCTTGGAAATTCTTATGCCATAGAAAACGGAACATCAATTATCGGGGACTTTTCAAATGCGAGATTTCCAATTGTTAATATGGAAAAGCTACTTGAAAGATATCCTTCATACAGAGTTGCTAAAGAGTTGAGGACAACCTCAACAGAAGCTATGTCATACTCTAGCTTTGAACGCTTAGAAACTACTTCATCGTTTACTAAAACAGTCAAATCAGGATTCTCACTAAATGTTGGTCCGTTCACATTTGGAAGAACGAAAACTGTAACCGATATTTTCAAGCATAATACCAATGATTCCGAACAAGCAGTACATGGAGAGCTTAGTGTTGAGGTCGTCAATACAATGATATCTCTACAAACCGCTCCTAGTGCATTGAAAAGAATTTCAGCAGATTATTTAGACGAATTATTTGTGGATGCCCTTTATAATTCATCAATGGTTGAATTAATGCAAAGCTATGGAGAGTTTGTCTTAACATCTTACTACACAGGCGGACGAGCATCGGCTTTATACTATGGCCTTGACAAGCAAAGTACAGATTTCAAAAGTAAAGAACGTGATATGGATAAATCAATAAATGCGTCCTACTCATGGGATAAAAACTCTGCGTCAGGAGATTTCTCTATTGGAACAAAAGATGGCAATTCTTCCACAGCAAACGAATCTTTTTCAGAACTGCGCGTCTCTATTAAAACATTGGGTGGAGCCTATGGATATAATGTTGCAACACCTCCTTATGACGTTAAAAACACTTCCATTAATTTAACAAGTTGGCTTCAATCATTAAACGATTCAAGAACACATACAATGATTGACATTCAAGATGGCGGACTTTATCCCATATCGGATTTTATTTTGGAAGAAAACTTTAAGCAAAGATATAACGACACCCACATGGATTTTCAGCACCAAGAACAACTTGAAGAACCGTATATAGAAATAATGAAAGTATACGTCCGCAAAAGTAGATCGGGAGAGAAATTATATGATATTGTACCCGTGCTAAGCACAAGACAAGGAGATAAGCTCATTTTCTCAAATTCAAGTGCAGCAAGTCAATCCGATGCAGAATTAAAAGCGAACAGTGTTGCCGCAACCTTTACCGAAAAAAGTAATGCTATAAAAAATGAAAAGAGCAAATATTATAAACTAGCTATCAAATCTAATCCGAATAAAGTAATAAATCCTATCCTACAAACCACATTATCATTTTCAATAAACGACGTAGACGAAGCTGGAATGTATAAGTTTAAAAATGCAAATACCAATATTTGGTATATCTACAATCCGACATCGTTATATTGTTTTGCATACTACGACGATGATTATATTCTTGATGCATACGGGATCTTAGACTGGGTAAACAGTATACCTGTAAAATCCGTTTCAATGACGACTTTATATCAACGATATAGAATATTCGGTTTGTAATGAAGAGCATTAATAGATATTCACCAATAAAAAAGACAATCCTTTTAAGGAAGAGGTAAAATACGTATCATTTATTAATTCAAATTATTCGCTTATGAAAAAATTATTATTACCTTTGACCATTCTGCTGTTTTTCGGATTAGTCATATCATCATGTTCTTCAGACGATATACTTCAAAGAGAAAACAACGAACAGCCAAACATTGTAAAAAGAAACAATGAGAAAGCTCGTGAGGCTGGCATAAGATTATTAGAATCATTTGGAATGACAAAAAGTCGTTCATTAAGTACTAGTGACTATCCGGACTATTATGGAGGAAGTTATATTAACGGGGATGGTAAACTTGTTGTTTTTCTTAAAGGAGAAATAGAAAGTACCAAAGCTACTCTTATAAGGTTAATAGGCGAGAATGATGTCATATATACGCAAGGCAATTATTCTTATACGGAGTTGAATAATATTCTAACCAAAATAACTTCATTTATTAGTAGTAATAAAGATTCTCAAATTGCTAAGAATATAAAATACTATTATCTAAATGATTTTGAGAATAATGTCGTGGTGGAACTTAACAGATTTAATGAAATGGAAATAAAAGAATTTAAATCAGAAGTAGTGAACTTTTCAGGAATTGTATTTAAACAATGCACTAGAAAATTTCAAGACCACTCATTATCGCCTGGAAGTTCTATAGGCACACCTAAAGGCACTGCGTCAATGGGCTATAGAGCTACTAGATTTAACACTGACGGTTTTGTTACCGCAGGACATGCTTATAACACAGGCGACCCGGCATATTATAATAATACACTAATCGGTAGTTGTGATCTTTCAATCCAAGGAGGTTCTGTTGATGCAGCATTCATTAGTATAACAAATTTCTCCCTCGTTCCCAATAATGGAAATCTTACCGGAGAAGAATATAATATTTGGGCAGGAGATAATGTAACCAAGTTAGGAGAGACTATAGCTCAATCTGAAGGTTATATTACGAGTACCAATGCAAATGTAAATGTCGGAGGAATAAGTTATACAGACATGGGAGAAGCTACATATTTGAGTGCTTCCGGTGATAGCGGAGGTCCAGTATATCTGACAAATAGTAAAAAAGTAATAGGCATACATAAAGGAAGCACAGCTTTTACATCTATATTTGTTAAGGTTGATAATATAGCATCAAAACTAAATGCTCATTTTAACTAATATTCATCAATGGATTGGATAAGTAACTTATCCAATCCATTTCATATTTAGCTTATGTTCAAATTAATATCTATTTTGATAACCAATGGAATTGTTTTATTCATGCTAATCAGTTGTCATAATAAAACAAGCAATTCAAGAAACACTATAAATCTTGAATATGAAAATAATGCCGACTCTCTAAATTCATATAAAATGGATATATCACATTTCATTCATTCCATCGAGCCAGGAGAAACGATTGTAGAAGAAAAACAAATGCAAGGGAAAGAATTGATCACAAGAAAAAATGAGAATATAAAAGTCTACTTTTTATTACAAGACTCTTGTTCAAAAGACGGATTCTTGAATACTGAAATTACAAATGATACAAATGATACCATTTTTTATATGAACGATCTCTTTTCATACTATAAGGAAAGTAATGATTCATGGCTTCCTCTCGTTTATCCAAGTAATTATGTAAAAAATGATATTGGATATTCAATACCTTCTCAAAAGAGCATCCAAATCAAGTTCTTTTTACCTCCTCAAAAAGAATACCCTAAGGGGAAATACAAACTACAATTGCTATTTCATAGCGCTTCGAAAGATACTTACTATTATATTAATAAATTTTTTCTAAGTAACGCATCCAAATAAGTTATTAATTAATCAATCCATTTTTTATTATTATGAATACGAAAAAAATTATTGGGATTTCTTTATTATCCCTTTGCATTACATTCTTCATGAGTTGTAGTGATGATGACACTCCAAATGATCCGGCAGACACCATCACACTCAATATGCTTAATGAGCACAATGGAAAAACTTATTTGGGCGAATCAGGAACTTATATCAATGAAGCTAATAACTTCGTCACATCTTCTAATTTCATTTCTGACGTAGGAAATGGCGCAGGAGTTGGAGCAAATATTCTACCCTCGCTAACCAACCTCACACACGAAGTAGCGGTTACGCCGGGGCATATTTATCAGATTTTTGATAAAAATACACTTATAGATTTTCCGTCAGGTAATCGTGCTATTCAAGTAGAAGCAAGTTATTACCAAGCCTATGTTGTATCTAAAATATTAAATAGCGACATGACTATCGGTGCAATTGTAAAATACATACCAATTGTCCCTGACAATAATGAACTGCCTGCATATAAGTATAATATTGGAAGCCTTCACTACATAGGTGAAACGGTTGAATTAGCATTACCCCCAAATATTGAGTTTTTCTTGAAAGAACATAGTGCAGGAAAAAAAGGATTAAATGTAACATCTGCCAATAACAAATTAAGAATAACCCTAACTAAAGCACCTGACATAGTCTACGGACCTTATGGAACATTCGACCTTTATATCCGTTCAAATAATGTCTTTACAGTCGTAGAAGTGAATGTGAAATAAGAGCTTTATTATCCAGTAGAACTAAGGGAAAAGGAGAGGAATAAACATCTCTTTAATTATTGGTATCTTCATACAGTTGTTCTGAAGAGCAGTCGTACGAACCTGAAAAGATTACCTCTTTAACCCTAATGTATGACGATAAAACAGAGAAATTCGGTTTTAAATTTGCTACAAAAATGTCATACGGATATATTCTACAGAGTGATAAAACATCAGAATATCAGCAACGATATCCTGACGCCGGTATCACAGAAGTAAAAGTGAATCATGTTTGGAAGGACAATGGAATAATCCAATTAGGAGGACTTACATTTTAATCAAATTGAAAAAGGAGGTTATTAACAAACGAAGATTGCCCTTTCATCGTTTGTCATGGAATCTATATCCAAGTCCCAGCATCAGATTGCTGGGGTCTTTAAACTTGCTCAACTGATATCCCACGTGCAAAAACAAATGCCGGGTGACATAAGTTTTGAGAGCCAGAATCTGGTAGAACCCTTTTGTATCATCCCCACTGTATATCAGGTTCCGACCGACGCCGACATTGATAGAGAAAACAGGCATCACCAGTTCTGCCCGAAGAGATAACCCCATGGCAAATTGCTTACGGAAAGGAGGACGATGAAACTTCAAATCACCCGAGTAGAACTCGCCCACTCTATACTCCTTAAGATTGGCACTCTCATCATATTGCGCATCTGCAGAAAGCCCTGCCCGAAAATAGTTATTGAAATTATACATCGGAGCGAAATTGATGCCCGCCACGCCGAACGAACCGGGAATCAGACTCGACACATCGTCTCCAATCAGTCCTCTTTTGCGGGTGGCTCCGTAAATCACCAAGTCATAGCTGACGTGAGGCTTTATAAAGAGCCGTCCGGGAGTGATGGAACCGGGCGCCTCATCCGCGCCCAAAGTACGTACGATGCCGACTCTTCCTCCAATAACATTAAGACCGCCATTAGGATAATGCGTGTTTCCATTGGAGAAATGGGTGAGATCTACGCCTGCCGCCAGTTTCCAATACCTGTGAACTTGCCAGTTCAGCAAAAAGCCGAGATTGATGTATGCATTGATCTTGGAGCCAACCAACACGTTTTGCGGATTGGATAGTTCGTCATATTTCTTCCAGCCAAAAGAAGCTCCGAAGTTCCATTCATAATCGAGCGATAGGCGGGGCAACAGTTGCGCGATACGTGACCCTTGAAAAGCGTATACCGACACCGGATTTCCCAATTCAACGGGACTAAAGAAGGTATGGTAGGAAACGCCAATACCCTGATAGGTATGAGGAAAGAGCCTGCCTAGATTGGATTCTTTGCCGAATCTGAAAGCGTACTTGAAATGGAAAGAAAGCGATTGGTCGATTTTCTTTTGTTGCGCATTGTCTCCTTGCAGAAAACTATGGGTGGAGACGATATAGCCCGGACGGATGTCAAAGCCGAGCTGATGGCGGATCAAGGGATGGCTGACGCTGTCGTTCCGTTGTCCGATGATTGTCTGGGCTTCCAGATTTACGTTGATTGCCGGATGTACCAGGAGGCAAAGGAGGCACAGCAACCGTATGGCGTTCCTATTTCTAATCATTGATATGCTAGTTATTGAAAGGGATATCCTTGTGTATTATGTTATATTTTACAGGCATTCTGCTTTGTAACGTGCCGGTTACGATTCGTTGTTTCTTGGATTTGGAGTGAGAAACATAGAGGGTATATCTGGTTTCCAGCCAGTCATACATCATCAATAAAGTGTAATATCGAGAAGTTCGGGGAGGAATTATGTCTTCTTTCTGTTCCGTATTGGAGGAAGGCAACATTTGTTGCTCAGAAATGAATGGCACCCGTTTGCCGTTCATCACTAAATATCCGTCTTTCATACTTGGTATTTCCACTGTCAGACCGGCTTCGCCCAGTAGCTGAAAAGCTTCGGGCACATCGCTTTTGAATCTCATAAAATGGTAAAAAGACTCGAAAGGAAAAAACGTGTATGTAGACGAAACATATGTTAAGTTATGAAAGGAGACACCTTCTTTTTTCTCTATCTTGTTTTCCGGATCGTAGGAATATGCATCCAAAGAATAAATAATACTGTCCATTACATATCTGTCTGCCGGAGAGATCTCGACGTGTATCTCCTGCCACTCATACTCGTTGCTTGCCGTGAGTTGAAATTGAAAAGGAGCGGAAAGGGCATTCTCGCCCACCGTTATCTTCACTTCTTCGGGATAAACACGTTCGATGGTGAAATCAATCATCTCCCCGACACACACAATCTTGCCTAATCCGTTCAGCAATGGACCTTGATCATTTGTTACCAGGCGATTGTCCGCATCATATACTTTATATTGAAAGGGAAAACCGGAAGCTGTATACATTGTTAACCAATCCCAATTGGCAGCTGCAAATTGAATAGTGGCAACATCCCCGTTCCCGTCCAACATCAGTTCGGAATCGGAAGGACGGAAGTCGTCGACAAACACGTCTCCGTTACAACCATAAAACTCCCCCAGGATGAGAAGACAGATTGTCAGGTATAGGAATCTTTTCATATTGTTTTCTCTCTTGTTCATGCTCTTTTATTCTCTACGGACAAAAGTAACATATATTTTCAGGAACAGCATACAAACCCACATTAAGAAGTGTTATTATCACCTGATTAATTACCATATACAGTGGCGGACGCTAAAACGGAGCTAAAACAATATATAGCAAGCAGATGGAGAGAAGTTACTAATTAATCAAACAGTTCTTTCAATACCTCCAGTGATTTCAATGCCGGAAAGTCCGGCAGATGCAAACGATAATAATCATTCATGATCGTCAGGCAGCGAGTACGCTCCGCACGGCTCATACCGAAAAGATGCATGGTCTCATAGTTCATGCGCATCAACTGACGGAGACGGGCGGCCTCTTCAGGATTGATATAAGAAGAATGTAGCTGGGGACGAATGGAAGTGAAACAGGCATTCAATAAATCGAAGTAATCGCCGGTATGATAATCTTCCAGATTCGGGTAAAGCCCCAGAAAACGCGAAAGACGCATCAGGAAAACCAGATGGAAATTGGCAAATCCCTCTCCACACTCGTCCAGCCAAATGATAGAATGTTGCAGATAGGCGAATAACGGACGGTTCTCCGCCTCCTCCCGGATAGCCCTGTAAAGAAACTCCGACAAGAAAAGTGCCATCGAAGACTTATACGGATCATAAGGTATGGAAGAAAATGGATAAAAGGATTTCGCTTCCTTCACACGATAGAGTGTTGCATTGGGCCGATAGTCGGCCTCGAACTCGATAAAAGACAACGGTTGGAAAAGTACGGATTTTACAGCCGCCTTCCGTGAACGGGGTACTGTTACAAGGAAAGAAGCCCTGCCGGACAACTCTGTATACATATCTACAATGATAGAAGTATCATTGTATTTTAATGTATGAAGAACTATTCCTTTCGTTTTTTGCAACATAACCAAATAACCTCGTTTCCAATCCGAAGCAAAACTACAAAAAATAGATAGTAATCAGAGAGTTTTTAAAGGCATTAACAACAAAAAAGATAACTACTTTTGTTATAGTCCCTGAATAACAAGTAAAGATAAACAAGCTTATGAAACGAAAAAGTAATAAAAACGGATTTACCGGATGCGCCAAAGCATATATCCGGAATTTACAGGAAGAAGGTCGTTATTCGACAGCACATGTGTATAAGAATGCAATTCTGTCATTCACAAGGTTCTGCGGTACTCCCGGCATAGCTTTCGGACAGGTCACCCGCGATAGTTTGAGACGATACGGACAGCATCTCCACGAACATGGGTTGAAACCAAACACTGTTTCGACCTATATGCGTATGTTGCGCAGCATCTATAACCGTGGTGTGGAGGCAGGTATAGCCCGCTTCATCCCCCGGTTGTTTCGCGACGTATACACTGGCGTAGATGTACGGCAGAAAAGGGCACTCCCTGTCAGCGAACTGCATACACTTCTCTACAAAGCTCCTCAATCCCAACACTTAAGTCGTACGCAAGCTATCGCACGGTTGATGTTCCAATTCTGCGGTATGCCGTTCTCTGATTTCGCACATTTAGAAAAATCGGCATTGGAACACGGAATCCTTAGATACAATCGCATAAAAACAGGCACACCAATAAGCCTTGAAATCCTGGACACCTCCAAGAAAGAGATAAACAGACTGCGTAACAACAATCCGCCGAGAGAAGATTGCCCAGACTACCTATTTAATATAATGAAAGGAGATAAGAGACGAAAAGAAGAAAGCATATATAAGGAATATCAGTCAGCCCTCCGCCGATTCAACAATCAATTGAAAAGCCTGTCAAAAGAGCTAAACCTAAAATCACCTGTCAGTTCATATACTATCCGGCATTCTTGGGCAACAAATGCCAAATACCAGGGAATCCCTATTGAAATGATCAGTGAATCATTAGGACATAAATCAATAAAAACCACACAAACTTATCTGAAAGGTTTTGGTTTGAAGAAAAGAACAGAAGCCAACCAATTGAATTGTTTTTACGTAGAATCTTACAGCACAAGTCATCAATAAAATATAAGCAGCTATCTATCAGCAATCTACCTTATCCATTACTTCTTAGGTAACGGATATAAATACTGCACAAAGATATATAAAAAGAGTATTACATTCCAAATTAATTATAGATTATTTTATTCAACTTCTTCCGAAGAATAAAATAAGATATGAGAACACGAATCACTTTTAGTTCATGTTCCAACTATCTATTGCCAATCATCGGACCGTTTTTTCTGTCCGAAAGCTTCCAGAGACGTATATCAATAAAAGACCACTGTCTTTTTTACTTTTCCCCCATGTGCTCCTGTCATTAAACAGGAGTTCCGTTACCTAAGAAGTAACAGATACACATAAACAAATAATTATGACACACAAACCCGATATCAGTAAAAATGAAAGGCCTGCTGCCAGCAACAGGTGGAGATATGCGGCAAACATTAAACATGGGCTAGCCATCATTGCCTTTGTTACATGTATTCTGCCTGCTTCAAACCTTTGCGGACAAAATATAGCCATTAAAAGCAATCTGCTTTACGATCTAACCACTACTCTCAACATGGGAGGAGAAGTGCGATGTGACGATACACATACCATCAGCCTTTCTCTCAATTACAATCCCTGGGACTTCGGAGGGAACAAAAAGATGAAACATTTCCTGTTACAGCCGGAATACCGTAAATGGTTTAATGAAGCATTCACAGGAAATTTTATCGGCTTTCAGCTACACTATGCTTTGTTCAATTTTGGAGGAATGCTCCCTTGGGGATTCAGCGATGGGAAAATGCTGGGTATTGAGAACAGGCAGATTGCTCATAACAGATATCAAGGCAATCTGGCGGGTTTCGGCATTTCCTACGGTTATCAATGGATGATCAGCCCTCAATGGAACCTGGAAGCAGGAATCTCACTCGGATATGCACACCTTAATTATAAACGCTACGGACAGTCTGAAGGTGCAGCCCTATTGGAAAAATCAAGCTGCAACTACTGGGGACCTACACAAGCAGGGATATCAATCATATATTTCATCCGATAAATCAACCTAATAATAACCACATAAAATGAAAACGAAAGCATTCATATTTTTCAGCTTATTGATATGCAATCTACTCCCGGCACAAAACATTAAACTGGATATTACTCCACACTTTCTCGGAGTGCGGGCAGATTCATTACTACTCTCCATGGATGTATCGGTAGAAATAGAAAATATGGAGTCTAAAAATGCCGTCAGACTAACGCCCGTCTTAACCGGACAGGAAAAGAAAATCTTACTGCCCTCCATCCTATTGAACGGCAAACAAAAACAGAAATTATATCTGCGCAACCAGATATTACGAAAAAAAAGCGGGCATAAAGAAGAGGATGCAACCTACCTCGTTGCCGGTATCGGCGAAAGTCATTCCCGCACCATCGCTTACCGGACTTCGTTGCCCGCAGAAGATTGGATGAACCACGCAACTCTCCTCCTTCGGAGAACAATCATCCGTCCTGAAAGCGAACAAGCGTTGAAAGACACTTTACTCATTACATCTCAACCTGCTGCACTCCCATCCCTCCAAAAGAATCCGGACGAGGCTACGTCAACAGCAGAAAACACGTCTCAGGCCGATACGACAACCACAAAAATGAAATATAAAGGTTCGTATGTTTCTCCGGCTACGGATGATGTAGATATACGAAATCAGAAAGAGTTGAATTTTAATCTTGAAGAGGCTAAGATTATGGCTGACGTCAATCCACAAATGTTGTCGCTCCGCGAACTCTATACCGTAGCTCTGTCGTATGCAGATAACAAAGCCAAGTTTTACCAAATTATTAACATCAGTGTCAAACTGTATCCTGTACACCCCATCGCCAACCTGAACGCTGCCGCTGCCGCCATCGAACAAGGAAATACTCAATCAATAAGCAAGTTTTTATCGATGGCTCCTCATGACAACCTTGCTTACAAGAATTGCCGGGGTGTATATGAGCTAATGACTGGAAACACATACGAAGGCATTCGTATGTTAAAGGCCGCTAAGACAGAAGGGTCAGAAGAGGCTTCTTACAATCTGAATGTATTTTTTGAAAATAATAAACGTCCTTAACGAGCAGATACAATGAAATATTTCTTATTCTTATTCCTGTTCTTATCAGTTGGTTGGCTCCACTGTCACTCACAGAAAGTAGCAGTCAGGGTGAATGCGCTTCCTGCAATAGATGGGGCTCTCGAGGTCGGAGTCTCATATGCCATCGGAAATAAAAGCACAGTTGAACTGACCGGCAGTCTGCGACCATGGAAACGGGAAGAGAAATATGTGAACCGCTATTGGCTGATACAACCAGAATATAAATACTGGACTTGCCAGAAGTTTAACGGCTTTTTCTGGGGTACTTACCTCAATGGGGCACAATTCAATATCGGAGGGAAAAAACTGCCTTTCGGTATATTCGCCGGGTTGAAAAAGTACAGATATGAAGGATGGCTGGCAGGCGGAGGTATCAGTGCCGGATATCACTGGATGCTGAATGATCATTGGAATATAGAAACAAGTCTGGGAGTAGGATACGATTTTATCCGCTACAAGCAATACAACTGCGTCAAGAAATGCGCCGGATTACGGGACAAAGGTGATTATCATTACATAGGGCCTAGTAAGGCTTCAATAAGTTTAGTTTATCTATTTTAAAATAAAACAGGATGAAAAGTTTATGGAAAGTCTGGTTCTCCAGAAAAAGAAGTATCTACATACGAATAGCACGTCAATGCCGTTCTACCCCATGGAGAGTATATTATCTAGGACATGGAGGCATCAGCAGATCAATAAAGGACATGAAGATATTGAAAGCATTGCAGCAGCAAGGAATCATTTCACGAATTTATCCATGGTGAGTTATGATTGCTTTTGTTACGGATAAGGAGTCATTTAGTTATAAAAATATGAAAACAGGAGGAACTTTTATCATTGCAGCCATCTTATCTCTTTCTCTTCAGGCACAGACACCTGTAGCAGGAGATGATGGCACTGTTCGAGCCACTTCCTCCAGCCTGCACAAGGCCGGGAAAGAATTACTGGTTTCTATTGGAATAGAAGTCACTCGTGACTTCCTGCCCAATGAATCAATGACATTGATACCTGTTGTCAGTGACAGTCTGGAACACCGGTTGGAATTACCACCGATCTATATCAACAGCCGAAAACAACACATCATATTTTTGCGCGAAGCCGGCAAGAAGGAAAAAGAAGCCGAAGCATTGCAAAGAAAAAACGGAAGTCGGCAGACAATACATTATCTGCAATCTGTACCTTTCGAAAGTTGGATGAATCATGCCACTCTCTCACTCGTTGAGAAAAGCTGTGGCTGTGGGATTCCGGGTGAAGAAAATTTCACTTGTATCGCCCGTTTACACCCACAGCCAACCCCTATTCCACAACTCGTATTCCTGACTCCCCAAGTGGAAACCTCGAAAATCAGAGAAGAAAAAGGGTGTGCGTTTATTGATTTTCCTGTCAATGTGACTGCTATATACGAAACATACAGCAACAATACAGTAGAACTGAATAAAATTATTGAAACAATCAACACCATTAAAAATGACACCAACGTTACCATCACACACATCAGCATTCACGGCTACGCTTCACCCGACGGACCTTACCGACTCAATGAGAAGTTGGCCCGTGAACGTACTCAATCTGTGAAAGAGTATGTAAATCAGCTATATGCATTCGACGGAGCGCATATCCGGACAGACTATACTCCCGAAGATTGGGAAGGATTTGAAGCTCTTCTCTGTGATACGACTTTTCAAGAGAAAGAAGCGATAATAAAAACCATAACAAGCGACATTCACCCCGACAGCAAGGAGAGAAAGTTAAAAAAACACTTCCCTGCATTCTACGATTTTGTCCTGAAGCATTGGTTTACTCTACTTAGACATTCCGACTACACTATTGAATATCGTGTACGCCCGTTTACTCTTGCAGAATCCCGGAAAGTCTTTACTACAAACCCTAAAAATTTGAGTCTTGAAGAAATGTTTCGTCTCGCACTTGCCAGTACACCTGGAAGCGAAACTTATAATCAGATTTTCATGGCTGCCGTACAACTATTTCCCGATAATCCCACAGCCAACTTGAATGCCGCCTGTATAGCCTTGATGCAAAGAGACGTCCAAACAGCTGCCACTTATCTGGAAAAAGCTCCGGAAGTACCGGAAACAATATTAGCAAAAGGAGTTCTATGCTTTCTTAAAAATAACTATGAGGAAGCAGAGTACTTATTCAGACAAGCTCAAAAAGCAGGACTATCACAAGCGGATAATAATCTGCAATTAGTCCTTGAATTAAAATAAATACTCATTAAAATCAAATGTAAAATGAAAAGATTCAGTAAATTAATGTCACTGCTTTTATTCGCGGCAGTCACACAGTACAGTTGCATCAATGATGCAGATGTGGTCATCGCCGATGACACTCATTCAGAGTCAAATGGTAATCTCGCCTTGTTCTTCGAGATTCCAAACGTTGCTACCAGCCGAAGTGCCGAATCGTCCGGCGTTACCACCGAAGGTTCGAAAGAAGAATATGCGGTAAAGAGTCTCACAGTTTATCTATTTGACTCGACCACAAAAACGCTCAAAGATCAGCAGGAACTGAAGAACATCAACCGGACAGTTACGAGCGGTCAAAACATACAGTACACCGCTGACAAAATCACTGTAAATCCGGGAACTTATAACATCTTTGCCATAGCTAACGGAAAAGCAATCACTGGAAATATCAGCACACAAGAGGCTTTTCTGAATGCAGTTGATGCCGTTACTTACAGTGCAGGAAAAATTCCAAGCGTACCCGAAAACGGTTTCGTTATGACCAATCGTGGAGCTGCCAATCTGAACGTTGAAGTGAAGAAACCTACAGATTCCGATAAAGTGACCAGTGTATCTATTGGTCTCGAACGCGTGGTTGCCAAAGTCGAACTGACTCAAACACAGGAAACTTTCCCGCTAACAGACCCAGCCGGAAAGACCTACTGTACAATCAAACTGAACAATTTCAGAATGTTGAACCTGGCAACCCAGTTCTATACTTTCCGCCATACAGCGGTACTGAACAGTTTCCAGGAACCAGATTCATATACTGATGAAAACTTCGGTGATATCAACGACAACAATGGTTATGTTATCGATCCCTATTTCTTCAAGAAAACAGTGGAGAATGCCGGGGACTTTACAAACGCCGATGGTTTCTTTGCACAAGCTCTAGTACAGTTGGATATCAACGACGGCAACTGGGCAGGTATGGCGCAAGCTAACAGTTGGTCACATATCTACTGCCTGGAAAACTGTATGTTCCTTGACGCCCAACTGAACGCATACAGCACGGGAGTTATGTTCAAAGCCAACATGGATATTGCCCCCGACCGCGTTTTCAATGAAAATGGCGATGTAGTTAGCAATCAGTCCAACTGGCCGACTAATATGTTCTACTTCAATTACAACTTTTATACCAGCGTAGATGCAATCCGTAAACTAGTCCTTAATAATTTGCCCAATGATGTCACTGACAACTCGACAACAGAAGAACTAGCCCGATATAGTATCAAACGTTTCAAGAAAACGGAAAACTACTCTTGTTATTACAATTACTGGATCAAACACCTTGATAATAATTCTCCGGAAATGGGTGTTATGGAATTCGGTATCGTACGCAACAATATATACAGATTGTCAGTCAACAAAATTGCAGGACTCGGTAGCGGCGAACCTTTCATCGACCCGGATCAGCCGGATGAATATAAAGCCGAACTAGACATCAATTTCAATGTTTTTCCGTGGGCCGTACGTAATCAAGATGTAGAACTTGAATAAATATTGGCCACCCGAACTAAATTTATTATAAATGCGTCCATTTTTACTCTATATTATCAGTGCCATCGCCTTGTTCTCATCCTGTGACTGGGTGAACGACGACTTGTCAGACTGCCCTTCCGGGACTTGGCTGAAAATCTCGTATACCTATAATATACTAGATGTGGACGCTGCCTCCACACAAGTAAGCGATATTACCATCCTTGCTTTCGACAAGGATGATAAATATGTGGATCGAGTGGACGTAGACAGCATTACATTACATCAAGGCTACTGTATGGTAAAAGTACCATTTCCCGAAGGAACTTATCGTCTGCTTATATGGGGAGGGACATCCAACCATATGTACCAGCTCCCTAATCTCAAAGCCGGACAAACGGAACGAAGGTCCCTGAATATATCACTGGCATGCGACAATAAGAATCAGTCGGACAGGAAACTGAATGCACTCTTTTACAGTAGCCTTGAAAATATTACTATTAGTCAAAAATATCAGGTTATTACCGCCAATTTAGTGAAAGATACTAATTATTTCTCATGCATTCTTCAAGATGAAGCAAATGCTCCTCTACGCCAAGAGGACTTTTCCTTTACGCTAGAATCTGGCAACGGAATAATAGACTACACAAACACACCGGTCGGTACAACTCCAGTCTACTATCTTCCATATCAGAAGGAAGTGGCTGTAATGTCCGAGCAAACTCCGGTCATTCATGCGAGATTAAATACATTACGTATCATGAAAGGGGATCAGACAACCTTATCGATCAAACATATACCAAGCGGCAAGAACATTCTTCGTCTCCCACTCACCCAATATCTGTTGTTATCCAAAATCTACAATGATATAGGTGAAATGAGTGACCAGGAGTATCTCGACCGTCAGGACTCATATACGCTTTTGTTCTTTATCCAGTCATCGGATACCGGGATTCCGAAGATATGCCCAAGAATGCAAGTTAACGGATGGATTATACGCCTGAACAACTCCGAACTGGAGTCTTAAAAACGTATGGCGAAATAGTATGTGAACAATATTTAGGTGAGATGTATTTACAAAGGCTACTGCGAAGTACCCTAGCGGGCTCTTTTGCCCTCTGCTCATGTAATGTTTCCCACTACATGTAGCATCTTAATAAAACGATTTTTCAAAGAAAATATCGTTTTATTAAAATTGTTTGTTTTGTTTGTGTTTCGTGCATTCTGTCCAAGCGAGGAGAGAATGCACTTTTTTTGTTACAAGAGAAATCACAAATAAGTAGCCTTTTTAGTTCATTATAATATAATAAGGTATATGAAAGAGGACACCTTCCAGTTTTTTTACCGGAAAGAAGTTTTTTTATAAAAAGTAAAGCATTCTATTTCATTGAATATCAAGATAAAAGAATGGTCAATTTGAAAAAAAACGCATATTCCACGAAAATTTTCCTATGAATCATTTGTCAGTTTCAAAAAAGTTCCTACCTTTGCATCCGCAATCGAGAAACAAACACAGATTCGAGAAAGCAAAACGCAGAAATGCAACAATAGGATGGCCCGTTCGTCTATCGGTTAGGACGCAAGATTTTCATTCTTGAAAGGGGGGTTCGATTCCCCCACGGGCTACAAGTTAAAAGAATAAAGAACTAAAAAAATAGATTAGTCGAGATGGCAAATCATAAATCATCACTGAAAAGAATCAGACAAGAAGAGACTAGAAGACTTCACAACAGATATTATGGCAAGACCATGAGAAATGCTGTTAGAAAGCTTCGTGCAACTACTGATAAAGCAGAAGCAGTTGCAATGTACCCAGGCATTACAAAGATGTTGGATAAGTTGGCTAAGGTGAATATTATTCACAAGAACAAAGCCAGCAATCTGAAATCTAAGTTAGCTCTTTACATCAACAAGCTCGCTTAATAGAAAGAATTTTATAATTCTACATAGCATCCAGGCTGAACTTTTAAGTTCGGCCTTTCTTGTTTATAACCCATTGAATATCAAACTTATCAAGATAGCGGAGAATCCACTCACATTCTTTATTTTTCACTGATTATTCTTCGTCAAGTCGACAATTTTCACTATATTTGCTCTGTTATTAAAGTTAGAAAGGCAATTATGAGCGAAGAACAAATCACTCCCAATAACGGGTCTTATTCTGCGGATAGTATCCAGGTATTGGAAGGTCTTGAAGCAGTAAGAAAACGCCCTGCGATGTACATTGGTGACATCAGCGTCAAGGGACTTCACCATTTGGTATACGAAATCGTTGACAACTCTATCGACGAAGCATTGGCCGGATATTGCGACCATATCGAAGTAATAATCAACGAAGACAATTCAATCACAGTACAGGACAACGGACGCGGTATTCCGGTGGACTATCACGAGAAAGAAAAGAAGTCGGCACTGGAAGTTGCCATGACTGTACTGCACGCCGGAGGTAAATTCGACAAAGGATCTTACAAGGTATCCGGAGGTTTGCACGGTGTAGGTATGTCTTGCGTAAATGCGCTGTCTACCCACATGACTACGCAAGTATTCCGTAATGGCAAAATCTACCAGCAGGAGTACGAGATCGGTAAACCGCTTTACTCTGTAAAAGAAGTCGGCACAGCCGACATCACGGGAACCCGCCAACAATTCTGGCCGGACAATACCATCTTTACAGAAACGGTATACGATTACAAGATTCTGGCTTCACGCCTGCGTGAATTAGCTTATCTGAACGCTGGTCTCCGTATTTCCCTGACCGACCGTCGAGTTGTGAACGAAGACGGAAGCTTCAAGGGTGAGCAGTTCTATTCAGAAGAAGGCTTGAGAGAGTTTGTACGTTTTATCGAGTCTTCACGCGAGCACTTGATTAACGACGTTATCTATCTGAACTCGGAAAAACAGGGAATCCCTATTGAGGTGGCTATCATGTACAATACCGGATTCTCCGAAAACGTTCACTCATACGTTAACAATATCAACACCATTGAAGGTGGTACACACCTGGCAGGTTTCCGCCGTGCGCTGACCCGTACGTTGAAGAAATATGCCGAAGACAGCAAGATGCTGGAAAAAGTGAAGGTTGAAATCTCGGGAGATGACTTCCGCGAGGGTTTGACTGCCGTTATCTCCGTAAAAGTGCAAGAGCCACAGTTTGAAGGACAGACTAAAACGAAGTTGGGTAACAACGAAGTGATGGGTGCTGTCGACCAGGCAGTGGGGGAAGTATTGGCATATTATCTGGAAGAGCATCCGAAGGAAGCAAAAACGATTGTAGACAAGGTGATTCTCGCCGCTACCGCACGTCATGCAGCAAGAAAAGCCCGTGAAATGGTACAACGCAAGTCCCCAATGTCAGGAGGCGGTCTACCAGGTAAATTGGCTGACTGTTCGGATAAGGATGCAACGAAATGTGAATTATTCCTCGTCGAGGGAGATTCGGCAGGTGGTACTGCCAAGCAGGGACGTAACCGTATGTTCCAGGCTATCCTCCCATTGCGCGGTAAGATTCTGAACGTAGAGAAAGCCATGTATCACAAGGCTTTGGAAAGTGATGAAATCCGTAACATCTACACAGCCCTCGGTGTTACTATCGGAACTGACGAGGACAGCAAAGAAGCGAATATCCAAAAGCTGCGCTATCACAAGATCATCATCATGACCGATGCCGACGTCGATGGTTCTCACATCGACACACTGATCATGACGTTCTTCTTCCGCTATATGCCACAGATTATTCAGAATGGCTATTTGTACATCGCTACTCCCCCGCTCTACCTCTGCAAAAAAGGTAAAGTAGAAGAGTATTGCTGGACAGATGCACAACGCCAGAAGTTTATCGATACTTACGGTGGCGGTTCGGAAAGTGCTGTTCATACACAGCGCTACAAAGGTTTGGGTGAAATGAACGCACAGCAATTGTGGGAAACAACTATGGACCCCGAAAACCGTATGTTGAAACAAGTAAATATTGACAACGCTGCAGAAGCCGATTATATCTTCTCTATGTTAATGGGTGAAGATGTAGGACCACGCCGCGAGTTCATTGAAGAAAATGCAACGTATGCAAATATCGACACATAATTTAAATAATTACGTTTTATAAACCAACCTCACATCTTACAACGAGGAAACGCCGATGGCGAAGGAACATCCTTCGATCGGCGTTTTTCTTTTGCCCAAAGGGTCTTTATGTTCGAATAGTTCAACTGCCTATCTCTTAATAAAAGCTAACAGCAGAAACGTTTTCCATACAAAATCACTATCTTGCATAAAAAGCAAAGAAAACATAACTATGAAAATGAAAACTACTGCTCCTAATCCGTTATTTGCAAAGATCAGGTTGTTTCTTATTGTATTGACTTCCTGTGTGATCGCCACTTGTATCTTCTTGATTATTATTCATCCGGAAGTATGGATGATACCGGCATGCGGAATAATAATCGCATTGTGTATTTTACTATATCAAGTATATTGCATACGCAAGAACCGGAAGAGAATTTAAATATATTGTTGCTTTTTCAGTTCTTCGGCAACAGTAACCAGTTCTTTGTACCATTCTTCACCGAACTTACGGATTAAAGGCTCTTTCAGAAACTGATATACGGGAAGATTCTCTTTTTTTCCCAGCAAAACCGCTGCTTTGCATATGTCCCAACGATTATAATTCACCGCTTTATAAGGTCCGTAATCTCCAATCCGGATAGGGTAAAGATGGCAGGACACCGGTTTATAGAAAGCAGTCTTTCCCGCTCGATAGGCCTTTTCGATTGCGCAATAACAACAACCGTTCTCATCATAACAAGTAAACACACAGTCCTTATTATTGACAATAGAAGTCACCAAATCACCTTCCTGATCCGTATATACCACTCCTTGCTTTTCAATCACCGCACGTGCCTCCGGAGCCAGTTCGTCCCAGATAACCGGCAAAACTTCTTCCAACTCCATCACCTCATCCAGCTCTACCGGAGCACCGGCATCACCTTCAATGCAACAAGCACCCTTACAGGCACCCAGATCGCAAAGAAACTTCTCCTGAAATACATCAAGAGATACTACTACATCACCTATTTGTATCATCTTAAATTGAGAATTAAAAATTGAGAAATAAATGTTTTGATAAAACAAACTCTTTTTCAGATCCTACTAAAAACTTGTATGCGTTTACTATACGAATAGCAAACGCATACGATTTAACATGAATAGCATTATTCTTAGCTATCATTTTTTAATTTTTAATTCTCAATTCTCAATTTATCAACACTTTTCCGTCCATTTCAGCCGGAACAGCCAGCCCCATAATCTTGAGAATAGTCGGAGCAACATCTGCCAGACGACCGTTTTCTACTTTCGCAGCTTTGTTCTCAGTTACGTAAACACAAGGAACAGGGTTCAAAGAGTGAGCAGTGTTCGGAGTACCGTCTTCGTTCAAAGCGTGGTCAGCGTTACCATGATCAGCAATGATAATTGCTTCGTAATCCTGTGCTTTGGCAGCTTCAATTACATCTTTCACGCAAGCATCTACAGCAATAACAGCTTTCTCGATTGCTTCATAAATACCGGTATGACCTACCATGTCACCATTAGCGAAGTTCACTACGATGAAATCATATTTGTTCTCGTTGATGGCAGCCACCAGTTTGTCTTTTACTTCGAAAGCGCTCATTTCCGGCTTCAAGTCGTAAGTAGCCACTTTGGGAGAAGGAACAAGAATACGATCTTCTTTGTCAAACGGAGTTTCACGTCCACCATTGAAGAAGAATGTTACGTGTGCATACTTTTCTGTTTCAGCGATATGAAGTTGGCTCAAGCCTTTAGAAGCAAGATATTCGCCCAATGTATTAGATACATTATCTTTGTCAAACAGGATATGAACACCCTTGAAAGAAGCATCGTACGGAGTCATACAGTAATATTGCAGGCCCGGGATGGTGTGCATACCGGCTTCCGGCATATCTTGTTGAGTCAATACAACAGTCAACTCTTTGGCACGGTCATTACGGTAGTTGAAGAAGATAACCACATCACCTTCTTTGATTGTTCCGTCACAGTTGGCATTCACAATCGGTTTGATGAATTCATCTGTAACACCTGCATTATAAGAGTCCTGCATGGCCTGAACCATATCGGTAGCTTTCTCACCTATGCCGTTTACAAGCAGGTCATAAGCTTCTTTTACACGTTCCCAGCGTTTGTCACGGTCCATAGCGTAATAACGGCCGATGATAGAAGCAATCTTGCCTGCAGATTTCTCACAGTGTGCAGAAAGTTCTTCGATAAAGCCTTTACCGCTCTTCGGGTCAGTGTCACGACCATCCATGAAGCAGTGGATAAATGTATTGTCGATGTTATATTCTTTAGCGATATCGCAAAGTTTGAAGAGATGAACGAGTGAGCTGTGTACGCCACCGTTAGAAGTCAGCCCCATAAAGTGAACACTCTTTCCGTTTTCTTTTGCATAAGAGAAAGCAGAAACGACTTCAGGATTTTTCAGGATGCTATTATCAGCACATGCACGATTGATTTTTACCAAATCCTGATAAACCACGCGTCCGGCACCGATATTCAAGTGACCTACTTCCGAGTTACCCATCTGTCCGTCGGGCAAACCTACGTTTTCACCGCTTGCCTGAAGTTGAGAGTGAGGATAAGTAGTCATCAGATAATCCCAGTAAGGAGTGGGCGTGTTGAAGATTACGTCGTCTTTCTTTTGGTCACCTAATCCCCAACCATCGAGGATCATTAAAAGGGCTTTCTTACTCATAATATTTCAATATTTAAATTATCACTCTGATTTTCGGGCGCAAAGGTACAAAAAAGATGGTTACGTAAACGTTTAATCTATGTTAAGTTACAGGGCAGAAGTGCACCAGGCTATGAATGTTTTTCTTACTTTGTAAAAGTACTTTCAATATATTGATCGAAAAACACGATACAAAAGGCGGAACCTACTTCATTTTTCCGTACCTTTGCATCGCTTTAAAAATAAAATCATAGAAATATGGACGATTCAAACCCGCGAACGTGCACAACTAGTATTAATTAAAGCGAACAGAGTCATTGAAACCTGATGCCTCTGCTCGTGTCAAACAAACGAAAGGAGGCAATAAGATGAGAACGTATCTTTATTGTGAAGCTGGCTTTGTGGAAAAAGCTCAATGGCTTCCTAACAGCTGGGTAAATGTAGTATGCCCGAATAACGATGACTTTGAATTTCTAACTCAAACTCTCAACGTACCCGAATCATTTCTTAATGACATAGCCGATACGGACGAACGTCCGCGTACGGATACGGAAGGTAACTGGCTATTGACCATTCTTCGTATCCCTGTACAGATTGCGCAAAACAGCACTCTGCCTTTCAGCACCGTACCAATTGGTATCATCACCAACAATGAGATCATTGTGTCCGTCTGTTATCATAACACTGATCTATTACCGGATTTTATTGAACACACCCGCCGAAAAGGGATTGTTGTGCGCAACAAACTGGATCTGATTCTCCGGATCATCTATTCTTCTGCCGTGTGGTTCCTGAAGTATCTAAAGCAGATAAACATAGACATCAGCGCCGCAGAAAAGGAACTGGAGCGAAGCATCCGCAACGAGGACCTGCTCCGGCTGATGAGACTGCAGAAAACACTTGTCTACTTCAACACTTCCATCCGCGGAAATGAAGTAATGATAGGAAAGTTAAGAACTATCTTCCAGGATACGGATTATCTGGACACAGAACTTGTGGAGGATGTTATTATCGAATTGAAACAGGCACTTAACACGGTGAATATTTACAGTGATATTCTCACGGGAACAATGGATGCTTTTGCCTCTATTATCTCCAATAACGTGAATACGATCATGAAACGTATGACAAGTTTATCCATCGTCCTGATGCTCCCGACATTGATTGCCAGTTTCTATGGTATGAATGTGGATATTCATCTGGAAGAGGTACCCTTCGCTTTCTCTTTGATTGTACTCTTCTCCATTGGATTGTCAACTCTTGCATTTGTGATATTCCGGAAGATAAAATGGTTCTAATACAAAAAACAGCTCACCATCTGTGATCCTTTAGAGGACTCTAAGACGGTAAGCTGTAAATTATACGTTTTTTATTCGATAGAGAATTAATTAAAAGAGAATGTTTAGAGAGAGAAATTAAAATATCTTATCCTTCTTTATTTGCTTTTCTTCCGCCCAACGGAATAGAAACTCCAACGAATCCGTTCACAGAGTTAGAGTTCTTACCTAAGAACATATAGTCAGTTCCGACAAACAGAGGACCTAATTTCAGACCCAGACCGAAAGATTTACCTGCTGACTGGATAGCTGAGTAGCTAAGTGCTACATTGAACCAGCTTTTCGGACGGTAGTTTGCAGAGAATGTTAATTCTGTAAGAGCATCAGGCTGTACAAAACGAGTTGTTGACAATACACCTACTGCTAATTTGTTATTGAAGAATCCATATTCTGCACCTAATACTAGGGTAGAAGCAAGACGAGATTTACGGGACTTGCTTGCTTCTTCCGTTCTAAGTTGCAACATTTCATAGTCAAGTACGTCACCGCCACTAACACGCTCCATATATCCATTAGCATCCGTCTGCAAATCCTTTATGTTATTTTCAATAGCAGTAATACTTCCAGGGATATTATTAGGATCAATACCTGATGTGTAGTCACTTCCCTTCATATCAATGCCTGCTGCTTTAGCATTAGCTATTTGAGTGCTACTTTTCGACCATGATATAAACCCCAAGTCCAAAATAGAAGCAGATACAGTCAGATTATCCATAATCTTGTAAGACGCTCCCAAGTCAATACCGAAGCCGTAACCTGCGATTCCCATGTCTTTGCTCTCAAATTCGAAATCACTAATATAATCCTGTCCATCTTCCTTTTTCAAATTCAATCCTTTGAAAGAACTTTCCAAATGAGCATCTACTGCCAGATTAGCATGGTAGCCCTCAATTTCACTTCTTAACTTCGTAATATCGTCAACACCCAAACTAGATAAATATGCTGGATCCTGTAATTGATTAATACGGGCATCACTAGGCAAATTAGCATTCATCGCAACTTTATTAAGTTTCAACTCCATGTTGCCAATACCCAATAAAGCTTTCACTCTAGCACCAACCGTCAAACGGTTATTAATCTGACGTGAAAGTCCTAAACCAACTTCAGTATAAGCATTGATATTCAATTGCTGACCACTAATATCATAGTTACTATTTCTCCAGTTTTCTTCAACTGTTTCCATCTCATTCAAAAAGGTAAACATATTCTTTGTCAGGTTAGCACCAATATCTGTACGAAGACCAATATTGAATGACCAGAAGTTTTTTCCTTTATACCATCCTGCAGAAAGAATTTCTGTACTGAAGTTTACATTCAGTTTATTATTATCTTTCAGACGATTCATGAAATCCGGTTTAGTGTAGAAATCATCGCCATCATCAATAATGTCAATGATATCCTGATAACCTAACGAAGTAGAACCAACCGTTGCATTGACAGCACCGATCACCGGAAGATTGAAGTAACCTTTAGTCGGTGTTAAAGCCGGATTCAGTTGTTGACGATAGTGAGTACCTTCCATGAAATAGGAAGTACGTAAAAACTGTGCATTTGCAGAAAGAGTGCAAACCAACATAATAAAAAATACCCCAATGAGCTTAGAAGACCATAATAGCTTGTTCGTTGCCATGATTTTAAACTTTTTAATTCTTATTATTGTTCGCAAAGATATAGCATTTCAATAACAAATAAAAGCACTAGGCAACACTTTTTTAGCCTAAACGGAACAATTTCACGGTTATCCGTAACAAAATCGTGCTTATTCTGCAAAAAAATGTAGAAAATATGTGCAAAATGAAATAAAGCGACCTTAGAAGTTCAAAGTCAACTGTCCATCTCCCAACAGGTTGAACGTCATGCGATGGTAAGGAGTAGTGCCACGTTCGGCAATGGCGGCACGATGTTTCTTAGTTGGATAACCTTTATTGTGGTCCCAATCATAATACGGAAATTCTTCGTGAAGGCGGTTCATATAATCGTCTCGATATGTTTTGGCTAAAATAGAAGCTGCTGCTATTGAAAGATATTTCCCGTCTCCTTTCACTACTGTAGTATGAGGAACACCGGGGTATTTAGTGAAACGATTACCGTCGATCAGTAAATGTTGGGGACGGGTGGACAACTGGTCCACTGCACGATGCATCGCCAGAAAAGAAGCCCGCAGGATATTTATTTCATCAATTTCTTCCGGTGACACAATGCCAACCGCCCAAGCAATCGCTTCTTTCTCTATTACCTCACGTAATGCATAACGTTGCTTTTCCGTCAGTTGTTTGGAATCATTCAACAGTTCATTCTTAAAATCCTTCGGAAGAATAACTGCAGCAGCATATACCGCTCCCGCCAAACACCCACGACCGGCCTCATCACATCCGGCCTCAATCAGATTCTCGTTCAAATAAGGTAATAACATATTTATTGCTTCTATTTTGACACAAAGGTAATTCAAATAAGAAAAAGGAGACTTGTTTTGTCTCCTTTTTCTTATTTCTCTTCTGCTTTTTTAGAATAAACTCCAAGCAACAGTAAGTCCTGCCATCACAATGGCGACCATACTCATAAGCTTTATCAAAATATTCAAGCTCGGACCGGAGGTATCTTTAAACGGATCACCTACTGTATCTCCTACTACGGTTGCTTTATGCACTTCACCGCCTTTTCCACCAAAGTTACCTTCTTCCACATATTTCTTTGCGTTATCCCATGCACCTCCGGCGTTAGCCATAAAGATAGCCAATACGAAACCAGTGCTCAAGCCACCAATCAGCAGACCGAGTACGCCGGGAACACCAAAGATAAATCCTGTAAGAATCGGAGCAACAATAGCAATCAAGGAAGGAATAACCATCTCACGCTGCGCACCCTTTGTCGATATTTCAACACAACGTTCGTAATCCGGCTCGGCTTCTCCAGTCAGAATACCCTTTATGTCACGGAACTGGCGGCGCACTTCGTCAACCATGTGTCCTGCCGCACGTCCTACTGCATTCATTGTCAAACCACAAAACAGGAAAGCCATCATTGAACCGAGGAACATGCCCGAAAGTACTTTCGGATTCATCAAGTGTACTTCGTAATAATCCATGAAGTCGATAAAAGTGGCATTTGCTACGCTGATAGAACTTCCATCTGCAAAAGTCAGGTCCACATTACCAAGACGTGTCAGACCGATTCGGATTTCTTCAATATAAGAAGCCAGCAAAGCCAAACCTGTCAGTGCAGCGGAACCTATAGCAAAACCTTTTCCCGTGGCGGCAGTTGTATTACCCAATGAATCGAGCGCATCAGTACGTTTGCGAACTTCAGCACCCAGGCCGGACATTTCCGCATTACCTCCCGCATTATCCGCAATCGGCCCGTAAGCATCCGTTGCCAATGTGATACCTAAGGTAGAAAGCATACCGACAGCTGCAATACCGATACCATACAGTCCCATACCGACATTGGCAAAATCACCTGCGGAAGCTAACAAATAGGAAGCTATGATACCGACAACCACTGCGATCACAGGAATAGCCGTTGAAAGCATACCCAAACCAATACCGGAAATAATAACGGTAGCAGGTCCAGTCTTACCGCTCTCACTTAGTTTTTGGGTAGGGCGATAGGATTGGGAAGTGTAATATTCCGTAGAGCGTCCGATGACAATACCTACCAACAATCCGACTACTACGGCACAAGAAATCAAAATCCAGTTATCAAGCTGCAAGAACCACAGGATTAAGAATGTAGCTGCAACAATAAGCACGGAGCTAAGGTTCGTACCGAAAGCCAACGAACCGAGCAAATCTTTCATAGTTGCATTCTCTTTAGTACGGACAGCAAATATACCTATAATAGAAAGGATAATACCAACAGCTGCAATCAACATCGGAGCAATAACCGCCTTGAATTGCATCACTGTATCTGCCGAATGGATAAAAGCAGCAGCACCCAGTGCAGCTGTTGCCAGAATCGAGCCACAGTAAGATTCATATAAGTCGGCTCCCATACCGGCTACGTCACCGACATTGTCACCGACATTATCGGCAATGGTGGCAGGATTACGAGGGTCATCTTCCGGAATTCCGGCTTCTACTTTACCTACCAAGTCGGCTCCAACATCGGCTGCCTTCGTATAGATACCACCACCTACACGGGCAAAGAGTGCTTGCGTAGAAGCACCCATACCGAAAGTCAGCATGGTAGTAGTAATTACACAGAGTTTATGAGTAGGTGTCAGCGCATCAGCAGGAATCACTGCATTCAACAACAGATACCAGAAAGATATATCGAGCAATCCCAGACCAACTACAACTAATCCCATCACCGCGCCGCTTCGGAAAGCAATCCTCAACCCTGCATTCAGAGAAGTGCGGGCAGCATTAGCGGTACGAGCCGATGCATAAGTCGCCGTCTTCATCCCTAGAAATCCGGAAAGTCCGGAGAAAAATCCGCCTGTAAGAAAAGCAATGGGAACCCATGCATTCTGTACATGAAAGCCATAGGCCATAATTGAAAACAGAATAACCAACCCCAAGAATACCCAGCCTACTATTTTGTATTGCTGTTTCAGATAAGACATAGCTCCTTTGCGCACAGCAGCAGCTATCTTTATCATTTGGGGTGTACCTTCGCTCTCTTTCATCATTTGCTTATGAAAGTAATAAGCAAAGCAGAGGGCTAACACGGAAGCGACTGGAACCAGCCAGAAAAGAATGTTGTCCATAGGATCAATTTTTAAAGGGTTTACGAAGGCTAAAAGTATGGAAATCAAACGAAATAAGCAAGTAAAAAAAGAAAGAATTTATAAAGCTGAATCATTCTATCTTTTATACATCTCTTTAAACAAATGAACATGCTGTGGTTATTTACTTTATCCCTTATTTCCGCACTGGTTATGAACATTTCTATTTCACCACAGAGGACACCGAGTATACAGAGGAAAGAAATAATCTGTGGTGAAATGATTCATTTCTATGCCATTATAATTATCTTTGCGGCATTCTATGCCCACAAACTAACTAATACCTGATTAATTATTAAAAAACCATGAAGAAACTTTTCGTATTACTTATGGCATTGTTTACCCTGGCGCAAGTGGACGCCCAAGAAAAGAACGTTATCCGCATCGCAACGGACAACACTGACTTAATTCTCCAAGTAGCTCCTAACGGACGACTCTATCAGGCTTATCTGGGCGATAAGTTACTGAACGAGAAAGATATCAACAACTTTTCTCCTTACGTAAAAGGAGGAAGTGACGGTAGCGTATCCACCCGCGGATGGGAAGTATATCCGGGCTCCGGCGCCGAAGATTATTTTGAACCGGCTGTAGCCATCACGCACAATGACGGGAACCCGAGTACGATTCTCCGCTATATATCATCCGAGCAGAAGGCAGTGGCGGGTGGAACGGAAACGATCATTCAACTAAAAGACGATCAATACCCGGTGGAAGTCACACTGCATTACATCGCTTATCCGAAAGAAAACGTCATCAAGACGTGGAGTGAAATCAAACATGCAGAAAAAAAGCCTGTGACCTTATGGCGTTATGCTTCCACAATGCTTTATTTCTCCGGAAACGAATATTACCTGACAGAATTCAGCAGCGATTGGGCAAAAGAAGCACAAATGAGCACACAACCTCTGTTGTTTGGTAAAAAGGTGATCGACACCAAACTGGGAAGCCGTGCTGCCATGCACACCCACCCGTTCTTCGAGCTTGGTTTTGAACAACCGGCACAGGAAGCACAGGGACGTGCCATGCTAGGTACTATCGGATGGACAGGAAACTTCCAGTTCACTTTCGAAGTGGACAACGTAGGTAATCTCCGTGTAATCCCTGCCATCAATCCTTATGCATCTGATTATGAACTGAAGCCGAATGAAGTGTTTACAACTCCTGAATTCATCTTTACTTTCAGCAACAACGGCACGGGTGAAGCCAGCCGCAACCTTCACGCATGGGCACGCAACTACCAGCTGAAAGACGGACAAGGCGACCGCATGACTTTATTAAACAACTGGGAAAATACTTACTTCAAATTCAATGAGGAACTGCTTGCCGAATTGATGAAAGAAGCTAAACATCTTGGTGTAGATATGTTCTTGTTGGATGACGGCTGGTTTGGCAACAAGCACCCACGCAACAGTGACAATGCCGGACTGGGTGACTGGGAAGTGATGAGATCCAAACTGCCGGGCGGTATTCCTGCCCTTGTACAGTCTGCCAAAAAAGCCGGAGTGAAATTTGGTATCTGGATTGAGCCCGAAATGGTCAACCCTAAAAGTGAGTTGTTCGAAAAGCATCCCGACTGGGCTATCCAGCTGCCTAACCGCGAAACATACTATTACCGTAACCAGCTGGTACTCGATCTTAGCAATCCGAAAGTACAGGACTTTGTATATGGCGTAGTGGATAAGATCCTGACAGAGAATCCGGAAGTGGCTTTCTTTAAATGGGACTGTAACTCTCCAATTACGAATGTTTATTCTCCATATTTAAAAAATAAGCAGGGACAACTTTATATCGACCATGTACGTGGTATATACAATGTATTGAAACGCGTCAAAGACAAATATCCGAACGTGCCAATGATGCTCTGCTCCGGCGGTGGCGCCCGTTGCGACTACGAAGCTCTGAAATATTACACAGAATTTTGGTGCAGCGACAACACAGACCCGATAGAACGTCTGTTTATCCAGTGGGGATTCTCACAAATCTTCCCGGCAAAGGCCATGTGTGCACACGTAACCAGCTGGAACAAGAAGACAAGCGTGAAGTTCCGTACGGATGTGGCAAGTATGTGCAAACTGGGCTTTGACCTCGGACTGAAGGAACTGAATGCAGATGAACAGACTTATTGCCAGAATGCGGTTGCCAACTGGACGCGTCTGAAAAAAGTGATTCTGGACGGCGATCAATACAGACTGGTTTCTCCCTACGATGGCAATCACATGTCTCTCATGTATACCTCACCGGATAAGAACAAAGCTGTACTTTATACCTATGATATCCACCCACGTTTCGGTGAGAAACTGCTCCCGGTAAAACTTCAGGGACTGGATGCGAAGAAAATGTATAAGGTGAAAGAAATCAACCTGATGCCGAATTCCAAATCGAATCTGGCTGCCAATGAGAATACTTATTCAGGAGATTATCTGATGAAAGTGGGAATCAATGCTTTCACGACAAATCAAGCTTTCAGCCGCGTAATTGAGCTGACTGCCGAATAAAAAGGAATGAAGTAATCAATAAAAAAGGGGATTCGCTGTTATGAGCGTTTCCCCTTTCTTTTTACACACAATAATATTCAATTCATCTTCAATCGTAACAGCTGTTTCAATGGTTACAACTATTCCATTAGACGGGGAAGTCCCCTAAAAAAGTTGCAGCTACACCGTAATTTTTTACGATATAGCTGCGATTAATGTTAAAGAGAGAGAATTTATATAATATAAGCATGGTCTCACGACCCTCCTGATATTCAATGAACATTTTGTTTCTTTACTTATTAGACGCACGAAAGTCCCAATCACTGCACTTGACTGCATCTTTTTTTAGTTAAAGAATAAAAAAGCTGCTACTCCGCAGGAATAGCAGCTCATATCTTTAAAACATCTTGCTGACACGTTCAATCCCTGCCACCAATGTGTCTATTTCCGATTTGGTATTGTACATGGCAAACGAAGCACGTACAGTTCCCTCTATGCCAAGACGTTGCATGAGAGGTTGTGCACAATGATGCCCCGTTCTCACGGCAATACCTAAACGATCCAGCAACGTGCCAAGATCGAAATGATGGATATCTCCCACCAAGAAGGAAATGACTGCTCCCCGTTCGGCTGCTTCACCGAATATACGCATATGGGGGATTTCTTTCAAGCGTTGCAAAGCGTAAGTTGTCAGTTCATGCTCATGGGCGGCTATCTGTTCAATACCATGTCCATTCACATAATCAAGGGCTTTTGCCAGTCCGGTAGTTCCGATATAGTCGGGCGTACCGGCTTCAAACTTGAAAGGAAGTTCATTAAAAATGGTCTTCTCGAAAGAGACATGCTGAATCATCTCTCCTCCTCCCTGATAAGGAGGAAGGCGATCTAACCATTCTTCTTTTCCGTAAAGCACTCCGACACCTGTCGGACCATATATCTTATGGGCGGAGAATACCAGAAAATCGGCATCCAACTCCTGTACATCTACTTTCATGTGAGGAATAGACTGTGCAGCATCTATCAGGCAAGGTACACCATGCGCATGAGCTGTTGCGATCATCTCCTTCACCGGATTCACTGTACCCAGTACGTTCGATACATGAACCACACTGACTATTTTCGTACGTTCGGAAAATAGTTTTTCATATTCATCCAGCAGAAGTTCACCTTTGTCGTTCATCGGAATCACTTTAATGGCAATTCCTTTGCGGGCAGCCAACAGTTGCCAGGGAACGATGTTACTATGATGTTCCATCACGGAAACAATCACTTCATCCCCTTCTTCCATAAACTCGTCGCCAAAGCTGGAAACAAGCAGGTTGATACTTTCTGTTGTTCCGCGTGTAAAGACAACTTCATTCGTGCTACGGGCATTGATGAACTGACGTACCGTTTCACGGGAAGCTTCATGCAGTTCCGTAGCTTGCTGGGAAAGATAATGTACGCCGCGATGCACATTGGCATTGACGGAATAATATTCATCCACCAACGCATCAACCACCAAACGGGGTTTCTGTGTCGTCGCACCGTTGTCGAAATAAACCAAAGGTTTACCGTAAACCGTACGGCTCAATATCGGAAAATCTTCACGTATCTTTTGAATATCCACGTTCATTATTTTTTAGTGGTTACTTACAAATAGCACAACCCTGACATCTATTCAACTCGCCACGGAAACGTTTCTCTACCAATAGATGCAAACGATCTTTCAGCGCTTCCAAACGAATGGTATCGATCACTTCGTTGACAAATGCGAACATCAGCAGCAGACGGGCTTCTTTCTCTGCAATACCACGCGAACGCATGTAGAATAATGCGCCTTCATCCAACTGACCTACTGTTGCTCCATGCGAACATTTAACATCATCCGCATAAATCTCCAATTGAGGTTGTGTATACATTCTTGCATCACGCGTAGCACACAGATTCCGGTTAGTCTGTTGGGAATTCGTATGTTGTGCATCGGGACGCACGAGTACCAATCCGGCAAACGCACCTACCGACTGGTCGTCGAGTACATACTTGAACAGCTCATTGCTGGTACAGTTCGGTACGGCATGGTCAATACTTGTATGATTGTCTACGTGCTGGTTCTTGTCAGCAATCGCCATACCACAAAGATTTATTTCGGCTCCTTCTCCTGCCAGCAGCACTTCGGTCGTGTTGCGGGTAGTACCATTATGCAAAGTCATTCCGTTGAGCAATACATTGCTGTTGGCCTCTTGCTTTACATACAGGTTACTGATACGAACTGTACTTGTATGTGTTTCTTCCAGTTCATACATATCGAATACCGCATTCTCACCTGCAAACACTTCAATGACTTGTGTCGCCAGAAAGTTCACATTATCCATTGCATGGTCACAAATCAGCAAACGGGCTTGCGCGCCATCCTCCAGAATAATCAGTACGCGACGGTTCACCATAAAGTTAACATCTGCACGCAGGATATTTACCAACTGGATCGTTTTTTCCACCACCACGTTCTTCGGCACATAGAAGACAACGCCATCTTGTGCAAAAGCGGTATTGAAAGCAGTCACACCATCCTTGGAAGTATCTGCCAGTTGACCGTAATACTTCTTCACCAACTCCGGGTGTTGCTCGGCCACTTCTTTCAGGCTGCCGAAAATCACACCTTCCGGCAGATTTCCTGTGGGAAGTGCTCTATTATAAAATGTGTCATTTACCACAAAATACAAGGAGGTACTCATATTCGGCACATCACACTTAAACACCTCATACGGATTGACCGGAATAGCCAAACGATTCAAGTTCAAACCGAAATCCGGTTCAAAGTACTTGCTCACATCCGTATATTTGTACTTCTCCATCTTACGGGTCGGAAATCCGAGTCGCTCAAAATCGGCAAATGCTGATGCACGAGGCGCATTCAGCACTTCGGCACTATGCTTGCAGATCATCGCTTCCGTCTGTGAGAAAAGTTCTATATATTGTTGTTCAACCATCATAGCTTATATTTTTTTATTTACAGGCACGGATTACACGGATTTCACAGTTTAAAATACATGAGCAAAACCGCGTTATCCGTGTAATCCGTGCCTAAAATTATTCTCCTACTTCTTTCTTGATCCAATCATATCCTTTTTCTTCCAGTTCCAGAGCAAGTTCCGGTCCGGCAGTTTTTACGATACGACCTTTATAAAGGACATGCACAATATCAGGCTTGATATAATCGAGCAAACGTTGGTAGTGGGTAATAACGATTGTACTTGTTTCAGGAGTTTTCAGCTTGTTCACCCCTTCCGCAACAATACGGAGTGCATCAATATCCAAACCGGAATCTGTCTCATCGAGGATGCTCAAACGCGGTTCCAGCATAGCCATCTGGAAAATCTCGTTCCGTTTCTTCTCACCACCGGAAAAGCCTTCATTCACCGAACGGTTAGCCAGTTTATTATCCAACTCCACCACCGCACGTTTCTCACGCATCAGCTTCAGGAACTCACTGGCGGTCAGTGCAGGCAGACCTTTATATTTGCGTTGCTCATTCACAGCAGCACGCATAAAGTTCACCATGCTCACACCCGGAATTTCTACGGGATACTGGAAACTAAGGAAGATTCCTTCATGGCTACGATCTTCGGGGCTCAACTCCAATAGATCCTTTCCATAAAAAGTGACCGAACCTTTTGTTACCTCAAAAGCCGGATTACCCACCAATACGGAGGAAAGCGTACTTTTACCGGAACCATTCGGTCCCATAATAGCGTGCACCTCACCGGGATTCACCGTCAGGTTAATACCTTTCAATATCTCTTTGCCATTAATACTGGCATGCAGGTCTTTTATTTCTAACATGATTATATTTACTATTTTTTCATTTACTATTTACTATTAAAAACCTATACTACCGACAATTTACCTCCAATAAGCACACAGCCAAATAGTAAATCGTAAATTGTCAAATAGTAAATCACCCCACGCTTCCTTCCAATGAGATGGTAAGCAGCTTCTGTGCTTCTACCGCAAACTCCATCGGAAGTTTATTCAACACTTCCTTTGCATATCCGTTCACAATAAGTCCGATAGCATCTTCTGTCGGAATACCGCGCTGGTTGCAATAGAATATCTGATCTTCACTGATCTTGCTCGTCGTAGCTTCATGCTCTACCACTGCCGTCTCATTGTGAATATCCATATACGGGAAGGTATGTGCACCACACTTATCTCCCAGCAACAGAGAGTCACACTGGCTATAATTACGGGCATTATCCGCTTTCTCGGCCACGCGTACCAACCCACGATAGGAGTTCTCACTATGTCCGGCGGAAATACCTTTACTTACAATCGTACTACGGGTGTTCTTACCCAGATGAATCATCTTCGTTCCGGTATCTGCCTGCTGATAGTTATTCGTTACAGCTACGGAATAGAATTCAGCAGTCGAGTTATCGCCCGTCAGGATACAGGAAGGATATTTCCAGGTGATTGCCGAACCGGTTTCCACTTGTGTCCAGGATAATTTACTGTCCACTCCTTTACAGTTACCGCGTTTGGTCACAAAGTTGTATACACCGCCCTTGCCTTCCGCATCTCCCGGATACCAGTTCTGAACGGTACTGTATTTTACTTCTGCACGGTCGTGCACAATGATCTCAACGATAGCGGCATGCAACTGATTTTCATCCCGCATCGGAGCCGTACATCCTTCCAGATAAGAAACATACGAATCATCATCCGCTACAATCAGCGTACGCTCAAACTGTCCCGTGTTACGGGCATTGATACGGAAATAAGTGGAAAGCTCCATCGGGCAACGTACGCCTTTCGGAATATACACGAAAGAGCCGTCAGAGAACACTGCGGAATTCAACGCTGCAAAGAAATTGTCCCGATAACCTACTACCGAGCCCATATATTTCTTCACCAGATCCGGATGCTCCCGCACGGCTTCACTGAACGAACAGAATATAATCCCTTTCTCCATCAGCGTTTCCTTGAAGGTAGTCTTTACGGAAACAGAGTCCATAACGGCATCCACTGCCATTCCACTAAGAGCCATTTGCTCTTCCAAAGGAATTCCCAGTTTATTAAACGTCTTTATCAGTTCAGGATCGACTTCCTCCATGCTCTTCGGTCCTTCTTTCTTCTTTGTCGGATCGGCATAATAAGAAATTGCCTGATAATCAATTTCAGGGATACGGAGATGTGCCCAGGTAGGCATTTCCAGCGTCAGCCAATGGCGATACGCTTTCAGTCGAAACTCCAGCAACCACTCCGGTTCGTCTTTTTTCGATGAAATCAGACGAATGACATCTTCATTAAGTCCACGCTCAATGATGTCCGTATGCACCTCTGTGGTGAAGCCGTATTTATATTTCTCCTCCGCAAATTTCCGGACAAACTCATTATCAGTCTTCTTTTCAAGTTCGTCTTTCTGATTGGGTTTCATTTTATTGGGTTCTTGTTGCATCTTTATCTTTATTCTCTAATATATATTGTTGCGTCATATTCTTCGCAGCAGGGAAAAAGATCCCCGCAAACGTTTCCATCGGATAATATAACAAAGATTCCTCCTTTTTTGTTGCACTAATTAACTTATTATCGCTGTCCACAAACTCTATCGCACCAATCACTACACTCGTTAACAACAGAAACTTAAGTGCTCCCAGCCCACTTCCTAACCAGCGATTCAGCCAGTTCAGCGAAATAGCCTGCATTGCTTTTGTCAATAGCGAGGCAATCAATACAAAGATCAATGGTACGGCAATCCAGATCATGATAAAAGCCAACACTTGTGCAACTGTCATTGAATCCGTCACTGTCGGGCAAAGCTTCTCCGCCAAAGAGGCATACAGAGCTTTCGCTGCCATCAGACCGACTATCAACCCCAAAATAGAAGCCAACTGACGAATGAAGCCTTTTACAAAACCTACAATCGCTCCGGCGCCTATTACAATAAGGATAATTATATCAATCGTTGCCATATTCTTCTATTCTATGATATAATTCAGGCACGGATTTCACGGATTACACGGATTTATTAAAGAACCGTGAAATCCGCGTAATCCGTGCCTGATATTGATTCAGCACTGCCTATTACAGTGTCTGTTTCACTTCTATTTCTTCGAATGTCTCGATCATATCGCCTACCTTCATGTCGTTGCAGTTCACCAGACTGATACCACACTCGAAGTTTGTACCTACTTCCTTCACATCGTCCTTGAAACGTTTCAATGCGTTGATGTTTCCGGTAAAGATTACGATACCATCGCGGATCAAACGAGCCTTGTCGCTGCGTTTCACCTTTCCGGTCTTCACCATCGCTCCGGCTACCAGACCGACTTTCGTGATATTGAATACTTCGCGGATTTCGATGGTTGCAGTAATCTGTTCCTTTACTTCCGGAGCCAACATACCTTCCATAGCAGCCTTTACCTCTTCGATTGCATCGTAGATGACAGAATACTTACGGATGTCAACACCCTCTTGATCGGCCATCTTACCGGCAGCACCCGAAGGACGTACCTGGAATCCGACAATAATCGCATCCGAAGCGGCAGCCAAAGAAACATCAGATTCAGAAATAGCTCCTACACCCTTATGGATAACATTTACCTGAATTTGTTCCGTAGACAACTTAATCAACGAATCGCTCAATGCTTCCACAGAGCCATCCACGTCACCCTTAACGATGATGTTCAATTCCTGGAAGTTACCCAAAGCAATACGACGACCCAACTCATCCAATGTAAGGATCTTCTGCGTACGCAAACCTTGTTCACGAGCCAGCTGCTCACGTTTATTAGTGATTTCACGAGCTTCCTGATCGCTTTCGACTACATGGAATGTATCACCTGCAGCAGGAGCACCATTCAATCCCAGGATCAATGCCGGTTCGGAAGGTCCTGCTTCCTTGACGCGTTGGTTACGTTCGTTGAACATAGCCTTCACACGTCCGTAGCTGGTTCCCGCCAATACGATGTCTCCCACTTTCAGAGTACCGTTAGATACCAATACAGTAGCTACATATCCACGTCCCTTATCCAGTGAAGATTCGATGATGGACCCCGTAGCATTACGGTTCGGATTTGCCTTCAGGTCGAGCATTTCTGCTTCGAGCAATACTTTTTCCAGCAAGTCTTCCACACCCATACCTTTCTTGGCAGAGATATCTTGTGACTGATATTTACCACCCCATTCTTCAACAAGGTAATTCATCGCAGCCAATTCTTCTTTAATCTTATCCGGATTTGCAGTCGGTTTATCGACCTTATTGATTGCAAATACAATAGGTACACCGGCAGCCATCGCGTGATTGATCGCTTCTTTCGTTTGTGGCATCACGTTATCATCGGCAGCCACAATAATGATAGCAATATCCGTTACTTTGGCACCACGAGCACGCATAGCGGTAAACGCTTCGTGACCCGGAGTATCGAGGAATGTAATACGACGACCGTCTTCCAGTTGCACGTTATAAGCACCGATATGCTGGGTAATACCTCCAGCCTCACCGGCAATTACATTCGCCTTACGGATATAGTCGAGCAAAGAAGTCTTACCGTGGTCAACGTGTCCCATCACCGTTACAATCGGAGCACGCGGTTGCAAATCTTCCGGAGCATCTTCTTCTTCAACAATAGCTTGTGCCACTTCCGCACTTACATATTCAGTCTTGAATCCGAATTCTTCAGCCACCAGATTGATGGTTTCCGCATCCAAACGCTGGTTGATGGAAACCATGATACCAATACTCATACAAGTAGCGATAACCTGATTAACCGAAACATCCATCATCGTTGCCAATTCGTTAGCCGTAACGAACTCGGTCAACTTCAATACCTTGCTGTCTGCCATTTCCTGATCTTCCAGTTCCTGCATACGGTTGGAAGCCATTTCACGTTTCTCTTTACGGTATTTGGACGTTTTATTCTTACCTTTGGTTGTCAGACGTGCAAGGGTTTCTTTTACCTGTTTTGCTACGTCTTCCTCGCTCACTTCCTGTTTGATAACCGGCTTCTTGAAGCGATCTTTATTGTTGTTATTTCTTCTGTTGTTATTTCCCTGTCCGTTGGCCTGACCGCCCTGACCGTTACCATTGCCGCCTTTACCCTGTACATTAGGTCTCGGAGCAGCAAAGTTGGAAGTTGCAACATTGTTAACGTCCACCTTCTCTTTATTGATACGGTTCCGTTTCTTCTTGTTTGCAGCTGCTTCCGCACTGTCCTTAGGTCCGCTCTTCGCCAATTTAGAATCATCCTTACGGATTTCCTTGATGATAGCTTCCTTCATCAACTTCTTCTGATCCTGACGGATTTTTTCCTTTTCTTCACGTTCGCGACGTTTCTCTTCCTTCGATTTCTTCTTGGGGCGAGTAGACTGATTCAATGCAGCCAGGTCGATCTGACCGATCACATTAATCTTCGCGCCTAATTCCGGTTGACGGATTTTGAAAACACCATCATCCTCCGGAGCCTTTTCCGCTACCGGGGTTACTTCAGCCTGTGCAGTTTCCACCTTTTTTTCTTCTTTATGTTCTTCCGCCTTCACAGGTGCAGTTGCTACTACCTTCGGCTCTTCTTTTTTCACTACTTCCACTACTTTTTCAACTTCTACCGGCTTCGTCTCCACTACAGGTTCCGGCACTACTACGGGCTCAACCACCACTGGAGCAGGCTCTACTACAGAAACAGGAGGTGTCACCACCTCTTCCTTCTTCACCTCGGGTTCTTTCTTCTCGGGCTCCTTTTCCACTTCGGGTTTAACGACAGGCCGTTCTACAACAGGTTCTTCCTGTTTCTGTTCCGGTGCTTTCTCCACCTTTTCAGGTTTACGACCGTTCAATTTATCCAAATCAATTTTTCCGACAGGTTTAAACTTCGGACGTGCATCCTCAGGTACGACTGTCTTAATCACATCTTCCGACTTCGGCTTTTCGGGCTGCTTTTCGAAGCCTTCAATCGATACCGACGCCTTATTACGTTCCTTATTCTGACGTTCCTGTATGAAACGCTCCGATTCAAGTCTAAGGTTCTTATCTGTACTAAACTCCTTTACGAGTATAGCGTATTGCTCCTCGCTAATTTTGGTATTAGGATTAGCCTCAACGGTATGCCCTTTCTTTTGCAGGAACTCAACTACCGTCGCGATTCCTACGTTCAAATCTCTTGTAACTTTGTTTAACCTTATCGTCATATTTTAAAATTAATGAATAAATGGAGCTTGTTTAATTGAAAATTGAGAATTGAGAATTAAAAAATAAAAGTCTGCTACATTATGTTGTATCGCAATTTTTTAATTTTTAATTTTTAATTTTTAATTTTCAATTGAAGAAGGATCTTCTTCTTCAAACTCCGATTTCAAAATGCGTATTACCTCGTCCACTGTCTCTTCTTCCAAGTCCGTCTTTTCAATCAACATCTCACGAGGAGCATTCAACACAGCCTTCGCTGTATCGATGCCGATAGCTTTGATAGCGTCGATCACCCATCCGTCGATTTCGTCTCTGAACTCGTCGAGATAGATATCTTCGTCAGCTACATTCTCATCCAACTCACGGAACACGTCGATAGTGTACTCAGTCAACATACTGGCCAGTTTGATATTCAAACCGCCTTTACCGATAGCCAGCGAAACTTCTTCCGGTTTGAGGAATACCTCTGCTTTCTTCTCTTCCTCGTTCAGACGAATAGAAGAAATCTTAGCCGGGCTTAAAGCGCGCTGTATAAACAATGAGATGTTCGATGTGTAATTGATTACGTCGATGTTCTCATTGCGAAGTTCACGAACAATGCCATGAATACGACTTCCCTTTACACCTACACAGGCTCCTACAGGGTCGATTCTGTCATCGTAAGATTCCACCGCAATCTTGGCACGTTCGCCGGGGATACGGGCAATCTTCTTGATGGTAATCAAACCATCATTAATTTCGGGTACTTCCATCTCGAACAGGCGTTGCAGGAAAACGGGAGAAGTACGTGACAAGATAATCTTAGGATTATTATTCTTGTTATCCACGCGGGCAACTACTGCACGGGCCGTCTCACCTTTACGATAAAAGTCGCTCGGGATTTGTTCGGTCTTAGGTAACAGCAATTCGTTTCCTTCATCGTCTAAAAGCAACATCTCTTTTTTCCAGATCTGATATACTTCCGCATTGATGATAGTACCTACCTTATCTATATATTTATTATAAATACTGTCTTTTTCGAGTTCCAGAATCTTGGAAGCCAGCGTCTGGCGAAGATTCAGGATCGCACGACGTCCGAACTTGGCAAAGATCACCTCGTCAGTCACCTCTTCACCTTCTTCGTAAGAAGCATCAATTTTCTGTGCCTCGCTCAACGAGATCTGCATATTCGGGTTAGTCAGATCTTCATCGGCCACAACTTCACGGTTACGCCATATCTCGAAGTCACCCTTGTCCGGGTTCACGATCACGTCGTAATTTTCATCGGTGCCAAACATTTTCGCGATTACGCTACGGAACGACTCTTCGAGTACGCTAACCATCGTCGTTCTATCGATATTCTTCAGTTCCTTAAATTCCGAAAATGTATCAATCAAGCTGATTGTTTCTTCTTTTTTGGCCATAACTATTTAAAGCTAATTAAGTATTTAGTATATTTTATTTGCTCATAAGTGAAGGTTTCGTCCTCTTCTACCAGTTTCGGACGCTTTGATCCTTCGGGTTTTACTTTCTTTTGTACGCCTACCGTAAACTTCTCTTCATCGGCATCTTTCAGTATGCCGGCCAACTTCCGTCCGTCTCCGGTCAGCACTTCCACCTCTTGTCCGATGTGGATATAATACTGTTGCAGAACTTTAAAGGGTTGTCCGATCCCAGCCGACCCTACTTCCAGTTCATAATCTTCCTCTTCGCGGTTCAGTTTCGACTCTATGAAGCGGCTAAGCTCCACGCAATCTTCGATCCAAACACCTTCTGCATGGTCTATTTCAACCACAATCTTGTCATCCGGGCTCACGGTTACCTCTACTAAAAAGTAGTCTTTTCCTTCCAGCCACTCTTCTACAATCTGACAAACAGTTTTCTTTTCTATCATTTATTAGCTATATAAGAACAAAAAAAGGAGCTTAATTGCCCCTCCACCTTTCATCCGTTTTCGGTTGCAAAGATATAAATAATCTGTTCGACTACAAAACATTAAAGAAAAAAAGTATGAATTAACAGTGCTATATTCGTATCTTTACGCCGTAATTCAAAAAATAACGACTATGGCACATCGTCTCAACACAAATAAACAGTTTATGGTAGGTAACGGGCTGCTTGCTTTTGCCGTCATTTTTGTCGTAGTTATTTTTGTCTATATGAGCATGCGACTACAACGGGAAAAGCAGGAAGAACGTCATTTTATCGAGAGCTATACAATCAGTCTGGTAAAGGGGTTTGCCGGAGATTCCATCTCTTTGTTTGTCAATGACAGTCTGATCTCCAACAAAACCATGTCGGAAGAACCTTACACAGTAGAAGTGGGACGTTTTGCCGAACAGAGCGCCTTGCTGATTGTAGATAATAACACAGAATTAGTGTCTACGTTTGATCTTAGTGAAAAAGGAGGGACTTATCAGTTCGAAAAAGAATCAGACGGAATTAAACAATTAGCCAAACAATAAGGGCATATTAACTAAGTTTGTGCCACCACGTTGGCACAACTATGCCATCGCATTGGCACGACTGTGCCAACGTGGTGGCACAAGTGTGACAATACGATGCCACTAATCCGGCAATGAAACATTCTAAATTTCCGTACGGTACTTTCTTAATTCTCCCCTTAAAGCCAATGCTTTTCCTTCTGTAAGCTGATTTAGCAACGCCCAAAATCGTTCGCTATGATTCATCTCACGCGTATGACATAATTCGTGCAACAACACATAGTCTATTAAATGAGAAGGCAGTAAAATCAGATAATAGGATAAATTAATATCTTTTCGAGCCGAACAACTTCCCCACCTGCCTTGACTGGAGTTTATTTTCACACTTGAATAGGGAAGTCCGCATTGCTTGGACAAGGAGGCCAAACGTGAAGGAAGGATACTTTTCGCATTCCGCCTCAACGATTCTTCGATTACCTTATGCAACCAGCTTTGCAGTTTCTCATCCGTAAAATCCGCATGAGGCGGACAAACTATTTCCATAACTCCCAACCGGGAATTAGCCAGAAACTGATCTTTTTCACCGGAAACCAAGGATAGTTTAAAGTGCTCCGCATCAATTTTATAATTCAGATCAATCAACGGCCGGGCTAGTTTTTGTCGGGAGGCCAGAAGTTTACCACGCAGATTCTCGACCGCCTGCTTCACTTCTTTCAATGTAGTGCCGGGAGGAACCGAAACATAAACAGCATCACTCTTTGTACGGAATACAAGACTCCTCGCACGTGAATTGACGCGCACTATCAGACGTCCTAATTCGTCATCTTCTATGATCTTATCCATTATAATCCTCCTATCAACAGGCACAAAAGTAATAAAAAAGAAGATTCTAATGAAAAACTTCGCGGAAGATGCAACTTTATATCAGACTCTTCCGTCTAACTGCCATATCAATCATAGAAAAACATAATTATGAAAACAAGTTTATTGCTCGTATTAGTCACCGGATTGTCTCTAGTACTTACTGCCGGCTCTTGCTTGCAGAGAAAACACGTAGTAGGCAGCAAGAACTACATCTCCCAAGAAGTAAAAGCCGACCACTTCAATGAAATCAAACTATTGGGAAGTGCCAATATCAGTTATCACCAAGATACACTCAGCCACGTTGAGATACATGGCTCCGATAACATTATACCACTTGTAGAAACGTATGTAGACGGCAATACATTAATTATTAAATTCAAGAAGAATGTCAGTATCCGGAAAGGGAAACTGGAAATAAAAGTTTTTGCTCCGGAACTGAATAAGCTAACGATTAATGGTTCGGGAAATATAAAATTAATCAATGGAATACAAACTTCTAAAGATATCGAGTTCCATATAAACGGCTCGGGAAACATTCAGGGAGAAGGGCTTAACTGCCGAAGAATGGCTGTTTCAATTAATGGATCGGGAGATGTAAGACTGCAACAAATTGAGAGTCAGGAATGTCAGGCAGGAATTTCCGGTTCGGGCAACATCAATCTTAAAGGCAAAGCCATTCAAGCAAAATATTCTATTAGCGGATCGGGAAACATTCAGGCTGCAGATTTAGAAGCAGAAAATACGGATGCAAGCATCAGTGGATCCGGAAACATCAGTTGCCATGCAAGTCAGAAGCTGGTTGCCCGCGTGAAAGGAAGTGGCGATATTGCCTATAAAGGCAATCCACAAGAAGTGGATGCTCCACGGAAAAACATACGGCAAATCAAATAAAGACAGTCTAAAACACATAAAAGGGCTACTGCATCGCGCGGTAGCCCATTTATTTAGTTAGTTTTAATCTAAAAATTTGAGAGAATTGAAAACTTCACAGTTTCGCCTTCGTTGTTGTTTTAATTAAGCACACTAACTATATTATATGTTTAAAGCAAATGAAAATGTCTATTCGTTTATAACTTGCACCTTGTGGTTGATCTTCGCCAAACTATCGGCTAAAACCTGTTCCGCTTTCACATCATTCGAGATAGCGACCGACGGCGCAGTTACTTGTTTACCAATGGTATCCGTTGCCAATACACTTCCGTCATCTCCGGAGAAAGAATGTTGTGCCACATTCCCCAAAGAAAGGATGATTGCAATCACGGCAGCGGCTTTGAACAGAGGAATAAAACGACCGGCCAGCGTCAAGCGTTTCGCTTTTACAACCGTAGGCTCCACCTCTGCCAGAATACGTGCATCAAAGTCTTCGCCCAGTCCTACTTCCTGCTGAACCTGTTGATAAACAAACAGGTTTTTATAGCGAAGCAAATGAGCCGGAACTTCCTCCTTTGCGAAGAAGTCGCGCAATGTTGCTTCCTCCTCAACGGAAGTTTCGCATTGCCAGTATCGCTCCAGGAGCTGTTCTATATCCTTATAATCCATATTCGTCAATTTCTAAGTACCTTTGTTTTACTTTTTGTCTGGCTCTGAAGAGGTTCACTTTAACTTGTTCCTCTGTCAGATTCAGCAACCCTGCAATTTTCTTATAGCTTTCACCTTCAATGTCCCTCAGTTGCATGATAAGCCGCTGTTTTTCGGGAAGTTCGTTTACCAGTCTATTAATAATGTTCATTCTCTCATCATGAATCATCTGGTCATACGGACTGTTTGCATCAGGTTCTTCCTCCATCTCGGGGGTGAGTTCCACGTTTTGAGCCTCTTTCTTTTGACTTCGATCTATCGCCAGATTCTTTGCCACTGTCAGGCAATAAGCTTCGACCGATTCAATTTGAGACCACTCATCACGCATCTTCCACACTCTTATCATGGTGTCCTGAACGACATCCTCGGCTTCGGCCCTATCCAGGGTGATTCTGAGAGCCAATCGAAAGAGTTTATCCTTCAACGGCAAAATATCGTTTCGGAAGCTGATTTCTTGCATCTCTATAATAATGACGGGCTAGGATATGAAAAGTTACAGTCGCCCACTACTTTTTTTTGAATTATTTTTTTATTCTTGTTCCACCAGTATCGTTAATCGCTGATGCTAAAGTGATTACCACTTCAGAGACTCCTGCATTTATTGCTTCAAAAGAATTCTCCAACTTGGGAATCATACCTCCCTGAATAACGCCATCAGCTACATATTGTTCAAATTCGGCACGGGTGATTTGGGGAATCACACTGTCATCATCATTCTCGTCACGCAACACGCCTTTCTTCTCAAAACAATATACCAATGTCACATCAAACAGCGTGGACAACGCTTTCGCTGTCTCCCCGGCAATGGTATCTGCATTCGTGTTCAGCATATTACCGTGTCCGTCATGTGTCAATGGAGCCATTACCGGAACCACTCCCTTATGTATCAAATCCGACAACAAAGTAGCATCCACCTTTTCCACATCACCCACAAAACCATAGTCCACCTCTTTCACCGGGCGTTTCACCGAACGGATCACGTTCATATCCGCTCCGGTCAATCCGAGTGCATTGACTCCGCGCGCTTGCAGGCCTGCCACAATATTTTTATTCACTAATCCGCCGTATACCATCGTTACGACCTTCAAGGTTTCGGCATCGGTAATCCGACGACCATTTACCATTTTGCTTTCAATACCCAGTTGTGCGGCAATCTTTGTAGCCGAACGGCCGCCGCCGTGAACCAATACTTTATGCCCAGCGATAGCGGCAAAGTCATTTAACAACTGACGAAGGGTGGCTTCCTCTTCTACGATTTTGCCACCCACCTTAATAACTGTTAGTTTTTCTCTCATTTCCTATTCTTATTTTTAGGCACGGATTACACGGATTTCACGGTGGCTTCGCATAATTTCACGGTTGCTTTACGTTCTCACACAACTAAAACCGTGAAATCCGTGTAATCCGTGCCTACTTATCTATTCCAAATAAGTATATCCGTAAAGCCCTGAACGATAGTTGGAGAGGAATTCTTTTCCTTCTTCCAAAGAAATCTTTCCCTCTTTCACAGACTTCGTCACCCAGGTTTCGAGTGTACGTACCAGTTTCTTCGGATTGTACTGTACATAGTCCAACACCTCCGCTACCGTTTCTCCGTCAATAATCTGTTCGATATTATATCCTTTCTCATTCACCGAAACATGCACGGCATTCGTATCACCGAACAAATTGTGCATATCTCCCAGAATCTCCTGATAAGCACCGACCAGGAACACAGCTACATAGTAGGGCTCCGTTTTTTTCAGTGTATGTACGGGCAGATAATGGGAAACGTTACGGGTAGAAATAAAATTAGCAATTTTACCGTCCGAATCACAGGTAATATCCTGCAAAGTAGCCGAACGTTCCGGTTTCTCATCCAGTCGCTGGATAGGCATGATCGGGAATATCTGGTCGATCGCCCAAGAGTCGGGAAGCGACTGAAAGAGCGAGAAGTTACAGAAATATTTATCGGCAAGCAATTTAGACAGTCCGCGGAATTCATCGGGCGCGTGCTTCAAACCACCGGCAATCTGATTAATCTCACGCGTAATAGACCAATACAGACGCTCTATTTGTGCACGGGTTTTCAGATCTACGATTCCATGACTGAACAAGTCCAGCGCTTCCTCCCTGATCTGCTGCGCATCATGCCATGCTTCCAACATCTTGTTCTGATTCAGTGTATCCCAGATACCGTACAGTTCCTGCACCAGTTCATGAGCATCCGGAGCAATCTCTTCCTCGTCATCCCATTCGGGCAAGGTAGCAGTTTCAAGTACCTCAAAGATAAGAACGGAATGATGTGCCGTCAGTGCACGTCCACTCTCCGTTATGATATTCGGGTGTGGGATGCCATTTTTATCGCTCACGTCCACCAGAGTAGAAATAGAGTCGTTTACATATTCCTGAATGGAATAATTCACGCTACCTTCACTATTAGACGAACGGGTTCCGTCATAATCCACTCCCAGTCCACCACCAATATCGACAAATTCGACGTTGAATCCCATCGAATGCAGCTGCACATAGAATTGTGAAGCCTCACGCAAAGCCGTTTTGATACGACGTATCTTTGTCACTTGACTGCCGATATGGAAATGAATCAGTTTCAGACAATCCTTCAGCCCTTTGCTATCCAGAAAGTCGAGCGCTTCGAGAAGTTCACTGGAAGTCAAGCCGAATTTGCTGGCATCCCCTCCCGACTCTTCCCACTTTCCGCTCCCGGAAGAAGCGAGTTTGATACGTATGCCGATGTTAGGCTGCACATTCAGCTGTTTTGCCATCTTTGCAATCAGCTTCAGTTCGTTCATCTTCTCTACAACGAGGAAAATACGTTTACCCATTTTCTGGGCAAGCAAAGCCAGTTCAATATAGCTTTCGTCTTTATATCCGTTACATACAATTAATGAGTCAGAATCCGTATTGACAGCAATCACCGCATGGAGTTCCGGTTTGGAACCGGCTTCCAGTCCGAGATTGAACTTCTTTCCATGGCTGATAATCTCTTCCACCACGGGGCGCATCTGGTTGACTTTAATCGGATAGATAATAAAGTTCTCGGCTTTATAACCATACTCCTCGGCTGCCTGTTTAAAGCAGGACGACATCTTCTCAATACGGTTGTCCAAAATATCCGGAAAACGCACCAGCATGGGAGCTGCCACATCACGCAATTGTAACTCATCGACCAGTTCTTTCAAATCGACAGACACCCCGTCTCTACGAGGTGTAACAACAACATGACCCTTGTCATTAATACCAAAGTACGAGGTGCCCCAACCTGTGATGTTGTAGAGTTCCTCAGAATCTTCAATACGCCACTTTCTCATTTTCTGTTATTCAGTGTTTTTAGTAAATAATTGGACGGCAAAAATACGGATTAATCTACATGTTGGCAATTAATTAGACATTAAATCTTTCAAACGGTCCAGATAACCACTATTTCCGTTACGGGCGTCATAGCGATGTGCCAGCTCCTCTGCCTGTTGATAGAAATAATTGCGAAGTTCGTTTACCTGATAAATTCCATCCGGACGATAAAGAGGAAACTCTTCCGGCAAAGACAACGAGACTTCCGGACGAGTTTCATACTTCAAAGCCTCTACCATATCACAGGAGAAACGATAACTCTTCAACGTATTCGTACGCAAACTCCAACCGATACACCGTTCGACATATTCCCAAGCCCTTTCCGGCTTCGTCATCATATAATAGGCAATAAACAATCCCAGATAGAGCAAAAGATATTCATCCTTCTCCCTTCCTACCAACGCTTCTTCGGCACGTGCACACATATCAGCGGCAATTTCCGGTTTACCTGCTTTCTGCGCATAATAAGAAAGCTTCAAGTAGGCCCGCAGATTAGCCTCATAACAAGTGACCTGCTTATTAATCAACGGTTGCGCGCGGCTGTAAGCCTCATCAAACTGTCCTGTTTCCAGATAATAATCCAGCATAAAGTTCAATTCACAAGCCTCACACGACTGATCGTCTATTTTCTCATTCAACATTTTATCAATGTATTCTTTCGCCTTGTCATACTGCCGCATCCAGACACATTCCACAGACCAGCGGTGATAATAACTCCGCAAAGAATATCCGTTCCGGAGGATACGTTTCTTATAATCCTCCCCGACTGCCTGCACCTGTTCCATCGGAATCTCCGGAAGATCGAACGTACAAGCCCATATCCACTTATATTTCCACAACAAGTCATCTTCCTTGATCACATCCTTGTGATTCTCGTAATCATCCAGAATTTTAGAGAACACGGTAATCTCCTCAGCATCCGCCGAGAGAAGATTCAGTTCATAAATAAGATCCAGTCTCATCTCCGTAGCCCATTCCACATCTTCGTTCTCATCAGCGATACGGATGGCTTCTTTCAACAGATTGGCTTTTTCGCGGGGATGCAGGTTCTTATTCTGTGTCTGCAACAGCAATTTTTGTATTTCAAGTGTGTATCTCATTCTCTTTCTTTAATTCAGGAAATTTATAAAATCATTCATTTTCGAAGTCATCAGTTCACTTAGCGAATGGTTGAAAAGCTCCATTTCTTCGCTGTTTACCGGATATTTACCTTGCAGAAGCGACTGTACATACAATATATGCACCACATGCCGGAACAGTTTATTGTCTCCTTGTATTTGCAATAAGGTCTGCACCATTTCATTATCCGCATTGAAAGTGAGTGTCGGCGGAATCTGCTTTGCAGTATTCACAGCCCCCAACACAGCCGCCAACGGGTTATTAGCACTTTTAGCGGCATTCTCCTTTTCCTCCGCCACAAAAATAACCGGAATATCTACCGGAGTAAAATGCTTCAGACGACAGATACAGCCAAACCGTTTCAACAGTTCGTTCGCTTTCACCTCAAAAGCCTGAGATTCCTGGTTCGCCTCCACTTCACCAAACTGCTCCAGCAACCGTGAAGGAGATATTTCATCCAAAGTAAGTTCCGGATTCAGACGGACATACTTTTTCAACAAAGTTTCATCAAACGTATAAGCAGCATTCACGACCAGCCAACCCTGTGCTCCGGCTATACGCCGCACTTGCCGGAAATCCTCCAGATTCTTGGTATAACATATCACATTGCTTGCCGAACGAATATTTCCAAAGCTACGCAACCCCTTATTGGTTTCAAAAGGAAGGTAATCCATAAACAAACGGAGCAATTCATTATCCTCCGAAGCAATCGCCTTGATATGAAAGTGATGAACATCCAGAATCCGGTTGAACATGGCACGGTCATTCTGCACCAATCCCCGCAGATAATCCTTGATAGCCACCCCGATTTCTTTTCGGGCATCCTTCAGCTGGTCATTACTCACCAAAGACTCCCGGGAAGCAGTAGACAGCAACCCGTCCGCATTCACCAGACAACGGATAAAAAAAGCCCACGACGGCAACAGATTGCAATCATCCTCGCTCAACAGCATACGCTTGAGATAGACCTTATGAGAGTTGCGCACTGAAAATTGCGTACGGAAAGGCAGGACATAAAGCACCCCTTCCACTTTGCCGCTTTCAGTATAGATCCGGAAAGCATCGAGAGCAGACGACTGAAACACTTTCGCCCCATAATCCAGCAACTCCTTACGAGTCGCCTTCGGGTCAAGCCATACAGGTGAAGGCGTATTTACCAACTCCTCCTCCCCCTGATAATGCAGATAGATAGGATACGGCAACACTTCCCCGTAACTCACCAGTATCTTCTTAAACGTTTCATATTCAAAAAGATGCATCCAGTCTCCTTTCGGGTGCAATACCACCTGCGACCCGATGGGCCGTTCTTCGTCTGATAAAGTCAGCTGATACGTCCCATCCACTTTTCCACACCAGCAAACAGGTTGTCCGCCCATTGCCGAACGGCTCTCTACGGTGATTTCATTAGTCACCACAAAACAAGACAACAATCCGATACCGAACCTTCCGATAAAATCGTCCGCATCGGGAGTATCCCGCTTTGAACTCTCCCCGATAACAGTCAGAAAACGATAAACTTCCTCCTCTTTCAGTCCGATACCATTATCCCGGAATACCACTGTCTTGTCCTCATTCAGAAAGACATCGATGCGACCTTTGTAATTCTCGTCAATATTGCGTAGTGCCGTGATGGCATCTACACAATTCTGCAACAGTTCGCGAACAAAAGTATTCGGATTACTATAAATGTGCTCTGATAACAGGGCAATCATACCTTTAAGATTGACCTGAAACAGATTATTTCCTTCTTTTTCCATGTTCCTCTTCTACTTCCTCCTCCTTCCGGTGATTTTAAGAGCTTTCTCATTGCCATTCTCTGCGGCCTTTTCGAACCACTCCATGGCTATTTCATCGTTTTCTTCCACACCATTTCCTGTCAGATAGGCATTTCCAAGTTCAAATTGTGCTTTATCGTTGTTTTTCTCGGCAGCTTTCAGCAACCATTGCACCGCAGCTTCCGGATCAGGGTTACAACCTTCGCCATACATCATCATCTTACCCAGATAATAAGTCGCAGCGATATTCTCATGCCCCGCCGCATCCGTAAACCAGCGATAAGCTTCGGCATAATTCTGCTTCACACCTACTCCGTTATAATAGCAAAGTCCGGTACGATACATACTCATCGTATTCCCATTATCCGCAGCCAGTGTATAATATTTAAAAGCCTCCGTTTCATTATCTTCCACTCCGATACCCATTTCATAACAGATACCCAGTCCTTCACTGTACCATTCATACTCGGCAGCTTTCTTGAAATAAGCAAAAGCCTTTTCCGACTCATTCAGGTTGTCATAATCATACAGATAATACTCACCCATACGCAACATAGCCATCGGAATCTCATTAGCCACCGCCTTGTCATACCATTCCACAGCCGTTTTATTATCTTCCAGACAGGGACCGCAACCGAAGAAATAATAATCTCCCATCTTAAACTGCGCATAACCATAGTCCTGCTCGGCAGCCTTCATCATATATTCCACTGCCTTTTGAGGATTCTCTTCCACGCCATTGCCGTTCTCATAAGCCATCCCCAATTCGGTCAGACAACGGGCTTCATTCTTTTCCGCCCCTTTACTAAACCATTCGAGTGCCTTATCCCAGTTTTCTTCCGTCCCGATACCTTCTCTATAGCAACGTCCCAAAGCAAAGATCGCATCATTATCGTCCGCTTCAGCCGCCTTTGTATACCAAGCGAAAGCCTCTTCCGGTTTCACTTCGCCAAGAACACCCTTTTCCATATAAAGTCCTACACGGAACATTGCATAAGGATAACCCTGTTCGGCCGCCTTGCTAATCAGTTCAAAAGACTTTTCATAGTTCTTCTCCACTCCATCGCCATTCTCATATAAGAATGCCAGTTCCACAAGGGCAAAGCAAGCACCCAGTTCGGCCGCTTTTTCATAATATTCCCTTGATTTTACAGGGTCCTTCACACCACTATATCCATTAGCCAGATAAAGAGCCACACGGCAATACCCATCGGCATTATTCAGCGAAGCCGCCTTTTCATAATACTCCAATGCCTTCACATAATCCGGTTCTTCAGACAAGAAGCCACGTTCATACATCCAGCCCAAACGATAAGCTGCACTTCCCGAACCCAATTCAATGGCTTTCTCCAACAACTCTTTCGCGCGATTCATGTCTTCCGGCACCAAATCACCGTTGAAATAGATATTGGCCAGTCCTTCGATACCTTGTATGTAATCATCCTCCACGCAGCGGTTCAGGCACATCAGTCCACGTTCCACGTCCTTATATTCATCATTATACAGGTAGATCAATGACAGTTCATACGCACTGTATGGTTCACAATAAAGCATGCCCTTTTCCAGCCACTCAATCGCCTTAGGCATATCCAGCCATTCCTCTTCCTGATAGTTATATCCCAGGAAATTGGCGGCAGACCACACACCGGCATGCCAGGCCTTTTCCCAAAGTTCGAAGCTCAGTTCTTTCGGTTTATTCAGTTCCGGATAACGGAAATAAAGCGTAGCCAGATTTTTAAGACTATAAAGATTGGGAACAATTTCCAGAGCTTTTTCGTAGTAAGCAGCTTCCTCTGCCACGTTACCTTCCGCCCTGTCGAGCGCATCTCCCAACGACGCATATACATGAGCACGCAAACGTTCACCTTCAGGCAGTTCGGCAAGCAGGTCATTCCGTATCTGTAATGCCTTTGCTTTATCTCCTGTAAATTCTTCGACAAAAGCACGATAATGCTTTCCCCACCAAATAGCTTCGGGAGAAGTGAGAGCGGCAAAACGCCGTTCCCCCTCTCCTTTATCTTGTTCACAATAAAATCCCATGTATCGCCAATAGGCAACAGTTGCTTCCGCTTCAGCCCACCCCATATCGGCAGCTTTCTCGTAGTATGGAAACAAATAACTCATATCCCGCTTTCCATAACGGGCTTCAGAATATTGTGCACCTTTCTGCGCCCATCCCGCACCGCTAAACTCTGCTACACGGTCGCATACCTGCATCACCTTTTCCCACCAGAATTCATATTCTTCCGCATTGAGACCGACCTCTACGTTACAGTCAAAAGCACTGAATATCAGTTCAAAAAAATCTTCTGTTAATTTCTCGTCTTCTTTTGTGTCCAAAGCATATTCACATACAGCCAATGCTTCCCACCAGTTTTCCGCACTTAATAATGAAGCCGGTGTATACTGCGGAAACCATACCCTTGCAGGTTGTCCGGATGCTTTAATTTTAGCGGATAACTCCCCAAATTTCTCTTTTAAAGTTTTCATGATATAGACTTTACCTTAATTTTGTGTCACTAGTCAATAAAAATCTCATAACGAGTGCAAGGTACAAATATTGACCGAATGCACAAACAAGAGTCTTAAAAAAGATAAGACTGATATACTATTTAGGCACGGATTACGCGGACTGCACTGTTACTCTATCATACAGATATTTAGAGGAACCGTGAAATCCGTGTAATCCGTGCCTATTTTATAATCCCAAAAGTTGTCGTAACCGTTGCACCGATGTTTCAATCTGCCAACGGTCTTCCAATTCGTCTGCATTAAAGATATATTGAGCCTGGTGATAAAAAGGAGCCCGCTTCTCCAGTGCCTGAATAATGAACGCTTTCAGTTCTTCATCCTCTTTCCCTTGAAGAATAGGACGTTGCTGCTTAGCCACACGCAAACGCCTGAAAAGCACATCCGGATGCACATCGAGAAAAACCGTCTTTCCGGTCCGGTTCATAAACTCCATATTATCATAAAAACAAGGCGCTCCACCTCCCGTCGAGATTACCACATTCTCAAACTCGGCTACTTCATGGAGCATATTTCTCTCCAGCTCCCTGAATCCTGTTTCGCCTCGTTCAATGAATAATTCTCCAACGGTTTTGTGAAAACGCTCTTCAATATACCAGTCCAGATCAATGAACGGTATATCCATATGCCGGGCAAAAGCCTTACCCAACGTCGTTTTTCCGGCACCCATATAGCCGGTAAGGAAGATACGAACCATAAATGATTAATTTTGCTCACAAAATTAATCATTTAATGAAGAATGAAGAATGAAGAATAAAGAATTTTAGCCATTATGTCATCCAATTCTTCATTATTCCTTCTTTATTTCCGATTTATTTAAAGATTCTCACCCGTTCTTCAAGCGGCTGGAATTCTTTTTCACCCGGTTTGCCGACAGGAAGTCCGAACGGCATTTCCGCAATCAGATGCCAATGTTCCGGCAAATCCCATGCACGGCGCACTTCTTCATCAATCAACGGGTTATAGTGTTGTAGCGATGCTCCGAAACCTACATCTTCAAGCATTACCCAGATAGCTAACTGGTGCATGGCAGAAGTCTGCAATGACCATCCCGGGAAATTCTCCTGATAAGACGGGAAAGCCTCCTGAAGCCCTTTCACAACCTTCTGATCCTCAAAAAACAACACAGTGCCATAACCACAGGCAAACGAATGATCTATCTTCTCTTCTGTCTTGACAAACGCTTCGGCCGGCACAATCTTCTTCAATGCATCCTTCACGATCTGCCACAATTTCTGATGCGATTCTCCCAATAGAAGTACCACACGGGTAGATTGCGAATTGAATGCCGACGGCACGTGGCGCACAGTCATATTAACGATACATTCGATCTCCTGATCGGATATAGGAGACTGATTAGTAATTGAATAGTAAGTTCGACGTTGTTTCAAAGCTTCACTAAAAGATCTTTCCATCATGGTTCCTTTCTTATTTTATATTCTTAAAACTCTCTTTTTTTTATAACAAGTAGCCCCCCTAACTTGTTCAGTTAGAGAATATATTTGTACCTTCGCAGCGTCAATTCATTGACTATCTAAAATTATCGTCGGAAAAAATGGCTAAACAGAAATTTTATGTAGTATGGGAAGGTGTCACACCCGGAGTTTATACTTCCTGGACAGACTGCCAACTTCAAATCAAAGGATATGAAGCTGCCAAATACAAATCATTTGACACGCGCGAAGAAGCGGAACGCGCGTTGACAATGTCTCCCTATGCTTATATCGGCAAGAACGCAAAGGCTAAATCAGGAGGTCCCAAACCTTCTTCAGATACTTTACCTTCTTGTGTGATCGACAATAGCCTGGCTGTCGATGCGGCCTGTAGCGGTAATCCGGGACCGATGGAATATCGCGGCGTACACATTGCCAGCCGTCAGGAGATTTTTCATTTCGGCCCGATGAAGGGAACAAATAATATCGGTGAGTTTCTAGCCATCGTACACGGCTTGGCTTTGTTGAAGAAGAAAGGTTTCGATATGCCCATTTACAGCGACAGCGTGAATGCCATCAGCTGGGTGCGACAGAAAAAGTGCAAGACCAAACTTCCCCGGACTCCGGAAACAGAAGAACTGTTTCTACTAATTGAACGGGCGGAGAAATGGTTGCAAGGAAACACGTATACTACTCGTATCCTGAAATGGGAAACCAAAGAATGGGGAGAGATTCCGGCCGACTTCGGCAGAAAATAAAAGAACATAAATTTCAATATAAGAAAAAGATGAAAACATTGACTTCAAGCAAAGCTTTCTGGCTGTTACTAGTCATTTGCGTAGTTACCATCCTGCCTTTCCTCGGTTTATCGGAGTACCACACCAAAGGGGAGCCTCGCGAATCTATCGTCTCCTACTCCATGCTGGATAGCGGGAACTGGATTTTACCCAGAAACAACGGAGGAGAAATGGCTTACAAACCGCCTTTCTTCCACTGGAGCATTGCTGCTGTCTCGGCAGCAGTAAACGGAGGGCAAGTCACAGAAATGACCTCCCGCTTGCCGTCTGCCATCGCCTTGATTGCCATGACTCTCTGCGGCTTTCTGTTCTTTGCCAAAAGAAAAGGAGTGGAACTGGCGCTGTTAGCCGCCTTTATTACCCTGACTAATTTTGAACTGCATCGGGCCGGAGCAAACTGCCGGGTAGACATGGTATTGACAGCTCTCACCGTTGGCGCTCTTTATTGTCTCTACAAATGGTATGAGAAGGGGCTTAAAGGTATTCCCTGGCTGGCCATTCTCCTGATGAGTTGCGGCACACTGACTAAAGGGCCGGTAGGTACTATCATTCCATGTTTGGTTGTAGGCATCTTTTTATTACTCCGGGGTGTCAACTTCTTCAAAGCATTCCTGTTACTTTCCGCTTGGGCCATTCTTTCACTCATCCTGCCTTTCTGCTGGTATGTCGCTGCTTACCAACAAGGCGGAGAAGAATTTCTGGCATTGGTTATGGAAGAAAATCTCGGTCGTATGACCAATACCATGAGTTATGATTCATGTGTGAACCCCTGGCATTATAATTTTGTGACCTTGTTTGCCGGATACGTTCCCTGGACACTGTTAGTCGTGCTCTCCCTGTTCAGCCTGACTTACCATAAATTCAGCATCCAACCTGCCGCGTGGTGGAAACGTTTCACCACATGGATAAAGAATATGGACCCGGTGGATTTATTCTCTTTCACCAGCATCGTCGTAATCTTCGTCTTCTACTGTATCCCGCAGAGCAAACGTAGTGTATATCTGATGCCGATCTATCCTTTCATTGCTTATTTCCTTGCCAAATATCTATTCTATCTGGTTAAGAAGCAATCCAAAGTCATCAAGGTATACGGAAGTATTCTTGCAGTAATCAGCCTGTTACTGTTCACCTGCTTCATCGTATTAAAATGCGGACTCATCCCCGAAACGATTTTCCACGGTCGCCACGCACAAGACAACATTAATTTCATGCGTGCCATACAGAATATCAACGGAGCAAGAGCCTTGATACTGATTGCCATTCCTACCATTCTCGGTATCTACTGGTGGTTCTATCAACGGAAAAATGCATTAAGCAACCGCTTCCTGTATGCCCTCGTTGTGCTAACAATGGGATTATACCTTGCACTGGACGGTGCTTACCAACCGGCGGCATTAAATTCGAAATCGGTGAAATTCATCGCTGCAGAAATAGAAAAGGTTGCGCCGGAAAACGAAGGGACTATGTATGAGTTCATTGAAGAAAGTCTGCATGCAGCAGGTGACCCCGTACATTACTTCGAACTCAACTTCTATCTGCGCAACCGTCTCGACAACTTCTACCGGAAACGTCCTTCGGAAGGTTTCTTGTTAATCGGCACGAATGATGCAGAGAAATATCTTCCCGAATTCGAGAAAGAAGGGTATCAGTTTGAGCAGGTGTATGAATCTCCCAAACGAGTACTCCGGCAAATAGCCAAGGTATACAAGTTCGTTAAAAAACAACAGCCTGAAAATACCGAAACGACTACTCCTATTGTTGAGTGAAAGGTATAGAATTAAGCGTTTTTCCATGCTTCACAAGGAACTCCGCCGATTGGAGCATGGAAAAACTATATTCTTTCAAAGGCAAAAAGCTATCATCCATCGGAACAGCATTCAATTTGCCGTTACCTATATGATAAGTAAGTTCCTGCTGAGTCTCGTAATTATAAAGATAGAGTAACGTATCATTGCGTCCCACCACCATATTGTCAGCAGTATAGAACATACAGGGACGTTCTTCCTTCAACAAGTCTACCCCAAAATTATTCTGTAAATAATCAATATTCAACAACCCTAATATCGTTGGCTGTATATCTACCTGACCGCCAAATGTAGTTTTCTCTTCCGGCTGAATACGGCTGGAGTAAATCATCAGCGGAATATGGTTATAAGACTCCGGCAATTCACATTCGGCGTCTCCCACCAGTTTGCCATGATCCCCTTCCAATACGAATATCGTATTATCAAACCAGGGTTGTTTACGCGCCTCTTCAAAGAACTGGAGCAAAGCCCAATCCGCATACTCAACGATCTGCGTCTCCGGTTCACTTGTTTTCGGATGGAAGAAAGGAGGTATCACATACGGCGGATGATTACTGATGGACAGTAACGTAGCAAAAAACGGTTGTCCGGTAGCAGCCCGCTGATTCAATACCGGAATTGCGTAGTCATACAAGAAATCATCCTGCACTCCAAAGCTATTCACCACCTTATCAGCCGGATAGTTTTCTTGTGAGAACACTTCATCATAGCCGTTTGTCCGGAAGAAAGCGTTCATATTATCATACTGCCCTTCATGCGTCATAAAGAAAAGGTTGTAATAGCCGTTTTCTTTCAATACGGTAGGCAGTCCCGAATAGCGGGGAATGACAGAGCCTTTCATCAGGTTCCGTTTCATCATAGCGGGAAAAGAATACAAGGTAGCATACAAACCGTGGTTCGTATGGATTCCTGCGGAATAGAAATTGCGGAAACTGATAGAACGGGTATACAGGCTATCCAGGAAAGGAGTCAAGGTCTCCGATTGCCCGAAATGCTTCATAAACTTGCAGGACATAGACTCCATCATAATCAATACAACATTAGGACGGTGCCGTTGTACGCTATCCGTCATCGAAGGATGCCTATAAACAGCCAGCGGTGACACATTCGCTTCCCCCGGCCGGTTGAGCAGAGCCTGCGCCTTAGTGATTGCTTCCTGTTCATCCATCAGATGCAAGTATTTATTTTCAGGCCGCATATCATCCATCACGCTTGTCAGCAGATTAAAGGTAGGGCTTACTCCCAGCTGATTGAGAAAAGCGTCCTGACAGAAATATGCCGCACTCACTTTGATCGGATTATACCCTGTACGTCCCCGGATTCCAAAAATGCAGAGTCCAATTAAACAGACTCCGATCAGAACCGCCCCTCCTCGCTTCCAATAAGGAAACGGAGCGGAAATGGTAAGGCTACGATGATGGAAATAACGCGCCAGATAGATAAGCCAAGCTACGAATCCGCCCAGAAGGAGAAGAAATAATCCGATGGACAGATAATAGGCACTTTCACCCAATATCATTCCGGCGGTAGTTCCCGCATAACCGAACCATTCGAATATGGAAGAATTGATATGTTTAAAGAAATAGGCAAAATAAGGAATGTCTGACGCACTGATTAAATAAACCAATCCATAAAAGACACTGAAAAAGATCGTAAAGAAACGGAACAACGCTTTCCCATAATAGTTGCAAACTCCACACACCACTGCAACTACCAGAGGCAACAGAAGTATGTAACAGCCTATCACATTGTCAAACCAGACACCATGCACAAAAGCAAGCATCGAAAGTGTCTTATCCGACAAGGCTTCAGAGGTCAACTGATGATAAGATGAGATGAAAAGTACCAGGCGAAACAGTCCTGCGACCAGCAAAGCCGAAACATGTATGGCAAGTATATATACAACAAGATTTAGAAAACGTTTCATAATAGCCTTTTCTTTTTATGAATTAAATAAAAGGGGTTGAATAGTGTTATTTCCTCCCTTTATAGATATAAACGAAATGAAGAATCAGGAAATTGACAGGCACCACGATAATCATTACCAGTATCGGTGCAAGCAGTTCACCCGCGCCTATCCAAAGGAAGAGATTCAGCAAACCGATCTCAAGCAGGTAATTAATCAGATGACTAAAACCAAAGCCAATCGCATTATGCGAGGATGGCTTGGAACGAAAGGTAAAGAAAGTTGTCAGGAAGTAGTTGCAGACAAATCCCACAGCATAACCGGCCGTAAAGGAGATATTGGCATTCGCAACCAACAAGACCAGGCAATATACGCCGTAATGAATGGCCGAAGATATAGTGCCGACAACTCCAAAACGGACAAACTGCCAGAACTTATCCCGCCAATCCGGATGCTTCTCAAGTATAGCCTTACTTATTCTGATCATCGTACAACACTTCTTCCACGTTATAGAGCGGACGACGTTTTACCTCTTTATAAATCTTGCCAATATACAGTCCGACAGCTCCTATGGATAATAAAACAACTCCGCCTACAAACCAGATTGATAACATCAAAGAAGCCCAGCCATGTTCCGCAGTACCCGAAATCAATGCGTAAAGAACATAGATTCCAATCAAAATACTGATAAAAACAAAGATACCTCCCAGATAAACAATTCCGTAAATAGGCTTTACCGAGAAAGAGGTTATCCCGTCCAAAGCCAGACTGAACATCTTTCTCACTGTATATTTGGAAGTTCCGGCTGTCCGTTCCCGGATCACATCATCTACCGTAGTAGAAGGGAAGCCGAGCAACGGGATAATACCACGCAGATAGACATTGCGTTCCTGATAATGAGACAACTGTTCCAGCACTCTCCGGCTTAGAAAACGAAAATCCGCATGATTGTAGATAGTCTCTACTCCCATCCGGTGCTGTAGTTTATAAAAAGCAGTTGCGGAAAGACGTTTCAGCATCGGGTCTGCCTGACGGGATACTTTCACCCCATATACTACATCATATCCTTCCGTATAGGCATCGATCATCTCCTCAATCGCATTCAGATCATCCTGCAAATCGGCATCCATGGTAATAACGGCATCACTCCAGTCTTTAGCGGTCATCATACCCGCCATGATTGCATACTGATGTCCTACGTTCCGTGCCAGATTCATTCCTTTTATATAAGGATTCGTCCCGTGCAGTTTCTTAATGATGCTCCATGTACGATCTTTACTGCCATCATTCACAAAGAGCACAAAGCTGTCGGCACTGATCTTCTCTTTCGCCACCAGTTCATCAAACAAGGCTGTCAAACGGGCGGCCGAATCTTCCAACACTTCCTCCTCATTATAGCAGGGGGATACAATAGCCAATTTTATCATTTTTCGTCCGGTTTATTCAGTTCAGCCAGTTTTATCTGTGCAAATTCCGAGTAAGTCATAAAAGCATATCCTTTTTCTTTCAGTTTGCGGATCAGCCTATCCAGACGTTCCTCCATTCCCTTACCGGAATGATTGCGGATAATAAAAGGCATCTTAAATTCAGGATGTTCACCCAACGGGTAGAATTCCCACGGGTGGAAATAAGTCACAAAATATCCGTCATGCTTCAATACCCGGTTTACCAGGAGTTGATACAGCCACATCGGCAGATTATGACAAGACAACCAAAATAGCGGGAAGCGAATCCACGGAGTTACAGAAGCCGGGATTTGAAGTAACTTACCCGTCATAAAGCAGGTACGCGGCTCCGACAAATGCATATATCTTCCGGGGATAAATGCGGGATTCAATGAGGAGTTATATACATACCCCATCCGTTCAAGTTCCGTATCTGATACGGGGAACATACGCGGCTGGCGATAACCTTGTATCGTCCTGCCGGTGAGGCGTTCCAGAATTTCTTTTGAACGACTGACATCCGAAGCCTGTGGCTGCCAATGGTCACATCCATGCGCAGCAACTTCATGTCCTTCGTCCATAATGCGCCGCATCACTTCCGGCGCATTTTCTGCAAAATTGCTTGTACAAAAGAAAGTAGCTTTCACCCCGTTGTTTTTCAGGCAGTCCAGTATCCGGTTCGTACCATAGACTGACACTTTCATTGCTTCATCCAGCGGAAAGTCTACACCATGCTCACGAGGTACATCAAATTCTTCCGTATCAAAACTTAATAATATCATTGCAATATCAAGAATTACAACTGCTGCATATCATGCAGACGTTTATAGTAACCGTTTAACTCAATGAGTTCTTCATGCTTACCACGTTCCACAATCTCACCCTCATACAGCACACAGATTTCATCTGCATTCTTAATTGTAGAAAGACGGTGGGCAATAGCAATCGTCGTACGTGTTTTCATCAAACGTTCCAACGCTTCCTGCACAAGACGTTCTGATTCGGTATCCAAAGCAGAAGTAGCCTCATCAAGAATCAGAATCGGAGGATTCTTCAGAATAGCACGCGCGATACTGATACGCTGGCGCTGGCCACCGGACAATTTTCCACCACGGTCACCGATATTCATATTATATCCTTCCGGTTTCTCCATGATGAAATCATGCGCATTGGCTATCTTTGCCGCTTCTACAACTTGTTCCATTGTCGCATTCTCCACACCAAAAGCAATGTTATTGAAGAATGTATCATTAAACAGAATAGCCTCCTGGTTTACATTACCAATCAAACTGCGCAAATCTGCAATACGTACATCACGAATACTTGTTCCGTCAATGGTAATATCACCCTCCTGCACATCGTGATAACGCGGCAACAAATCGACTAATGTGGATTTACCGGATCCCGATTGTCCAACCAGTGCAATCGTCTTCCCTTTAGGAACTGTCAGGTTTACATGTTTCAGCACCTCTCTCTTACCATCATAGCTGAAAGAGATATCTTTAAATTCTATTTTATCAAACAAACCTTTCAACGGTTTCGGATTCGGAATTTCCTTAATCTTATTCTCTGCCTTCAGGATTTTATCAACACGTTCCATGGAAGCCAAACCTTTCGGAATGTTGTATCCAGCTTTAGCAAAGTCTTTCAACGGATTGATTACACTATATAAGATAACCATATAGAAGATGAATGTAGGAGCATCGATGCTTGCATTCTGTCCCAAAATCAATGTACCTCCAAACCACAATACGGCTACAATCAGGATTGTTCCTAAAAACTCACTCATCGGATGAGCCATAGCCTGACGTATGGCAACCTTGTTTGTCGCATCCCGGAGCTCGTTGCTACATTTGGTGAAGCGGTTAATCATTTTATCTTCCGCAATAAAAGCCTTGATGATGCGCAAGCCTCCCAGTGTTTCTTCCAATTGCGACATCGTATCACTCCATTTCGACTGCGCCTCCAATGACTGGCGTTTCAGTTTTCTTCCGACTACTCCCATCAGCCAACCCATTCCCGGCAATACAACGATAGTAAAGAGTGTCAACTGCCAACTAACCGTAACCAATGTCACAAAATATATAATAATCAGAATTGGACTTTTCATCAACATATCCAATGAACTAGTGATGGAATTTTCCACTTCCCCCACATCACCACTCATACGAGCTATAATATCTCCCTTTCTTTCTTCCGAAAAGAAAGACATCGGCAGACGCATAACCTTAGCATACACCATAATACGAATATCACGTACCACTCCTGTACGCAATGGAATCATCACGGCTGAAGAAGCAAAGTAACAACCAGTTTTAAACAATGTCATTACCATCAGGAACAGTCCCAAGAATATAAGAGCCATAGTGGGACCATTATCCACGATCATCTGAGATATGTAATAATAGAAGTTATTCTTGGCAACATCCGCTAAATCTCCACTACCCCATTCCATAAAATGGTACACTTTATCCGCTCCTTCTGTTTTAAACAGAATACTCAAGATAGGAATCAAAAAAGTAAATGAGAATACATTGAATACAGCAGACAAAATATTCAGCAAAACAGCCCAGCCGATATACTTCTTATAAGGCGACACAAAACGTCGCATTAGTTGTAGAAATTCCTTCATTATTTACCATTAAAAAAGTTAAGACCGCAAAGATACAATAAAACTGATTAACAGACAGCAGTTTCAGCTAATTATTAACGCGATTTATCGAAAAGCGTTCTTCAATAAATGAAAAATGACTTAATAATTCTCTTTCAGCCAAATTCCCAAAAAACGATCATATATCTGACAGATTCCCATTTCCTGAGTCACGAAATCCTTTTCCAGTAACCCTTTTAGTGCTGCTTGGACTGAACTAGCAGAAGCCAGTCTGTATTTTCTAATGAAAGCACCGGAAGTGACAGCTTTAGCCTTTCCCTCTTTAGTGATAGCAATCAGCAACTCCTTTTGTTTTTCCGGCAAACGAAAAAGAATCTCCGAATAAGTATATCTGAATGAATCAATAATCTGCCGAATAGCGCCTGGCACCATTTCAACTCTACAGACTCCCTGTTCCGGAGTCATGTCATAAAGCGTATTCAACACTTTTTGTATATACCATGTGATTCCCTCAAACTGTTGATAAATCGAAATAATAGCGTTTTCTTCTATTTCTTTGCCCGCACGCTTGAAATGAGTACCTGCAAAACGAATATATTCTTCTAAAGGAATACTTTCCAAATGCATCATTGATACACTTTGATAAAAAGGCCGGGAAGGCGTTAAAAACATATTTCCCATCACATGCCGCTGACTCCCTGCAAAAATGAAACGTGCATTATTACAATGTTGCACATAGGTCCGAAGAGTAGCTTCCACATTTTTCTCTACATATCCGGAAATCTGCTGGAATTCATCAATTGCAACCAGACAAGGTTTATCCGCCTGTTCCAAATACCGAAAGATTTCATCGAGTGTAGTAGCCGGAGCTTGTATATCCCCTAGCCCCAAATTCAAAGAAGGCATACCATTCACATCAAAAGAGATACTGGCTTGCAAAGATTTCACACATTCCCAAAAGCTCTGCAAAGCTTTCTTCCCCACAGGTTTCAGCACTTCCAGAATCTCCTTACTAAGTGCAAAGACCAAATCACGCAATGAGCGGCTATCATATATATCAATAAAAAAGGTATAGTAACCCTGTTTAATTTCAGGAAACTGAAAGCAATGACGGATCAGCCCTGTCTTTCCCATTCGCCGGGTAGAAACAAGAGCCAAATTATTCCCATTCATCACCTCGCGCACCAACTGTTCGCTCTCAAAACGGCGATCGCAAAAATAATCAGCAGAGACATAGCCGCTTGTTATAAAAGGATTTCTTATCATAGTCTTCATACATCTCACGTTATTACGCAAAGATAATTATTATAAAATAATAAAAGCCATCTACTATACATTATTTCATCATCATCCTTACTCAACAGGCACCACATGATAATAAACCCCGCGCGTTTTCCTGAACGACTTTACTCCCAATCTCTGCAAGATACGCCCGAAATAATTAACTTGCCCGGAAGAAAATTTCATTTTACTTGCTTTTTGTATCCGCTGCAATATATCTGCAGCAAGCAACCATTCTCCCTCTTCTTCCTCTTCCGCTGCCCGGTAATATACCTGAAACAATTGCTCAATCGCCGGAGACTGCTCAAACTCCCGATTAGCCTCTGTCATAATCGCCTCCTCCTTTTCGTCAAACCAATAGCGTTCATTACTATGCAGCAGCGCCATTGCCTGCGCATACAATTGTTCATAATCAATAGGGCGGACAACATCAATCACTCCCGTTACCTCGACACCGATAAAACGGCGACTACCGGAAGTATCCGTCAACAGATCCTTATGATTACTTGTACCGATAAAAGAAGCGTACCGGCGGAGTTCCTCCACTGCCGAAGCGTTCGGACGTCGCGTATTGACGACAGGCTTTTGCAGAATATGCTTGAGAAAAGACTGCTGATTGATGCCAATCTGATCGAACTCATCCATATTAATCAATAAAAAGCGATTCAAATACAGTTCAGCATCCCGTTTCCGGCTGAAATCGATACTGTCCGTATAATATGCCTGTAAACATGGCGGCAAGATCAAGCGGCAAAATGTAGACTTACGATAAGCTTGCGGGCCGATCAATATAGGCGAAGTGCTATTCGCATGATTCTTACCCATCCCACGCCAATGTGCGACCATACTAAGAAACCAGCGACGAAACAATTGAGTCCAATAAGGATGGTCACAAGGAACCCGTTTGGCTAAATTGCCAATATAATCCTTACCGTTCCAACGAGGAAGGTCATAAAGAAACTCTTCGATAGGTTGATAAACCGGTACATGATCCGAATTCAGATAACGCACAACGTCTTTATCCCAAAGTTTAAGCCCTTCATAATGTGCATTCATTGCAATACTTGCCATCAATCGTTTATCCACCGGACGAAAATAAAAATCAAAACTATTCCGCTCACGGCACTCCACCTGTGATGCCAGTTGGTTGAAACGAAAATCATAACGCCGTTTCATAAACTCATCCATCTGCATGACAAACAATTGTTCCGGTAACAGGCTGCTCTTATCTGCAAATCCTTCACAAGTCCGATATACATTCCGTACAGTCTCCCGAATCAATGTCTCATCCTTCGGCAAATGATAATGAGCACGAGACCATCGCACCGTGTCTTCTTCAGGAATACCGGCACGAAAACAATGTTCCGCCAGATGAATCAACAGAGATTGCTTATCCCCTCCCTGCTGATAGCCTGCCTCTTCATCCAATGCACGTGCAAAAGCTGCCTCGAAAAGCAAAGAAAGTGCACCACATCTCTCATAGCCGGGTGCAAGCCGTTGCAGTGGTGAAGTTTCCGTTTGCACTCGTTCGCGATAAGTTGTCTCACTCGGCATACTTACAGGCTGTTGCATATAAATAGGCATTGCTTCAGGATTAAAATACAAATCCGGGTCAAAAGTCCAGCGACAATACTGTTCCAATGAAGGCTCTTTCAGTTCAATATCAAAAGGAAGCTGGGGTTGATAAAACTTCACTGCCAGCCGATAGGCATGTGCATGGAAAAGCTCCGCCTGTTCACGAGTGTTCGGCAAACAATCATCAGGATAGGTAAAGCGTACCCATACTTTCACCGATTTTCCGGAAGAACCGGTGAAAGCCAAATAAGTTTGCGGAAACTCCCTCACCCGTTCCTTCACTTCATTCGCTTCCATATACCCCGACAAGTTATTCACCTGAATCATCACAATTCCGTTGTATTCACTCATGGTCGTTATGCCGTCTTTGCGAAAAAAGGCTGCTGCAGGCAGCAACTTCGGCACTTTCTGCACATAGTCATTTTTGTCACCTGGAATCATAAAAGGCAGGACTTCTCTCATTTTTGAGACGGGCTGTGATTTGGTTTCCACTTTCATTTGCTCTACGAGCTGTTCGATTCTTAACGTACGCATAGTGTTCGCCTTGCCATCGTCTCTTACCAATGTTACTCTCATTTCTTTATTTATTTGTCCTGCATGTGTTTGTAGGGCGATTATTACCACAGACAAATGTACGGTTAATATCCCGTACAAACAAGTTTTACAACACACTTATCCCCGCCACTAGAAAAGATTTCGCAATTCTTATTCTCATATTCTCATAAGTTTTAGATAAAGACCACATAATCAAAACAGTACACAATGAGAAACGTTTTTAAGATTGGCATTTCTCATACTTTACCTTTCATTTTTCCTCAAAAAACGTCTATTCATCATAGTATCTCAAGGTATTTCTCATAGTCAACCACCAACTATTCGCCCCACTCATTGAGCAACCTTATTTTACACAATATTGAACTATCATTTTCATGTAAACAATAGCTTAATCACTTGTTTTCCACCCAATAATGTTGTATCTTTGAAAGACCATCCCACTCGTTCCACTAGAGTGCACAGACCTGTTCACTACAGTAAAAAGATCTGTCTACTAGAGTGAAAAGAACCGTTCACTGGAGTAGAACGGTTAGGATGTCGGTTAAATAATAAAAGGATAAAGGCAAGATGTACTAAGCGCATCAGGTATATAACATATAAACAACCATTAAACTAAAACAAAGATGGCAATACAATTCGAGTTTTATAAGAATCCCCAACCGGAGAAAGAAGGAGAAGAACCTAGTTATCATCCACGAGTAGTTAACTTTCAGCATGTGACCACTCAAAAACTGGCAAGAGAAATCCACATGGCAACCACTTTTGGAAAAGCAGAAGTAGAAGCAATGCTAATGGAATTAAGCAGATGCATGGGAAACCACCTATGCGAAGGAGAACGAGTACATCTGGATGGAATCGGTTATTTTCAGGTTACATTACAAGCTACTGAACCCGTACATTCGCTTACCACTCGTGCAGATAAAGTGAGACTAAAGTCCATTAACTTTCAGTCGGACAGAGATTTAAAAAGTTTATGCATGAGCAGTCACTTACGACGTTCGAAATACAAGCCACATTCGGCCTCTCTTTCAGAAGAAGAGATCGACAAGAAGCTCACTGCTTATTTTGCAATCCACCCCGTATTGACCCGTAGTAATATGCAGTCACTTTGCTGCTTCACTCAAAGCATGGCCAGCAGACAGATTCGTCGCCTAAAAGCGCAAGGCAACTTACAGAATATAGGTAAACCCACACAACCAATTTATGTACCAGCTCCGGGATATTATGAGAAATAAATTCAACGGGTATGAGAAATAAGCCAAATTAAGGTCTATTTGCGAGTGAAACTATGAGAAATGCCAATTTTAAAAACATTTCTCATAGCTTACCTTGCTAATTATCTGATATTTACCATCTATTTATGAGAATATGAGAAACGAATATTTTATATTCAAGAAAGAGCAATTAGCCCTTCTGAAGGGATTTTATCCTTTCTTAACTATCCATTTTGTTTTCATCTACTATAAACTTCAATTTTAAGGTATAGTTTGAACTACCCCTCTTACGTAAGCCCCCAAAGTATCTGTACGAGCAAGGAATCGCTATAGCCTTATTAGAGCTATAGCAATTCCTTTTATTATAGAATGCTTTTCATTAAAATATTATTAAATTTCTTTGGGAGTTTCTGCGTTTCCAGCAATTGAGTAGTAACTCTTTTAGGTCTTTCTCCTTGTTACTTGTATAATAGGATAACTTAGCGAGTTTGAACCAACCATAAAGCGCGTTTTCTGGGATTTTCAAACCTAAATAATGCAACTCCCGTACTTGGCGGTAAAATACAACATGACACTAGATACGTTTCTGTCAAGTTTGCACAATGGACGAAATTATTTTGATATCGCTACCCTGCAAATTAAATAAATTTTAGAAAGTGGTCTTTTAATGTTTATTCTTCCCTAATATTTTTTCTAGTTTAAATAATAGTTTTATACATTGCCGAGCTTTCCTTTGAACCCAAGTCGACTCTACAAGTTGTATCACCCTGTGTTTAGACAAAATATCTAATGCTTTTTCATAATTTTCAAGTTCACGAGAAAGATTACATATAGTACGAGAAAGATCACATATAGAATGAGGAAATCCATATTCAAAAAAATCAGCCTGCTCCCGCAAAACTAAATCTCGACTATTCGGGTCTGTACTTATACCATACATATTAAAATACGAAGTGACAAGATTTAAATGCCTTGTAGAACAATTACACAATAAAATTTTTCTTACAAAAAACACCCAATCAGAAATTATTCGATATTTTTCTTCATACAGCATATCTTTAAATAATACTCTTTTTATAAAAGAAGAGGGATGCCCCAAAGAATGAGTTAGCATAAATGGTACGGTTAATTCATCAGGATATAATTCTGGAACTATTTTATCCTCATTATAATACCAATAAAAATCGGCATAAACAATATCTTCCGTCAAACCTTCCTTAAACACCTGCGACAATATATCATCCTCCAACCAATCACCAGAATTTAAGAATAATAAATAATCTCCTTGCGCTTTAACAATTCCCTTATTCATAGCATTATAAATTCCATTATCAGGTTCAGATATCCAATATGCTAATTTTGATTCATACTCTTTTATCACATCAACACTTCTATCAGTTGAAGCTCCGTCAATAATAATATGTTCAAAATCTTTAAATACTTGCTTATCCCAGATGGATTCCAAGGTTCTTTTCAAACCTTCCGCATCGTTCTTATTAATTGTTATAATCGACAGCTGTGGCATAACTATTTTTTTACAAATCTATTATTTTTTAGACATTACACTCTGAATACAAGACAATATAGATAATTCTGAAGACTTCTCCTTAAACAGATGTCTGCAATTACAAGATATTTCATCTTCTTTCTGTTCCAAAAGCGACAACATATCAACAACACAATGCAGCAACCCTTCTATATCACCTAATTGAGCCTTATACCCAGTTTTACCATTAAAAACAAGATCTTCTGCCACACCTATATTAAAAGAGACAACAGGAGTACCAGATGCAATCGCTTGGTTAATCATTAATGGCCCTGAATCTTCAACCGAAGTACTCAAAAAGAAATCCGCAGCATTATAAGCCCGCATTAACTCAGAAAGAGAAAGCCTCCCTAAAGCATAGACTTCATAGCCAATATTTCCAAAAGATTCACTCTGATTATCTCCTACCAACAACAAAGATACATTAGAATACCACTCTGGATAACGTTCTCTCAACAAAATCAGTGTAGACAATAAATATTCTCCACCTTTCCGTATATCGCTAAGATCTGTACAACCAATAAGTATTATTTTTCTATCCATTGGCAACCTCAACAACATACGTGATTCTTCTTTAGAAATATTTGATATTAACGATTCATTAATAGGGAAAAGCATAGCTCTCGCATTTCGCAATTTTCCTAAAGCAGATTTCTTAGCTCTCAACACATCTGATGAGGTTCCCCAAAACTCCAAGTCTTTAGGCAATAACTTTAGTTTGAAAGACAAATGCTCTTGAGCTAAGGTATTTTTTATCCGAAATAATGGACAGCTCTCACATTTAAACTGATACTCTACACACTTAAAAGGATAATGACAGCCACCAGTTATTGGAGAATTATCCAACATTAGCCAAGCTACTTTAGCACCAGTCATTTTTTTTAATTCATTTATAATGACAGGAGTAATAAAATAGCTAACCCAATGAAGTAATATTAAATCTGGAATAAAACCCAATTGAGACAGAATTGATTTTGCAGATGCATAAGAGCTTTGAGGAGCAAAAACGGTTTTATTTATAAACCCATAATCAGATACAATTTTTCGCCACTTCTTATTCTCTGCTCTAGCCCACATTCTATACATCTTAGAAGATATCGGATTCTTTGAATACAACCTACATTTTACTACATTAGGCAATTCTGTTTTTTTCTCAGAAACCATCAATTTAGATTCAAAACCAGCCACATTAAGCAAATCATTTATACAGATAGACGCCATTCCCGCACCACCATAATCATAAGTTGCCAAATTCAATATTTTTATGGAACTCATATCATTTTTTTTATCAAATCGCAAATTAATTCTATCTCGCTAAACTCTAACTCATAATACATTGGCAAACGAACCAAAGTTTCAGAGTAACGATCTGCTTGCGGCAACTTTCTACCATCATGTTTATCTATATAATAAGGACTACTATGCAAACTTTGATAATGAAAAACAGACAAAATTCCATTTTCCTTTAAATAATCTATAATCTCACTACGGCGGTCTAATGAATCACAAACAAGATAAAACATATGAGCATTATTTGTGGCATAATCTTCAATAAATGGAAGTTGGAATGCATCTCCTGCAAATGGCAATAATTTCTCATAATATTTTTCCCACAAATCTTTTCTCCGCTTCTGTATCATATCGATTGACTCCAATTGGGCATATAAAAATGCAGCAGTCAGTTCAGATGGCAAAAAAGAACTTCCCACATCTACCCAACCATATTTATTGACTTCTCCTCTAAAAAATTCCGCTCGATTTGTCCCTTTCTCCCATATTATTTCCGATCGCTTAATAAAACGTTCATCATTTATAGCCAATAGCCCCCCTTCTCCTGATATAACATTTTTAGTTTCATGAAAAGAAAAACATCCCATATGACCAATTCCCCCCAAAGCTTTCCTTCCCTTATTTAAAGACACATAATATGAATCAATAGCTTGTGCAGCATCTTCGATAACCACAAGGTTATACTTTTCCGCAATCAGCATAACAGCATCCATATCACATGCAACACCAGCATAATGTACTGGCACAATCGCTCGGGTTCTAGAAGTAATTAAACTCTCCAATTGCCTTACATCCATATTAGGTTCATCAGACGATGAATCTATAAAAACCACTTTAGCACCTTGTCGAACAAAAGCTAAAGCAGTTGACACAAATGTATATGAAGGAATTATAACCTCATCACCTTCCTTTATTCCCGCTAAAATAGCAGCCATTTCTAAAGCATCCGTACACGAGGTAGTTAAGAGAGTTTTACGAAAGCCATACCTTTCATCTATAAATGCTTGGCACTTCTTCGTAAAATACCCATTCCCAGAAAGCTTCCCTTTGATTACAGCCTCTTGAATATATTCAAGCTCCCTTCCTGTTAAATAAGGTTTATTAAATGGTATCATATATTACAACCAAAAATGATAAATATTCATGATTTGCGATTTTACAAATCCATTCTTCTCATAAAATGAGCAAGCAATATTATTATTCAATTGCGTCGCCACAGAAAGGATTTTTATATCATTATTAAACGCACATCTTTTACAACTATCAATTAAACGACTACCGATTGATGCTCCTCGAAAAGCACGATCAACAGCGATAAGACCAATAGATCCACTATTTTCACAGAACTTCAATGTAACAAAACCAGCAATCATCTCTTCCCTTCTATAAACAAAAACTTTATCCGCCAATTGTTTATTCAAAGAATTATCAACCCATTTTCTATATAACCGATAAAAGATCTCCTTCGAAAAGTTTTTATCTGTCAAATAACGAGAATATGCGCCACTAGCATAAGCCAAAGGATACAAGCCGTCAGCACATCCATCATATTCCTCCAACACAACAGTACTTCTATCCACATCTTTAATTCCACATCGATAAAGAACTTTAACATCAGCCAATAAACCATTATATTCTCTCAAATAATCATCGCTTAATGTCTCTGAATAAGGTAAAAAGACATAGATCAACTTATAGCCTCTAACTTTAGATTCATTTAAAATCCTACTAAGAAGACTTTTATCAGCGACGGACAAATCGATTTTCCCTACAGAATAGCCGAAGAAAAGAGAATCCCATATCAACTTATATACACCATTCATCCCAATAAATAAAATTGATACACATATATTGCACAAATATAGAGATTATATTTCTAATTCACACACAAAAAACTCCGAGTATCTTAAAAAAAATCAATCACCATAGCTTGCAAATAAAATCTGATGGCATCAAGAATACTACTAAATAGATAAACATTCAACCACCTAACAATCTATTTTCATTTACAGCTTCCAAAATAATCCATACGAAGTAAAATATCAGAGACTTTCCAACATTCCATCCTATATCTTTTAACTATATCAGACACTTCTTCTCCTCCAGCCGACATTCCATTTCGATAAGTAGCGTAATTACTTATACTATCTCCAAAAACGCTTTCACCTAAACCCATAAACGAATAATCGCAACACCCCATCAAATTCAACAAAGATGGATATATATCCATCTGACCAATAACCTTATCTACCTGTTTCGAAGCCAAATGAGAGTTCACAATAATAAAAGGAACAAAACAATCCTCAACACACATCTGTTCACGTCCCTCATATTTATTATAGGTCACTTGTTCATGATCGCCTGTAATGATAATAACACTATTATCATACAATCCCTCTTTCTTCAAATTCACAATAAATTCCCCAATACAACGATCAACATACTGAATAGCAGTCAAATAATATTTAACTTCATTACTTTCAAAAGTCATATCTTCCAAAGGTGTATTAATAGGAGAATCACTATAAGGAGAATGACTAGAAAGAGTTACCAGCTGCGCATAAAAAGGAGGCTGCATCTGTTTCAATATAGGCATAGACTTTCTAAAAAGACTTTCATCAGCCCCCTTAATGCCATTATCACCTCCCAAACAATCATATAAATAATCAAAATGATAAGCATGAGTCATCGCTTCTTGATTCCAATAGTGCTTATTATCACAAACATAAGAAGCAGTAGAATATCCCTTCTCTTTTAGCGCCATAGGTAATGATAAAAAAGAGTCAGATGTACACATAGCAGATGCAGCTCCTGTCGTTAAAGGCAACAGTCCCGTATTAATAAGCAACTGCGCATCACTAGACCTCCCATCTTTCACCTGTGGCACCTCTTTAGGAAAATAAACTGTATTTTCTTTCAACAACAAACTATCAATATTAGGTGTAATATCCACTTCTTTTACACTCAACCCTATAGGCCAACTCTGTAACGATTCAACCAAAATAACAATTAAGTTTTTATTATGTACAGTAGAGTAATATTTTATCTCATGATTATCTTGATATAAATTCTCCATAAACTTCCTTGCATAATTCTCCTCTGATTTCGATACTCCTTTATAAAAATAAAATTGATATATCCAAAAATTAACAATTCCATATTCTTTAAAACTTTTCACTTGTTCAATGCCAAAAAAGAATAATGGAGTATCATAAAAACCATTTCTACCAAACAAGTAAGATGATGAAACTAATCCTGTGGTAAATAATACAGCAATAAAAAATACATGAAGTTTTAAACGCCAATTTATACCTATCCTAGCATACATCAATGAATATAGTGCCATAAAAAAAACAGATGGCAATATAACATATACATCCTTAAAATGAATAGAGTCTACTATACAAGGCAATAAACCATTCAAATTATCGAACATTAAATAAGAAGACAAAGGCATTATTGTGCCATAGGTACGAAAATACCAAATTATAGACAATAGATAAATATTAACTAAAAGTAAATACAAAAAAACAAAACGTTTTTTACAAAGAAATAAGATAGGGATTGCCAATAACATAGCATCCTCAAGCCTATGAAGTTTAACACTCCAATCATCAACATGCCATGTTGATACACTGTGATTTAATTGACTTATACTAATCAAAAATGCAATTATTAGGAGAATATAAACTACTAACCTATTAGATAGAATCTTTAAATAATCAATTGATAGAATTTTTACGTGAATATTCTCATACAACCTGCTCAATGCTTGTTTCATCCCTAAATATTTAAAGTTGTTCTATTATTTCCTATGCACTATAAAGTTTTCCACTTTAAGCAAAAATGCAACCAAGTTTTTCATTTTATATTGAAACCTTTTCGTTTCACTCAATTTAGGAATCAACTCGACAAAAGGGGATTTTTCAATCTCGATTAAATATTTCATCTCATTATATAAAATAGGAGAGAATAATCTACTTAGAATCAATATGCGTTCGCTATCTCCTACTCCTACAGCAGTAGCACTCAACCCATCCAAATTATAAATAGATACAGTCCTATTCACATGCTTATAGGAACAACCTTCAACCACTATTTTTTTTAAAAAAAACTCCCAATCTGCAGCAATTTTCAAGTCCTCAGAATACAAATCATTTTCAAATAAACATCGTTTTATAAATGTAGAAGGATGCCCTAGATAATATTGCATCATATAACGAACAGTTAATATATCAGGAAATATAGTTAGAGTTCCTTGCCCTTCCACTCCTTCATATAGATCTCCATATACCAATTCTTCACCGGTTAGTTCTTTTGACATAAATGAAAGCACATCATTATCTGCCAAATAATCGCCAGAATTCAAGAACAAAACATATTCACCGGTTGCTCGCAGCACCCCCTTATTCATAGCATTATAAATCCCAGCGTCTAGCTCTGAAATCCAGTAATCAACTCTATCTGCATTTTTTCTTATAAATTCAATGCTCCCATCTACGCTTCCACCATCAATAATGATATATTCAATATCTGAATAGGATTGCTGGAACACACTATTCATTGTAACCTGCAGCCCCTCAAAATTGTTCAAATTAATTGTTATAATCGACAGCTTTTTCATTTCTAAAATGTTAAATATACAAAGATATAGAAAATCTTATAATAATAAGTGCAATCTATAAAAACTTAAATATCTTTGTATTAAAATTGTCGCCAATAAATATGTCTTAAAAACTAACACCGTAAATATGATTAAAAACATCGCCTTTTTACATAAAAATTTCCCATATGGAGGGGCTGAAAGAATTACTATTGACATTGCAGAATACGCCTCTCACCATGAATATAAATCTATTGTTTTCACTTGGAATCAATTTCAAGACAAACTATCAGATAACACAAGGAAATACATTACCATAATAGAATTGCCTGATAAGAAAGAACAGCATTCTACAAACAACGCTCAATTCATCTTAGAAAAAATAAAAGAATACAATATCAGAATCTTTATTATTCAAGGAGATGAACTACCGTACCTTCCCTTGCTAAAAAAAGAAGCATTATCATGTAAATTCATATTCTCTTTCCATGGGAAACCTTTTTGCGAGGCAACTTATATAGAGATCTCTGAAACAGAGAGACACACAGCCAACCGCCCCCTACTCAAAAGATTAGAGTGGAAATACATTCGTAATATCAAATTTCGAATAACTAAGAAATATAAAAAGATAGTATTAAACTCCTACATTAACACATACAGTCAGGTAGATGCATTTTTAGTCCTATGCGAAGAGTATAAAGATCAATTTATAAAAGAACTAAAATTAGACAAGTCAAACAATAAATTATTCGTGATTCATAATCCCGAAAGGATAGTCAACCAACCTAATTTAGATAAAAAGAAACAATTAATCTTTGTTGGAAGAATGACCTATCCAGACAAACGAATAGATCGACTAATTCACATATGGGACAAGATATACAAACAAGTCCCTGATTGGGAGTTGTTACTAGTCGGGGAAGGACCTGAAAAGAAAAAGCTAGAAAAAACAGTAACACAATTAGGTTCACAACATATCTATTTTATGGGGCATAGCACCAATGTTGATGAATTCTATAAAAATGCTGCTATATTGTGCCTAACTTCAACTACTGAAGGTTGGCCGCTCTGTCTAACAGAAGCACAAGCAAACGGGGTTATACCCATTGCTTATGGATGTTCAGATGGAGTAAAAACAATCCTTTCCCCTTCAGGCATCAACGGATTTATCATCCCTCCTTTTAAGTCCAGAGAATACGCAAAAACCCTCATCAAACTATTAAAGAACATACAGTTACAAAAAACAATGCAAAAAAACGTTATCACTAAATCAAAAGAATACTCCATTGACAATATTGGTCGCAAATGGATTCAACTATTCGACAAACTAACACAAATAAATTTTTAAGAAGTTATAGTTTCCAACAAAGTCCTCAATTATAAATACCATTTCTTTGTATCTAAAAAACAAAGAAACAATTATTGACTGATTAAGAAAGGAACTTCTTAATCAGTCAATAGCTTTGCACAATAGCCTATCGCGATGGAATAGACTCTATCGCATTTTTTAAACGAGACATAATCAATACCCAGTCGTAATTTTCCGCAACATATCTCTTACCTAGATCAGACATCTGTTCTTTCAGTCCTAACGAATTTTCGATCTTATGCAACTTAGAAACAAACTGCCGCTCATTCATATAATAATCCACTGCACCATTACTCAATTTACAATGCTCTTTCAAAACTGCACAGCGTCCATTTACCAACATTGGCTTCCCTAAACTTAGTGCTTCTAAAAGGATTAATGACAGACTCTCATATCGTGACGGATTCACAACGAGATCCGCATGTTGAATTATAGAAACCTTTTCCCCATCAGACACAAACCCCGTATATAACACATCAGGAGCACTTGCAACTTCATCAAATAACCCTCCAACCATCACTAATTTCAAAACCGAATCCTCATATTTTCTTTTATATTTAGAAAAATAAACTATAACATCATTCACTTTACCTTTATCAATACGTCCCACATATAATAAATATTTATCAGGTAAAGAGTATTTTGTTTTTGTTTCCTTCCAGTCAGCCGGCCTTACAGACTCAATACCCACACTAATTATCCCATGCTTCCCAAGCGCCTTTCCAAAAATATGTTCACCTAATTTTTGTTCGGCTTCCGTATTAAAACCGACATACGCAAAACGCGAAAATGCGTCAGTCAGTAAAGCTTTAAAAGAAACTTTCGCATAATGCATAGTCGGAATTGCGATACTCTTTTCACCTGCTAAAATAGCAGTATAATAAAACGGGACAAAGTCTACTGTTATAGGTATAAAAGCCTTATAAAAGTCTTTGTGTTCCTTTATAAATCGATGCAATTGAGGAGAATAAAAAACACTTCTTTTCATGGCCTCCAATTCTTTACCGCTTTGCCACTTCCAAACAGGAACAAAATATGAGAGTAATCGCAATAATCCAATACGATAAAGAAACATTCTCAAGCGTCGCACAGGCTTTGCTTTCTTCTGGAGCTCCCATTCTGACGCACCTGAAACCGGCTCAACTTTAAAACGACGCACCCGTACTCCATTAATAAATTCTACACCATCAGCAATATCATTCCCTCCTTTTATATAATCTTTTACACCAGTAGTAAGTACCTCAACATCATAATCATCTACTAATCTTTCTGCCAACATACGACAATGATATTCAGCCCCACCATTAATATCTTTACCATAACGAACTACGACAAAAGCGATTTTTTCTTTCATTATATATCAATTTTTTTTATATTTTCTTTTAATCTCGCCAAGATAACAGGCCAATTATAATTTTCCTGCACATATTTTACAGCCCTTTCCCCCATCTCCAACCTCAAAGACTCTGACATATCCAATTTGTAAAGTTTTGCAATAAAATCACTTTTCGCTGTATAGTACAGAGCCGCATAATCACTCTTTACACAGTGTTCTTTCAAAACTTCACATTCTCCATTTACAATCATAGGCTTCCCTTGGTTCATTGCTTCCAGTAATATCAATGAGAGACTTTCAAACTTTGATGGGTTTATCACAATTTTAGCATGTTGCAATATGACCATTTTTTCCTCATCACTTACAAAACCTGTATATATTACATCCTGATGTTCAAAAGGTAATCGGTCGAAATTAATACCTCCTACCAAGACCAATTGGAGTGAGCTCTGAGGGCATTTCTCTTTATAACTTATAAAATAATCAAATATTTTTCCCATTTTATTGGGATCAACGCGCCCAATATACAACAGATAATCTTCGGGAAGTTTGTATTTCTTTTGAGTTTTTACCCATGAAGCCGGCTTTGTTTCTTCAATCCCAACACTAATAATTCCATGGGGAGACAAATGTTTACCAAAAACGTTTTCAGCCAATTTCTGTTCTGCTTCTACATTAAAGCCAATATATGCAACATTTGTCATCACCTCCGTTTGAATAGCTTTAAAGAAAATTCCTTGATTATGCATTGTAGGAATCAATATCGTTTTTTCAGGAGCTTCAATAGCCGTAAAAAATGTAGTAGGCTCAGCCATATTTACAGGAATAAACACCTTATACTCATCCTTATTATCACGTATAAATTTACGCATATCAGGAGAATAAAAAGGATAACTCAAAAAAGAGTTCAATTCTGCCTCATGTTTACATCTCCATACAGGAAATACATTAGCCAAATATTTCAAAATTCCGATACGAAACAAAAAACGCCTCCACTTTCGCGCAGTTTTTTCTTCTTTAGAATACAACTTATGCTTTTCCCGATCAAGCGGGGCAGCTTTGAAACGGCGAATCAACACACCATTAATATTCTCTTCACCTTCAGGAAGTTCATTCATTCCGGTGTTATAATTACGAACGCAGGTTGTAAAAACCTCAACATCATAATCATCAACTAGTCTCTCGGCTAACATTCGGCAATGATACTCTGCACCGCCATTGATATCTTTTCCATATCTAATGGCAACCAAGGCTATTTTTTCTTTCGCCATCACGTTTTATCCTCTACTATAAGTGATTATTTGATTATTTTACAAAAGTACATATTATCGAAGACAAGTCGCAAATGATTTCCCTAAAATTAACCATATATTACCTAAAAACAAAGATATATTCTATCGATTCAAGTTTTTTATGTAATTTCGCATATTAGTTTAAATTCAAAAGAACAGCATAAATTTAGCAGCATGAAAAAGGAAATCAGTGTATCAGTAATCATACCAACCTATAATTGGCCAGAAGCTCTAAACTTATGTTTACAAAGCGTTCTAGTCCAATCTGTTCTTCCTAACGAAATCATTATTGCGGACGATGGCTCAAAACAAGACACCAGAGATTTAATAGACAATATAAGAAAAAAAACATCGGTGCCTATCATACATGTATGGCAAGAGGACAATGGATTTAGGCTTGCACAAATTCGCAACAAAGCCATAGTTCAAAGTAGCAAAGATTATATAATCCAGATAGATGGAGATGTTATATTGCACAAAGATTTTATCAAAGATCATATTTGGTTTGCACGCAAAGGTAGTTTTGTAAGTGGTAGCCGAGTTATTATAGAAAAAGAACTTGCTGAACGGCTCTTATCATCACAAACTTTTAATATATCAATATGCACAAAAGGTACTCATAGTAAATTGAACGGAATACATATACCATGTCTTAGTTCCTTACAAGAGAAGTATCGGCAAGATGACATTTTGTATGTAAGGGGATGTAATATGGCCTTCTGGCGAAATGACTTGCTACAAGTTAATGGCTATAATGAGGAAATGACAGGCTGGGGACGAGAAGACAATGAACTTGCGAGCAGGTTAATCAATCTGGGAATCGAAAAAAGAATCATAAAATTTGCAGGTATTATGTTCCACATATACCATCCAATGCGCCCCCGCACAAGTGTCAACAAAAACGACGAGATACTCCGGCAGACAATCTCCTCTAAAGCAACGTGGTGCGCCAAGGGGATTACTCAATATACAAAATCCAAACGCTAAATAAAGCTTTAATACTAGAAAACGAACTATTAACGAAAACGAAATAAAGCCCTAAATAATTGCTATTCTACGGATAGTAATGTATATTTGCACATTTATTCTTCGTTAGATATTTGGAATATGAAAAAAGAAGTCACAATATCGTTAATCATTGCTACATATAATTGGCCAGAGGCTTTGAGACTCTGCCTAAACAGCATTTTAAGACAAACGATATTACCTTCTGAAATTATTATTGCAGATGACGGGTCCGACGAAAGGACAGCAAAACTTATACGTGATTTTGCACAAAAAACATCTATTCCAATATTACATGAATGGCACGAAGACAAAGGTTTTCGTAAAACAATTATACTAAACAGGGCTATATTAAAGGCCTCTGCCCCTTATATTATTCAAATCGATGGAGATATTGTAGCCAGTTCTCATTTTATTGAAGATCACATACGCATGGCGGAACAAGGTTGCTTTATTAGAGGGACTCGGGCAAATCTCAATGCAAGAACTACTATATCTATACTTGATAAAGGGAAATTTTCAATAACCAATAAACTTCAGTTAGTAATGAAGCAGCCAACAAATGCTTTACGGCTCTATCCCATAATTGCACAGTTTGCTACTCGCAAAGAAATGTCAGGAAGAAGGGTGAAAGGATGTAATATGTCTTTCTGGAAAAAAGACCTTATTGCTATTAATGGATACGACAACAACTTACAAGGATGGGGGCATGAAGACGAAGAGCTGAGTTGGAGGTTAGTCAATTTAGGCAGACAGAAAAAAATCATTAAATTTTCTGCTATTGCCTATCATCTATATCATAAACAGCTTTCCCGAAAAGAGGAACCTCACCACCGGGATTTTATGCAGAAAATAAAAGAAGAAAAAATAACCAGAACAAATAACGGACTTGAAGAAATCTAACGAACCAAACCTATGACAGTTTCATTAATTATTTCGACATACAATTCTCCCAAGGCATTAGATCTATGCCTCATGAGTGTACTTCGACAATCAATACTTCCTGACGAAATAGTGATTGCAGATGATGGTTCCGGCAAAGAAACCCAAATGATAGTGGAAGAATTCAAAAAACTATCACCAGTACCAGTCATACACGTATGGCATGAAGACAATGGATTTCGCCTAACTGTTATCAGAAACAAAGCCATTGCAAGAGCTAACATGGACTATGTGATACAAATTGACGGAGATATCATTTTAAATAAATATTTCATCAAGGACCATAAACGTTTTGCACGCAGAAACAGTTTTGTAAGCGGTAGCCGGCTCAATATACAGCCAGAGCTTTCTAAAAGACTAATAGCAGAACGTAGTATTCAAGTTTCAATCCGCAACAAAGGAGTACACAACCGCCTCAATGGCATACGCTGTCAATTACTAACATGGTTCTTACAGAATTATCACCAAACCGACCTATTATATGTACGTGGCTGTAACATGGGTTTTTGGAGAAGCGACTTATTAATGGTCAACGGATATGACGAAAATATGATCGGCTGGGGACGGGAGGATAGTGAGATTGCCTGCAGACTTATCAATGCGGGAATTCGTAAGCGCATCATCAAAAATGCAGGAATTGTATTTCACTTGTATCACCAAGATAATTCACGAGCACAATTTAATATTAACAACGAGATACTAGAACGAACAATTGACGAAAAACGTACTTGGTGCTCCAAAGGAATAGACCAGTATTTAACAAAGAAAAAATAGACAAAAAATATGGAACAAAAGAAATTAAATTTTCTGGATCGAAACGAATTTAACTACAGCCCATCAAAAGAAGTAGTAGAAGCTTTAAAAAACTTCGATATAAATAAACTTTGTTTTTATACCCGCATTTATGATGAAGGAAAGAAAAGTATATTATCTGTTTTCTTATCTGAACTTTATGATATAGATGAAACACAAGTTTTGTTAGGATACGGCGGGGAAGATATCCTGAAACAAGCCGTACATTATTTTCTGACTCAAGAAGATGGAAATAAAACGATGTTGATTCCTAAGTTCTCATGGTGGTATTATAAATCAATTGCAGATGAGGTAAATGGCCATACTTTGCAATATCCTCTCTACGAAGACGGAAATACTTTTAAATATGACTTTGAGACGCTAAAAGATATGATTCAGAAAGAGAATCCGAAGATTCTTTTACTAGCTTCTCCCAATAATCCTACCGGCAATGGTTTAACTCCAAAAGAATTGGATGAACTGCTCGCAGAAGTACCCAGCCAAACAGTGGTGCTGATAGACGAAGCATACGCTTCTTTTGTTTCAACTGATACCAGTTATATCAAAAAGCTGGTTAATAAATATCCGAATTTGATTATTTCCCGTACTTTATCCAAGTTTTATGGATTGCCCGGTTTACGTATGGGATTCGGATTTATGAGTAAGGAGCTGGAAAAATTCAGCAGATACAGCAATAAATATTTGGGATATAACCGGATATCCGAAGATATCGCCATTGCGGCTCTTAAATCGGACGCACACTACCGAAACATCGCCAAACTGATGAACGAAGACCGTGAGCGTTACGAAAAGGAAATCGGCGTGTTGCCTGGATTCAAAGTGTATGAATCGGTTGCCAATTTTATTTTAATCAAATACCCGATAGAACTGAAAGAGGCTTTACAAAAGACCTTTGCTGAACAGAGCTATAAAGTGAAATTTATGAATGAACCAGATATAAACACTCACCTGCGCATTACGCTGGGACGTCCGGAACAGAACCGAATCGTTATAGATACAATCAAAGAAATAGTCTCTAAATGAAAGCTATAATATTAGCCGCAGGAATAGCTTCACGCTTGCGCCCGCTGACCGATACAACTCCTAAATGCCTTCTGAAGATAGGAGAGCGTTGTTTGCTAGAAAGAGCTTTCGATGCCTTGATGCAAAATGGCTTTGATGAGTTCATTATTGTCACAGGATATCGTCAGCAACAAATAGTCGATTTTCTGCAGGTACACTATCCCGCCCAAAAGATCACTTTTATTTATAATGATAAATATGAGTCGACCAACAATATCTATTCCCTATGGCTTACTCAGCCCTATGTTGACGGAGAAGAGGTTTTGCTTTTGGACAGCGACATCGTGTTCGACCCTCAAATTGTAACAAAGATTCTTGGCTCAGACAAAGTTGACGCATTGGCGCTCAATCGTCATGAACTAGGAGCGGAAGAAATAAAGGTTATTGCAGACGAAGAGCAAAAAGTCGTTGAGATTAGTAAGGTCTGCTCAATTTCCGAAGCCATCGGAGAGTCTATAGGAATCGAGAAAATGTCAACTGCATATACAAAGGCACTATTTCAGGAGTTAAAAACTATGATTACAATAGAAGGATTGGATAACATATTCTACGAACGGGCTTTTGAAAGGCTGATTCCACAAGGGCATAGTTTTTACGTGATAGACACGACCGAATTCTTTTCGGCCGAGTTAGATACTGTAGAAGATTTCCAACAGGCGCAGAAGTTGATTCCAGCCAGTCTTTATTAATATCAAAGTCAAATAAATATGGCCACTTACGACATACGCCCTTTACAGCTTCGCATTTTAAAGAACCTACTAGCTATAGACAAGGTTTGCAAAAAGCACAATCTACGCTATTACATCATGGCAGGAACCATGTTGGGAGCCGTTCGTCACAAAGGGTTTATTCCTTGGGATGACGACCTGGATATTGGCATGCCTCGCACTGACTATGACTTACTAATGGCTAATGCCAAAGAATGGCTGCCCGAACCCTATGAAGCCGTTTGCGCAGAGAATGATAAAGAATATCCTCTTCCATTTGCCAAGATACAGGATGCTGGCACAACTTTAATTGAACGTATGCATCTTAAATATTTAGGTGGCGTATATATCGATGTATTTCCATTGGATGGAGCACCAGAAAGCTGTATGACACAAAGAATGCATTTTGCCAAATATGAATTCTACAAACGTGTGTTATACCTGATTCATCGTGATCCTTACAAACATGGGAAAGGCCCGAGTTCATGGATACCGTTATTATGCAGGAAACTTTATACACTTACAGAAGTGCAAGAGAAAATCAAAAAGGTAATGACTAAATATGATTTTGACAAAAGCTCTCTTGTCTGTGATTACGATGATGGCATGAAAGGAATTATGTCAAAGGAGATTTTAGGAACTCCGACCCCTGTCCTTTTTGAAGGCGAAGAGGTATGGGGAGTACAAGAATACGACACTTACCTGACTCAAAAATATGGGGATTATATGACCATTCCCAAACAAAGCGGGCAAAGACAACATAATTTTCATTATTTGGATCTGAATAAACCTTATCGGGATTTCAGAGTCTAAGTAGAAACACTTGAAGGAATAAAGATGAAAATAGGCTTCGACGGAAAACGTGCTGTACAGAATTTCACAGGATTAGGCAATTATAGCCGCTATATTGCGGATATATTATGTCATTTTTGTCCGGAGAATGAGTATGTCCTATACGCTCCCCAAAAGCGCAACAATAAAAGATTGGATATATTAACTGAGAAGTATCCACAGTTACATCTTTCCTACCCTGCCGCGTCTTTCTGGAGGAAGTTTAGCTCCCTATGGCGCATATTCGGGATTACGCACCAACTAGAGAAAGAAAATGCCAGCATATTTCATGGCCTTAGCAATGAGCTTCCGCTGAATATTCACAAAAGTGATATTAAAAGCGTTGTAACCATCCATGACTTAATTTTCCTGAGATACCCGCAATACTATCATTTCATTGACAGGAAAATATATACATATAAATTCCGGAAAGCATGCGAAAATGCTGATAAGATAATCGCTATTAGCGAATGCACCAAGCGTGACATTATCCAGTATTTCCATATTCCCACTGATAAAATAGAAGTCGTTTATCAAGGATGCGATCCTGTATTCGAGCATCCAATCGACAATAAGAAAAAAGAGGAAGTATGTGCTAAATACCAATTACCGGCTAGGTATATATTAAATGTTGGTAGTATCGAAGAACGCAAAAATGCTCTATTAATAGTTCAGGCACTGGCACAACTACCACAAGACATCCATCTCATCATTGTGGGACGTCGCACGACTTATACAAAAAAAATAGAGCATTTTATTAATGAGCATAGTTTAACTTCAAGAGTCCACATAATGCACAATATCCCTTTTGGTGATTTGCCCGCCATCTACCAATCTGCAGAGATATTTGTATATCCTTCTTATTTCGAAGGTTTTGGAATACCAATAATAGAAGCCTTACACTCTGGAGTTCCTGTTGTAGCAGCCACGGGTTCATGTTTGGAAGAAGCCGGTGGACCGGATTCAATATATGTGAATCCTAATAATGTAGATGAAACCATTCAGGTACTTAAAGAGATTTTATCTAACCCTTCAAAAAAGAAGTTGATGATTGAAAAAGGAAAGGAATTTGTAAAAAGATTCGCCGCCGAAAATCATGCTACACAAATCATAAATATATACAAAAACATCATATAAAAGATATGGATAACGATGTAAACACACAGAAACCGCTATTTTCCATTTTAATTCCAACATGGAACAATTTAGCATTCTTAGAACTATGCCTTAAAAGTATTACCCAAAATTCCACCTTTAATCATCAAATTCTAATACACGTCAACGACGGAAGCGACGGAACATTAGAATGGGTAAAAAAGAATAATATAACATATACACATAGTGAGCAAAATATAGGAATCTGTTGGTCATTAAATTTATTACGAACTAAAGTTGAGACCGACTATATCGTCTACATGAATGACGACATGTATGTTTGCCCTGAATGGGATAAGATTCTATGGAACGAAGTCAATAAAGCACCTGATAAATTATTCTTTTTTTCTTCAACACTGATACAACCCTTTCCATGTGGCAACAAAGGGGTTATAGCGCCTGTCAATTTCGGAGAAGATACTGAAAGCTTCCAGGAAGAAAAACTATTAAAAGAATATAAAACTCTACCACATCATGATTGGTTCGGAGCTACCCCTCCTCCCAATATAGTGCATCGCGACATATGGGATTTAGTAGGAGGATATAGCGTAGAATACTCACCTGGAATGTATAGTGATCCTGATTTCTCAGCAAAACTATGGATGGCAGGTGTACGACTGTTCAAAGGCGTTTCCGACAGTAGAGTATATCATTTTGAAGCCCGTTCAACAACGCGCGTAAAAAAGAACAAAGGGCATATACAGTTTTTACTTAAATGGGGAATAACTTCTGGTTCATTTAGAAAAGATATGATGAAAAAAGGAGAAGTTTTTGATGAAAAGAGACTATGCAACATTTATCATAAAAAATTAAGAAGAGATATTTTCAGAAGCAAATTTAAAAAGATATTATATTTATTCCAAAATGGGCTTGCTAAAAAATTATGGGAATAGATTAATGGTAATCTTTTAAAAAGATATTTTGATAATCATATTTTCTTAGATATGTATCATAAATATTTTTCTCCTTTTTCCAAAGATGGCGATACACTCCCGAGGAATGCGAGAAAAGGGAACGACATGACCGGGATAAACGAAACAACAAAATATGAGAAACAATATGTTTGGCAGTTTCTTTGCGTGCTGCTCTGCGGAATACATATCTCTTAAAGAACTGATTTGTATAATAGAGTGAAAGGTCAACAGTATGTTCTACATTCCATCCGCGTATAGATGCATATTCTGTCATTATATAAGCCAAAGCCTCTTGTGATGTACACAAACGACACATATTGCGACATACAGTATCACAATCAATATCAGTCAATAGCTGCATACGATTCACATCAACTAAAGAGAAACTATATCCATCAATTTCATTATGATGAATCAAAATATTTCCAGGTGAATAATCAAGGTGTAGAATACCCGCTTGGTGAAGCGCAGCAGTATAACGTGCAAAAGCCAATAGTCTGTCTTCATTTCCCTCAACCTTTCCACCCATTAACCCGCGAACAGTTTCTCCGCCATCATAGCAACAAATATAATAACTATGCGAAAGAAGTCCCTTTTGATATTGCTCAATCATGGCAATCGGCTCCGGAGACTCAAAACCATGCTTCTGAATTTCCATGGAATATATATAGGAGCGCTCGGCCTTTGATTGGCGGAAGAATGAATAGACAACACGATTGATGATGTGAGGCTTCTTGAAGCTCTTCACAACAACATCAACATTATCCAAGTTTACCCGTTTTAAAATATTACGACCATCATACACTACATTCTCTTCATTCTCAAAAAACTCAGGAATGCCTTCAATCTGTTTCTGTAAATGTACGTATTTGGGGTTTATTATCACTCTCATTACACTCTCCTATAAATCTGCTTACAAAGATTGAGCAAAGATAAAGAATTTAAGGCAGATTCTGACTATATTTTCCTCTTTTCTCACAAAGATTGACTAACTATCCTATTTTTACTCCTAAATCAGCACATGCCTGCTGTATGGCCTTAAAGCAATAAAAACCTTGCGAAAGCCTTTCACTTATAGTCAGAACATGTTTTTTCATCTCCTGGTACTGGTCAGCATCTATCTTAGAAAAGATTTCTTCAAGTTCTGACAAAGAAGCAACACAGAGCCCTATATTATTCTTTTTAACAAAAGATGCCAAACCTGCCTTTTCCCAGATAATGACAGGAAGTCCGCAACGGATATAAAGAGACATTTTGTGTGGTGCATTATACTGAAGATATTCCCCCAAGGCCCCACAGCCACCTTCTAAAGCAGAGCCATACCACACAACGCCATATTCGCCCCTTGCTGATGCAATTAACTGGTCAGAGGATACAAAACCCTTATAATCAACCTTATCCCTATGGAGCTTTTCTGGTTCAAAACCGCTACCATACAGAACTATTTCATAAGAGCGGGGAACATTATTGCCCAATTTATATAAAAACTCATTATTCTTGGAAGATAAGCCACCGACAAATAAAACACGACAAGGTGACTGCGGTAAAGCATCGTTGGCGGAAGATTGTGTCTCTGACAAATAATCAAAGATTTCCAATACTTGAAGTTTTGCTTTGATACCTTTTTCCAGCAGCCAGTTCTTCATTGATTCACTGTGTACTATGACACAATCCGAATGGTTCAACCGGGCTATTTCCTGAGGAATTGTTAGCTTCTTACGGCGAAAGCTTCCAAGATCATGAATCAAAGTGATGACCTTACAACCACGCAAATGTGCCGTATTACACACAAAAGTATAGTATTTCTTCAATGGATACTGGAGCACCAGCACATCCCCTTTACGTAAACTGAAGAAGCTTTTCAATACACTGAACAAGGTAAAGCAAAAAGCGATAACGACATTTGTATATCGCGTTTGTTTCAGTCCGACATTACGGAAGCCATGCACTTCCATGATTTGTTCAATATCAGTCTTTGCTTTATTACCTGCATTATCAACACCTCTATAATTCCTTGATAGATAGCAAATCATATTTTAATATTTTAAAGTTCATTCTGTGCCAGAAGCATTGCCGCAGCAACTGTGTCATCCATATCAAAATAGGCATATTGAGCCAAACGCCCACCAAACAAAACATCCGGAGCAGCAGTAGCCATTTCTTTGTATTTCTCATATAGCCGCATATTCTTTTCATCATTTACCGGATAATAAGGTTCATCGCCAGGAGTAAAGTCAGCCGGATACTCACGTGTTACTACTGTATGCGACTGTTTACCAAACTCAAAATGTTTATGTTCTATGATACGGGTATATGGAATTTCTCTTTCACAGTAGTTGATTACGGCATTACCCTGATAATTATCCATCTCCAAACGTTCATGTTCAAATCGAAGGCTGCGATACTCTAAATGACCAAAACGGAAATCATAGAATTCGTCAATACAGCCAGTGAAAAGAATTTTGTCTGCCAAAGCGTTTAAATTCTGACAGTCAGAGAAATAATTTGTATTCAAACGCACATCAGCACCTTCAAGCAGTTTCTCAATCAATTTATTATACCCACCTTTGGGAATGCCCTGGTATTCGTCGTTAAAATAGTTATTATCATAAACAAAGCGAAAAGGAAGCCGACGGATAATAAAAGCCGGTAGTTCCGTAGCAGGACGCCCCCATTGTTTCTCTGTATAGCCTTTTATCAGTTTCTGATAGATGTCGTTACCACAAAGAGTCAGAGCCTGTTCTTCCAAATTAGCAGGAGATTGAATATGTGCATATTCCCGACGCTGTTCTTCAATCTTGTCCTTAGCTTCTTGCGGAGTATTAACTCCCCATAACTTATTGAAGGTATTCATATTAAAAGGCAAATTATATAATATGTCTTTATAATTAGCTAATGGAGAATTCGTATAGCGGTTGAATGCCACAAAACGGTTTACATAATCCCAGACCTCCTTATTATCCGTATGAAATATATGTGCGCCATATTGATGCACATGAATGCCATCTACATCTTCACAATAGATATTTCCACCAATATGATTACGTTTATCAATAACAAGGCATCGTTTTCCTGCATCGATTGCCTGACGGACAAACACTGCTCCGAACAATCCTGCACCGACTACTAAATAATCATATTCCTTCATAGGCATTCAAAATCATTATAATTTAATCTATGATTCCTTCAATCTTTGCAATCACCTGTTCGGGCTTTATTTCTCTCAAGCAGGCATAGTCTCCCCGCCAGCAGGATTTCTGTCCATATACCGAACAGGGGCGACATGACAAATCGATTTGCACGGTATTGACGGGCAGTTGTTTCCACCCCATAAATCCTGCATACGGATGGGTCGCGCCCCATATAGAGACAACCGGAATATTTACCAAAGAGGCCAGATGCATATTGGCAGAATCCATTGAAAGCATTACGTCCAAATGACTCATCAAATTCAATTCCGTACGCATATTCAACTTGCCAATCATGGAAACGACAGAAGGGTATTTGGCGATCCACACATCAAAAATTTCTTGCTCACTTTTACCACCTCCGAACAGAAAGACTTTCACTGCAGGATTAGCGGCAAAATGAGCGATCACTTTCTCTTGCAATTCTAACGGATAAATCTTTCCCGCATGTTTAGCAAAGGGAGCAACACCAATCCACTTCTGATTCTCTTTAGAACCAATAATCGGTTCTATTTCTGCAAAGTTTCCTTTACCTTCTCCATAAATGGAAGAGAAATTCAATAAGACCGGAAACCCGAGCTTTTCCAGCACATCAGCATAACGACGGAAAGAACTCTTCTGATTTTCCATTACTTTATGATGCCGGCGAACCAGTTTCTTCTTGCCTGCCCGTCCCTTACAGATATGGGCAACCGGTATATTGGCAAGCCGGAAACGTAAACATAAATATCTGGCACGGAGCACATGGTGAAAATCTGCGATATAGTCAAAGTGCATCGCTTTCAGCTCCGAATAAAGACTGTTCAGTCCCCACAACCCTTTATGTTTACCTGTCAAATCAGCTCCGACAAAATTCACATTGCCGGGCAGTTCCTGAAAAAGAGGCTGCCATACAGCACGACTTAACACAGTTATCTCGTGCTGTGGATATTGTACAGCAAGCGAATGTATAACCGGTATTGTCATTGCGACATCACCTAAAGCTGAAAAACGGATAATGAGAATACGCGCCATTCGTTATTTCTTTGCATAAAGCACCGGATTTAACGCCGGGTCGTTATACATCTTCATCTGTTTATAGACTTTCATGTATTTATTTCCTACTTCAATATCTGCCAACAACTGATCGATAGCTGAAGAAAGATCTTTTCGCTGTTCCAGCAGTATATTCAGTTTAATCTGACACTGCGCACGATGTTCCTCGGTAGTATCCGTACGTTCTACTTCCTGTTGCATGTGGTAAATTTTCAATGCAAGAATAGATAAACGGTCAATTGCCCATGCAGGACTTTCTGTATTGATTGTCGCACCTGTGAGAGGTTTTACTTCTTTATACTTATCCAGGAAATAGCTATCAATCAATTCAACCAAATCTGTACGGTCCTGATTGGATTTATCAATTCTTCTTTTCAAAGTCAATGCTGCCACTGGATCAATCTGGGGGTCACGGATGATATCTTCGAAATGCCATTGAACAGCATCAATCCAATTCTTCAGGTATAAATAATACTCAATCGACTTCAACTCGTAAGGATTGTTCATCGGAGCATCCACACTATCCGTCACATGGTAATCGGTTGTCGATTTCCAGAAAATCTCGTTGCAAAGGTTACTAAATGTCATAATCTTAACTAGCTAATAGATATATAATAGGGCAAATCTATGTAATATTTTTCAGACAAGCAACCGTTTCTTACTTTTTTATTTGTTACCTTTGTGGGTATAAAAGATGAATTGTATATGAAAATTATTATCGACAATAAAATACCTTATATAAAAGAGGCGGTTCAGAGAATAGCCGATGAGGTGGTTTATGCACCGGGAAAGGATTTCACCCCGGAACTCGTACGAGATGCGGACGCTCTTATTGTCCGTACCCGCACACATTGCAACCGGGATTTATTGGAAGGTAGTCGAGTGAGATTCATAGCGACCGCAACCATAGGCTTCGACCATATTGATACGGAGTATTGCAAACAGGCCGGTATCGAATGGACGAATGCACCGGGATGTAACTCCGCTTCTGTCGCCCAATATATACAATCATCGCTTCTTGTATGGAAGTCCGTCAGGAATAAAAGACTGGATGAACTGACAATTGGAATTATAGGAGTAGGGAATGTCGGGAGTAAGGTAGCTAAAGTTGCCCAGGATTTTGGCATGCGTGTTTTATTGAATGATTTGCCACGGGAAGAAAAAGAAGGTGCAAAACGGTTCTCTTCACTGGAGAAAATAGCAGAAGAGTGTGACATCATCACTTTTCACGTACCTTTATATAAAGAAGGAAAGTATAAAACGTTCCACTTGGCGGATGACGTTTTCTTTCAGTCACTCAAACGAAAGCCTGTTATCATCAATACCTCACGAGGAGAAGTCATCCAGACTGATGCTCTTTTAAAAGCCTTGAACAGCCGGATGATTTCGGATACCATCATCGACGTATGGGAGCATGAACCGGAAATCAACCGTGATCTACTGGAAAAGGCATTTATCGGAACTCCTCATATTGCAGGCTACTCTGCAGATGGAAAAGCAAACGCCACACGTATGTCATTGGATGCCATCTGCAAGTTCTTCCAAATAAAAGGGGATTATGAAATTAACGCACCCGCACCCGCCTCCCCCATTATTCATGCAAAAAACCACGAAGAAGCAGTCCTCCAAATGTATAATCCAACCGAAGACAGCAACCGGCTAAAAAATCAACCGGAGCTATTCGAAACCCTACGCGGAGATTATCCTTTGCGGCGGGAAGAGAAAGTATACATTATTAAGTATTAAGTATCAGGTAATAACCATAGTGGCCGAAAACGTCAATAAAGTTCTGTCAAACGATTATTCACAGGACGTAATACTTATTACTTAATATTTGATTTATGATTTTCGGGTAGTGTTCATATTCCAAAGCATGTACTTTCTTGGCTACATCGTCCGGAGAATCGGTCGGGAGAACAGGGCAAGTAACTTGAAAAATCGTATTTCCTTCATCGTAATGCTCATTTATATAATGTATAGTGATACCGCTTTCTTTTTCACCAGCAGCTACCACTGCTTCATGTACCCGGTCACCATACATTCCTTTGCCTCCGTACTTCGGCAGAAGAGCAGGATGTATATTTATAATTTTATCGGGATAAGCATGCAAAAGCAAATCCGGTACACGAACTAAGAAGCCGGCCAACACGACAAAATCAATGCGGTACTCCTGCAAAATAGCCAAAATTTCATCTCCGGCTATCCAATCCTCCTTTGGAAACACGTTAGAAGGCACTCCCAAGCGATGCGCACGTTCCAAAACATAGGCATCACTCTTATTAGAAAGTACCAACGAAACCTGAACGGAATCGTTTTTTTGGAAATACCGGATAATATTCTCAGCATTAGAGCCGGAACCGGAAGCGAAAATTGCGATGTTTTTCTTCATAACCCTCAAATTCGATGCACAAAACAGTGAAAAATGTGCAAAACATTGCATTTATTTAGTCAAATATTTGCGCAAAACGATAAATATTCATTCCTTTGCACCGCAAATTTAAAGAAATAAAACTAATTATTAATTAAAAACTTAAAGTTATGTCTGAAATTGCATCAAGAGTAAAAGCGATTATCGTTGATAAATTAGGCGTAGAAGAATCAGAAGTTACAACCGAAGCAAGCTTCACTAACGACCTGGGAGCAGATTCTCTTGACACTGTAGAACTTATCATGGAATTCGAAAAAGAATTCGGTATCTCTATTCCTGATGACCAAGCAGAAAAGATTGGTACTGTAGGTGATGCTGTATCTTATATCGAAGAACACGCTAAGTAATTCGATTTCATCAATATGGAATTAAAAAGAGTGGTAGTAACAGGCCTTGGCGCCATTACTCCCGTTGGCAATAGCGTTCCCGAATTTTGGGAAAACATTGTGAACGGGGTTAGTGGAGCAGGGCCTATTACTCATTTTGATGCGTCGTTATTCAAGACCCAATTCGCATGCGAAGTAAAAGACTTCGATGCAACGAAATACATAGACCGCAAAGAAGCAAGAAAGATGGACTTGTACACTCAGTATGCCATCGCTGTTGCCAAAGAAGCGGTAAGTGATTCGGGGCTTGACGTCGAGAAAGAAGACTTGAACAAAATCGGTGTTATTTTTGGCGCCGGTATTGGTGGTATACATACATTTGAAGAAGAGGTAGGCAACTACTACACTCGTCAGGAAATGGGTCCGAAGTTTAATCCGTTCTTCATTCCAAAGATGATTTCGGATATTGCAGCCGGACAGATTTCTATCATGTATGGTTTCCATGGTCCTAACTACGCGACTTGTTCAGCATGTGCTACTTCAACCAATGCCATTGCAGATGCCTTCAACCTGATTCGTTTGGGTAAAGCAAATGTAATTGTATCCGGTGGTTCGGAGGCAGCGATCTTCCCGGCAGGTGTAGGTGGTTTCAACGCTATGCACGCCTTGTCAACACGCAACGACGAAGCTTCTAAAGCTTCACGTCCGTTTAGCGCAAGCCGCGATGGTTTCGTTATGGGCGAAGGTGGCGGTTGCTTGATCCTGGAAGAACTGGAACACGCTAAAGCTCGTGGTGCAAAAATCTATGCAGAAGTTGCCGGTGTAGGTATGTCTGCAGATGCACATCACCTGACAGCTTCTCATCCGGAAGGTCTGGGAGCGAAATTGGTGATGAGAAATGCACTGGAAGATGCGGAAATGGATCCGAAAGAAGTAGATTATATCAATGTACACGGTACATCTACTCCGGTTGGTGATATTTCAGAAGCAAAAGCAATCAAGGAAGTATTCGGTGATCATGCGTTCGAGTTGAACATCAGTTCAACCAAATCAATGACAGGTCACTTGCTGGGAGCTGCCGGTGCGGTAGAATCTATTGCAAGCATCCTTGCCATCAAGAACGGCATTGTTCCTCCGACTATCAACCACGAAGAAGGTGACAACGACGAGAACATCGACTATAACCTTAATTTCACGTTCAACAAAGCACAGAAACGCGAAGTTAATGTTGCCTTGTCCAATACATTCGGATTTGGCGGTCACAATGCGTGCGTTATCTTCAAGAAATACGCAGAGTAATATCGTGTTACGTAACGAAATAGATAAGATAAGGCTCTTGTTCCGCAAGGATAGAGAGTCTTATCTTTGTTTTTACCGGATACTCGGATTCTACCCGCGCAATATCCAGCTTTATGAGCAGGCTCTCCTGCACAAATCGACTTCTGTCCGCTCCGACAAGGGACGTCCCCTCAACAATGAACGGCTGGAGTTTTTAGGTGACGCCATCCTCGACGCCATCGTGGGAGATATTGTCTACAAACGTTTCGAAGGGAAACGGGAAGGTTTCCTGACCAATACACGTTCCAAGATTGTACAACGGGAAACGTTGAACAAGTTGGCCGTTGAAATCGGCTTGGACAAGCTCATCAAGTATTCCACCCGCTCCTCCTCTCACAATAGCTATATGTACGGAAATGCTTTTGAAGCGTTTATCGGAGCTATTTATCTGGATCAGGGATATGAACGTTGCAAGCAGTTTATGGAGCAACGGATCATTAACCGTTATATCGACCTGGAGAAAATATCCCGAAAAGAGGTTAACTTCAAATCCAAACTTATCGAGTGGAGTCAAAAGAACAAAATGGAGGTTTCCTTTGAATTAATAGAGCAGTTTCTCGATCATGACAGCAATCCTGTATTCCAAACCGAAGTACGCATTGAAGGACTTCCAGCAGGAACAGGTACGGGGTATTCCAAGAAGGAATCTCAACAGAATGCCGCCCAGATGGCTATAAAGAAAGTAAAGGAGCCTACATTTATATCAACTATCGAAGAGATCAAAGCACAACATTCTGCAACTGCTGCTGAACCGGAAAATATTTCAGAAGAAAACATCCTCGTCGATGAGATTTCCACAATGCAGGACGCAGAAGCTCCGGAGTCTAACCAAAGCAAATCCCCATGCGACGACCCTGAATCACCAAATCGTGATCTTCAGTAACTAATTTCAGTTTTCCTGCAACTTCTTCAAGAGGGATAGATGCTATATCATCCCCTTTTAAAGTCACCATACGCCCGAATTGGCCATTGGCTATCAATTCTGTTGCATGCCCGCCCATGCGGGTAGAAAGATTGCGGTCGAAAGGAGTAGGCGAACCACCACGCTGGATATACCCCAAAACTGTTTCGCGGGTTTCTATACCGGTTTCATATTCAATTTCCTGCGCGATATATTCAGCAGCACGTTTACGCCCGTCAGTCTGAATACCTTCCGCTACCACTACAATAGAATAGGGTTTGCCTTTCTTTAGTCTTTCCAGAATCGTATTGCCGATATTCTTAATGTCATAAGCAATTTCTGGGACGAGAATCACATCCCCTCCTCCTGCCATACCGGAATACAAAGCAATCCAACCCGCTTTATGCCCCATCACTTCAATCACCATCACCCTTTTATGAGAACTTGCGGTAGAATGTAGACGGTCAATGGCATCAGTAGCAATACTTACCGCCGAATCGAAACCAAAAGAGATGTCCGTGCCCCAAATATCATTATCAATGGTTTTAGGAACAGATACGATGTTAACTCCCATTGCAGCAAACTTGGCTGCGGTCTTCTGTGTTCCATTTCCACCGATACAAACGATACAATCCAGTCCCATTTCACGGATATTCTGAAGAATTAAAGACGGTTTGTCAACATCCGAGACAACACCTCCTTTTTTGAAAGGCTTCTCGCGAGAGGTTCCCAACATCGTTCCACCCAAATTCAGCAGACCGGAAAGCGACTTGTCTGTAATAGATTCGACATCTTTGGTCAGCAAGCCCTGAAAACCGCTGTGAATGCCTATCACTTCCATCCCATAATAATTGATGGCAGTTTTGCACACGCCACGAATGGTGGCATTGATGCCGGGACAGTCCCCGCCGGATGTTAAGATTCCAATTCTCATTGTCGCATTTTTTAGTCTAAAACTCGGGTATTCTATGGAAGTCGTCAATTTTTAACGATTATTTCCGTCGTAAAGATAGAAAAAAAAGATAAATAAGTTACTTTTGCACGACTAAACATTATTATGTTAAAGCAGAAATGAATATTACAAAAATTATTAGTAAGACTTTCGATTCCCGTTTAAAACAGATAGACCTATATGCTAGTCAGGCTAGTGAGATACAGCATCGTGTGTTAAGCCGCTTAATACACCAGGCCGCTCAGACTGAATGGGGAAGAAAGTACGATTACTCCTCTATCCGTAACTATGAAGACTTCCGGAAACGTGTTCCTATCCAAACATACGAAGAAATCAAACCTTATGTAGAACGTTTGCGAGCCGGGGAACAGAATCTGCTTTGGCCATCGGAGATACGCTGGTTTGCAAAATCCTCCGGAACGACTAATGATAAAAGTAAATTCCTTCCTGTCAGCAAAGAGGCACTGGAAGACATTCATTACAGAGGAGGAAAAGATGCGGCAGCTCTTTATTTCCGCATCAATCCGGATAGCCATTTTTTCTCCGGCAAGGGACTGATTCTTGGAGGTAGCCATAGTCCGAACCTCAACTCCAACCATAGTTTAGTAGGAGATTTATCCGCTATTCTGATTCAAAATGTGAATCCGCTTATCAATTTCATTCGTGTACCCAGCAAGAAAATTGCATTGATGAGCGAATGGGAAACCAAAATAGAAGCAATCGCCAACAGCACTATTCCGGTAAATGTGACAAGTTTGTCCGGCGTACCGTCATGGATGCTCGTACTTATCAAACGTGTTCTTGAAAAGACAGGAAAACAGACTTTAGAAGAAGTATGGCCCAATCTGGAAGTTTTCTTCCACGGTGGAGTGGCTTTCACTCCTTATCGTGAGCAATACAAGCAGGTGATTCAAACACCGAAGATGCATTATGTTGAGACTTATAATGCTTCTGAAGGATATTTCGGAACTCAAAACGACCTCTCCGATCCTGCCATGTTATTAATGATCGACTATGGAATCTTCTACGAGTTTGTTCCGCTGGAGGAAGTAGGAAAAGAAAGTCCACGGGTTTACTGCCTTGAAGAAGTCGAACTCAACAAAAACTATGCAATGGTTATTTCTACTTCTTGCGGTTTATGGAGATACATGATTGGTGATACGGTGAAGTTTACCAGCAAGAATCCCTATAAGTTTGTCATCACAGGAAGAACAAAGCATTTCATCAACGCATTTGGTGAAGAGCTGATTGTCGATAACGCTGAAAAAGGATTGGCAAAGGCTTGTGCCGAAACCGGAGCGCAAGTTAGTGAATACACCGCGGCACCTGTGTTTATGGATGAGAATGCCAAATGCCGGCACCAGTGGTTAATAGAGTTCGCTAAGATGCCGGATTCAGTAGAAAAATTTGCAGCGATACTTGATGCCACACTGAAAGAGGTTAACTCCGATTATGAGGCGAAACGATGGAAAGACATAGCTTTGCAACCATTGGAAGTGATCGTTGCCCGTGAGGGATTATTCCATGATTGGCTGGCACAGAAAGGAAAGCTGGGAGGACAACACAAAGTTCCCAGATTAAGTAATACGCGCGAATATATAGAAACAATGCTAGCGCTGAATGACAGTATTCCTTCGGAAGAATAACCAAAAACCAAGACATAACCGACACAAGTATCTTTATTACAGAGATTGCTTGTACAAGGAAGGTATTTCGAAACAGAAGCACCATTCTAGTATCTTTTAGGCACGGATTACGCGGATTACACGGATGAACATGGAAAGAGAATAAACTTGTCCGTGTAATCCGCGTAATCCGTGCCTAATCTTTGTCAGTCAATAAGCTAAATTTCGTTTTGACTCACCCCTGTCAGACGAATCACCTTCCCCCATATAAAGATTACCGGGCATTGACTATTATCCCTCCTCCCAATAATAAACCATCTTTATAGAATGCGGCAGCTTGTCCCGGAGCAATGGCGGTTAAAGGCTCATGAAGTTGCATATGTAGTAGATGATCCGGTGTAATGGTAATCGTAGCATGGTTTTCCTGTTTGCGATACCGTATTTTCACAATGATGTCAGAATGCCCTAAAGTACGCTCCTGATTGACAAGATTCCAGTCTTTCAGCCACATTTCTGTTTTCTCCAGAGCTGAAAGAGAAGCTAATACCACTTCGTTCTTTTCAGGATTAATCTCTTTCACAAATACGGGACGGTTCAAATGAATGCCCAAGCCACGTCTCTGTCCAATGGTATAAAAAGGATAGCCCTCATGCCAGGCAATAAAATCTCCCTTTTCATCGACAAATCTTCCTCGTTTCACTTTATTGAGTCCTGCCTGACTGCTTCCAACCAATCTCTGACAATCTTCCATCATCAGCTTTTCCCCTGCCAATACCACACTATTTTGAGCCAACCAGTTTTTCAGAAAAGTCCGATAGTCCATTGGGCAAAAACAAACGCCTATACTGTCCTTTTTAGTTGCCACCTTCCGGAACCCATGTTCGGCAGCCCAGGCACGGGCTTCCACTTTCGTAATATTTCCCATCGGCAAGAGCATCCTGCAAAGAATATCTTGTTTCAATCCCCATAGAAAGAAAGTTTGATCCTTATCCGAGTCGGCAGCGTATGTTATATAAAAGGTATTATTTAGTTGTATATTCTGCGCGTAATGCCCGGTAGCGATATAGAAAACACCCATTTCATCGGCAATTCTAGCAAGCAGAGGCCATTTCAGATAATTATTGCACAATGTACAAGGGACTGGAGTCCGTCCTGCCAGATACTCCTGCACAAAATAGTCAATAATCTGCTTACTGAATATTTCACGGGCATCGTACGTTATATGCCGTATTCCTAAACGTTCTGCCAGATTACGGGCATCTTCCAGATACTCTGTCGAGCCATTCAGTTCATAAAAACGAAAGGTTACTCCGATTACTTCATAACCGGCTTCCAACAATCGCATAGCAGCAACAGAACTATCTGCACCGCCGCTCATTCCAAGCAATACTCGTTTGTTTTCCTCCATCATGCTGCAAAATTAAGTATTTTCCCGTATCTTTGTCTGTTAAAGCCTAAAAGAGAATGAAAGAGAGACCAACTAACGGACAAGTTATAATCGTTTTCACAGAGCATCCGATACTCGGCATATTGCTGATTCCCTATATTGCGGAAAGGCTGGACGATGGTACCTTGCAATTGGTGGAACAAGCATTTCACGCCTCTCCCGAAGCTATGAGCAAGATGAGTGAGGCAGAAAGACAAGCTATTCATATCGCCTCTTATTATACAGAGAAGCATCTAATGAGCGTTTACTCCCGCGAAAAAACAGTATCGCGTTTTCTACATAAGTTATCCGAAGATCCGGAACGAATTAAAAATGATATCCGTCCGTCTATCGAAAAGAAACTGTTGGAGATGCTGGCACTGATACGGGACAATGGACTGCCTTTTTATCAGAAACAAGCCGGCAGTAAAATACTATACGCCCATCATGCCTATCACATAAATCCTCATAATGCAGAAATTCGCGTAACGTTTCATGTTGACAATAAAACATTCCGTTATCAGTTGCAGTGCTATTATGAAGGGCAGCCATTCTCTTTGAGCGAGTTGAAACCTGTGGTTGTACTGACTTCCTCGCCGACGACACTATTATTGGGAATGGAGCTATACTTCTTTCCGCACATTGAAAGTGCACGTATCTTACCTTTTACAAAGAAAAGATCGATCAGCGTAGACGCTTCCCAAATTGAAAAATACATAGATAACATTGTCATCCCGATTGCACGCTATCACGAAATCGAGGCTCACGGTTTGAGTATGATGGAAGAAAAATGTACTTGTGAAGCAATTCTCTCATTCGAAGACACGACGTACAACGGACAAGCATTGCAGCTTGGTTTCCGTTATGGAGATCAGACATTTACACCGGATAGCGCCCTTGAAATGAAGAAAATCGTCTATCGGAAATCCGGTGGGATCTTCTTTTTTCGCCGGAACATTACTGCTGAAAAACAAGCCGTTCAGCTCTTAACGGATGCAGGCCTGCAACAACTCAATGATACACATTTCAGCCTATCCCCCGAAGCTCCGGAAAAAACGATTGTCGAATGGATCAACAGCCATCGGGAGATGTTGCAGCAGTCCTTCCATCTCACCAGCAATATGGGAAACACACCTTATTGCCTGGACGAGATACGCATCGAGCAAAGTTGCGACGATGAGGTCGACTGGTTTGAATTGCGCATCACCGTTGTTATCGGTAATCTGCGTATTCCTTTTTCACGTTTCCGCAAACATATCCTGGAAGAAAAGAGAGAGTATCTGCTACCCGATGGCCGCATGATTCTCCTGCCAGAGGAATGGTTCAGCAAATATGCGAATTTATTAGAGATAGGAATTCAAACGGAAAAAGGAATCCGCTTGAAACATACATTTGCAGGTGCTGCACAAACTGCCTTAAGTGAAGAGGAATTAAAGAAATTTCCGGTGAAGCAACAGATACAAAATGTTGCCGTACCCAGAAAACTCAAAGCAACGTTACGTCCCTATCAGCAGAAAGGATTCTCATGGATGGTACACTTGCACAAACAAGGATTTGGCGGATGCCTGGCAGATGACATGGGACTTGGGAAGACACTTCAAACTCTCACTCTATTACAGTATATATATAAGCCATCTACTCCCAAGCAACCGGCTACCCTGATCGTTGTCCCCACATCGCTACTTCATAACTGGCGACGGGAAGCCAAACGCTTTACAGCGCTCTCGATGACGGAATACAACAACACCGTGGCTATAGACAAGGAACGACCGGAAAAATTCTTCGGTCATTTTCACTTGATCTTTACGACGTATGGTATGATGAGGAATAACATTGATATACTCTGCTCATACCGTTTCGAATACATCGTGCTCGATGAAAGTCAGAATATCAAAAATAGTGAATCGCTCACCTTCCGGTCAGCCATTCGACTACAAAGTAAACACCGGCTTGTGCTTACAGGTACTCCCATCGAAAACTCATTAAAGGACCTGTGGGCTCAGTTTCACTTTATACAACCAGACTTACTGGGCACGGAAAGTGCTTTCCAAAAGCAGTTTATAATGCCGATTCGTCAGGGGAATACCCGTGCAAAAGTATTATTGCAGCAGCTGACAGCCCCATTTATCCTCCGTAGAAGCAAGAAAGAGGTAGCTCCGGAACTTCCGGCACTTACCGAAGAGACCATCTACTGCGACATGACCGAAGAACAGAACACTTGTTACGAACAGGAGAAAAACAGTCTGCGTAACATCCTTCTTCAGCATCCTCAAAGTACCGACAGGCTTCATTCGTTTAGTGTATTAAATGGCATCTTACGTTTACGACAACTATCTTGCCACCCGCAACTGATCCTTCCCGACTATACCGGAACATCCGGAAAAACGGCACAGATAATCGAAACATTCGATACGCTACAGAGCGAAGGCCACAAAGTTTTAATTTTCTCCTCATTCGTCAGGCATCTGGAGGTGCTCGCCGAAGCTTTCCACGAACGGGGTTGGAAATATGCCTTATTAACAGGAACGACCAACAACCGCCCTTCCGAAATCGCCCATTTCACCGATCAAAAAGATGTCCAGGCATTCCTGATTTCACTAAAGGCAGGAGGCGTGGGACTTAATCTGACTCAAGCCGACTATGTATTTATCATAGATCCCTGGTGGAATCCTGCCGCCGAATCGCAGGCGATCGCCCGCGCCCATCGTATCGGGCAGGACAAGCAAGTGATTGCTTACCGCTTCATTACCCAAAACAGTATCGAAGAAAAGATTCTTCACCTACAAGATGAGAAACGGAAACTGGCGGAAACATTTGTTGCCGATAGTGAGCCATTACCTATGTTAAGCAACGAGCAATGGGTAGACCTGCTCTAATAATACATAAGTCACAATCTATCACAGAGGCGTGTAAAATGTATTATTTCATCGTATTCCTGAATTTTTTTATCCATATATTCTTATTTTATCCGGTTATCTTTGCCATTGTGAAAATTATAAATAACCCGAAATAATAAACGTATGAAAAACAGGAGCATTACCTACCTATTACTATTTGGTATTTGCAGCATGTTGGCAATCATGCAATCGTGCCAGAAAACAGATGACCTGGAAGCAGACATCAATTCTCTGAAAGACCGTGTCGCTGCTTTGGAAAAAGCAACGGAAGGACTGAATACTTCATTTGCCAGTCTGCAAGCCCTTATGCAAAAAAACAAAGTCATTATCGGAATTACTCCGACTAAAGATGGTCTGGGATATTTGCTGGAACTTAGTGACGGAACAAGCATTAAAGTCATGGAAAGTGAAGCGGTACAGGCATCTGTCCCTGAATTTTCCGTAGATGAAGAAGGCTACTGGATATATAAAACAAGTAGTGATACCGATTTCAAATATCTGCCGGGAGCCGATGGAGAGAAAGTATCGGCATGGCCCCGTGATGAAGAAGGCAATGTGGTGGCAACTCCATTAATCAGCGTATCCTCCAGTGGATATTGGCAAGTGAGCTACGATAATGGACAAACGTATACAAGCTTAGGAACTAAGGCCGAAGGTGGAAGTCAGGGAGGAACCAGTATATTCAGTAAGGTAGAATATAATGAAGCAAACCACACTTTCTCATTCACATTATCCGATGGAGGAAAAACATATACCTTTCCGGTAGATGACACCTTTGGACTGATAATTTATGGTCTCAATGATGCCGACAGCGAACAAGCCGTGCAGGTTTTCGCCCCCAATGAGAATCATAAGGAATATAAAGTAGAACAGAATGACGTACAACAAGCCGTAGTACAAGCTCCTAAAGGATGGAATGTTCTTTTGTCCGAGAACTTGTTAACTATCACACCACAAGCAACTGCGACAAAGGATGTGGAAGAAACTATTAAAATTGTACTGACTTCATCAAAGAATTATATCCGTATTGTATCTATTGAAGTTAAACAACTTTCCAGCGAAGCCGGAGCAGAAGCCTGGCAGCAGTTTGTTAACGCTGACCAACAGAATGTGTTATTAGACTTTTCATACGCCGGATATAAGTATGGTGAAATGGCTCCTCCCGAAATAGAAACGCTAACAGCGCAAGGATATAAAGTATACGATGTTACAGATCCCAAATATGGAGCTATCCCCAACGACGGTAAATCTGACAGAGCAGCTTTCATGAAGGTCTTGGCAGAAATAGCGAGTCAAACAAAGCAAGAAGACAACAATATGACCGACCGATATATCAAGGAAAATGCTAAAGCTATTATCTACTTCCCCGAAGGAAACTATATTCTGCAAGATGAGGATTCTAAAGATCGCAGGATTCGTATATCAATGAGTGATATTGTTTTAAAAGGAGCCGGAAAAAACAAAACGACACTCGAAATGACCGCTGCCAATAATTCTCCCAAGCCAACCGAAGAGATGTGGAATGCTCCTGTCATGATGGAGTTCAAACACAATACAGGATTAGGAGAATCTGTCGGTACCATCACCGAAGATGCTCCGATAGGCAGCAAAACCATAACGGCTAGTTTAACAGGAGTAAGCGGAGGCAGCTGGGTATGCCTTGTGTTGGAAAATACGGATGACAATGTAATTAACTCCGAATTATATCCACACAAATGGGAAGATATTAAGATACAGCAAGGTGGTACTCCCAATATCAAGACAAAAGGGATTCAGATATACGAATATCATCAGATTGAGAAAATCAGCGGTAACAATGTTACCTTCAAAGAGCCGATCATGCACGCTATCAATAAAGATTGGGGATGGAAAGTACATAAGTTCGCAAACTATGCCAATGTGGGTGTAGAAGACCTGACCTTCAAAGGACACGCCAAAGAGAAGTTCATTCACCACGGCTCTGACATTGACGATGGTGGTTTTAAGCTCATCGATTTTGTGCGTCTGACCAATTCGTGGATGCGCCGGGTTAATTTTGAGAGTGTTAGTGAAGCCATGTCAATCACCAATTCTGCCAACTGTTCTGCTTATGACATCACTATTGGCGGTAATCGTGGACATGCTTCTATCCGATCGCAAGCTTCTTCCCGTATCTTTATTGGAAAAGTAACTGAAAACAGCAATGGCTACACACTTAGAAAAGGAGAAGGTGAAAGCACATTGATGGAATATAAAACGAATGTTGGACAATATCACGCTTGCGGTGTTTCAAAGCAAAGTATGGGTGCTGTAATATGGAATGTTAGATGGGGAGATGATTCTTGCTTTGAATCACATGCCACACAGCCACGTGCAACACTAATCGACTGCTGTTCCGGTGGTTTCATGCATTGGAGACAAGGAGGAGACTCTGCCCAAATGCCTAATCATATGGAGAATCTGACAATATGGAATTTCTACGCAACAAATGCACAAACAGACCAGGACATCGATACAGGAGGTAAATTTACCTGGTGGGATGGTAACGGCTTTTGGTGGAAATTTATGCCTCCTATCATTGTCGGTTTCCATGGAAGTCCTTTAGATTTTGATGATACTCAAATGAAGCGACTCGAAAGCAACGGAACTGCTGTGGAACCATATTCACTCTATGAAGCTCAATTACGTAAACGTTTGGGATATGTTCCCTCCTGGCTATCCTCTTTAAAATAATAACTTTAAAACAATATAATCATGAAAAAAGTATGGAGTATGTTCATGTTATTGGCTGTATGCCTGGTAGCATGTACCAACATTGACGATTTGGAAGATGATGTAGACGCACTGAAAAAGCGCGTTACCGCACTCGAAACACAAGTACGTGATATAAATAGTAATACTGAAGCTCTTCGCGAACTTTATAATGAAGGAACATTTATTACTAATATAGAGGAAAAGTCTGATTCTTACACACTCACTTTGAGCAATGGAAAGACAGTAAATCTATATATGAAAAACGATAATAACCTGTTATGCCCTATTATCGGTATCGATTCAGAAGGCTACTGGACTGTTCTTTATAACAAAAATGAAACCCCGGAACGTCTGACTGTAAACGGACAACCTGTGAAAGCTAATGGAGAGAGTGGTAAGACTCCTACATTCAATGTAGATAGTGAAGGCTACTGGCAGGTTAGCTATGACGGAGGAAAGAATTATAGTTATATATACAAAGAAGGAACTAACGACAAAGTCAGTGCAACCGGTGACGGTTCTGCTCCGACAGAAGACAAAAACTTCAAGAGTGTAACAGTAGAAAACAACGAACTGGTCTTAGTACTTGCAGGTGAGGATGCTCCAACCATACGTATCCCTATCGTTCGTGATTTCGAATGTAGTTTTGCAGCCGAAGATTTAAAACAAGTACAGGAGTTTTCGGCAGGTGAAGTGAAAGAGTTTACCATGACCGTGAGAGGAGTAGAAAATACAATGATTACTGCTCCCGAAGGATGGAGTGCTAAATTCTCTAAGGAAGCTGGAAAAGAAAATGTATTGGTTGTTACTGCCCCTGCATCAAGCGCAAAGATGATGACTCGTGCAACAGCTGATAACAGTACTGATATTGCGGTATTGGCAACAAGTGGAAAGTATGCTATGATTGCAAAGATTCAGGTTAGTATCAAGAATCGTACGGATTATAAGGCTGATTTTGATAATGGAAAAGACATTACTATCGGCGGCATCACCATCAACAACCAAATTTATTCAGATGCTGACATACAAATATTGGATGCAACAGATGCCGATGTAGCACTTGATACTTACTTTAGTGCCACAATGAGTAAACCAGTTATACTGTTCCTCACAGGTACAGCACACAATTTTACCACAGCCGGAGTAAAATCAATCAGTAATGATGTTATTATTATCGGTCAATATGATGACGAGCAAGTAACACTTCGTCCTGCTAATTGCTGGAAATCATGCAAAGGAAAGCTACTTTTAAAAAATATAAAAATAGATTTAAGAGATCTCGATGGAGTCGCTAGCAATACTGGTTACTTCATAAACAATGCAGGTGTTGCCAGCAGTGGAGACTTCACTGACATATGCTTTGACAACTGCCTGATTGCGAATGTCTTGAAACCAATTTATTACGATGCAGCACAAAAGGGATATTTTGGTATAAATAACATCTCTGTTCAAGACACTCGTATTGAAGTTAATGCTATAAAAATTGCCTTGATAAATATATATAAAGGCTTCAATTTAGGAGATTATAAAACTTTCAACTTCAAGAACAATATTGTGTATAGTCAGACACCTCAAGAAGGCGTACAAATATTAAACTGGGCTACTGGTAATACTCCTTTATCAGATGGTGTACTTTCTGCCGAAATTATAAATAATACTTTTGTCAACATGGTAGGTAGCAATATATTCTTCAGATACCAAAAAGGAACATCATTGACTATAAGCAAGAATATCTTTGACGTAAGTCCGGAAGCAGAATTCGGCTCCTACTATTATTCTTTCTTAGAAAGTTGCACGCCTCAAATAGATGTAACCGACAATATCGTATATGGCTTAACAAAAAATTGGAATTATTATCATACAGGTTCTCAAGTTAAAGAACCAGCAAGCAGTAATAACATAACCAAGCACGCAACAGCTCCTATTACTCAATATGATTATGTAAATGGTATATTTACATTAGCTAGCGACGTAGCTGGTTATGGAGCAACAATTGAATAAAACTATTTTACCAGTTTAATAATAAAAGCCGCATAACGAAAGTTATGCGGCTTTTATTTATCTAAATGTCATATCATCAACCAAGAAATCAGAAACAGGAGAAACTACTACATCCGAAAAAACACGGGTCTGGTTCAAAAAGAAAATCCCTGCATCTGATACATAACAGCGCGAGGACTCGAATCTGAAGCTCCTTTATTAATATCCAATACAGATGAACCTGTAAAAACAATATCCAACTTTGAATGATAATCATAAATCAAATTAAGCTCTTTCGACCAATCTTTATATTTATAAATTTCATCAATAAACAAGTACTTGCCTCCCATCTTTACAAAAGCATCTGCCAAGTCGAACAAACGATGGCTGGCTTAGATACGATTATTTGCACTATAATAGTGCAAACAACAAAACAAATTGCACTATCACAGTGCAATTTCAGCTAAAACCACATCTTTTCCCCCACCACCTTGCAGAAAAACTTTTTTAATTTATCTTTGCATCCAAAACAACCCTACATGAAATACAAACTTATCGTGCTCGATCTTGACGGCACACTCACCAACTCTAAAAAGGAAATCACTCCCCGCAACAGGGAAATTCTGATACGTATGCAAGAGCAAGGAATACGACTGGTATTAGCTTCCGGGCGACCTACTTATGGTATTGTGCCATTAGCTAATGAGTTACGTATGAATGAATTCGGTGGATTCATCCTGTCCTATAACGGAGGAGAAATCATTAATTGGGAAACACAGGAGATGGTATATGAAAATGTGTTGCCTAATGAAGTCGTTCCAATGCTTTACGAATGTGCCCGTACCCATCAACTAAGTATATTAACCTATGACGGAGCAGAGATAATAACCGAAAACTCTCAAGATCCATACGTATTAAAAGAGGCCTTTCTCAATAAAATGGCAGTTCGGGAGACAAACGACTTCCTGACAGACATCACGCTTCCCGTAGCCAAATGCCTCATCGTAGGAGATGCCGATAAACTGATTCCACTTGAAGCCGAACTTTGTCTCCGGCTGCAAGGTCGCATTAATGTTTTCCGTTCAGAACCCTATTTTCTCGAATTAGTCCCGCAAGGTATTGACAAAGCTCTTTCTTTGGCCGTCCTGTTAAAAGAAATAGGAGTAGCACGTGAAGAAGTTATTGCCATAGGTGATGGCTATAATGACCTTTCCATGATTAAGTTTGCAGGACTGGGGGTTGCCATGGGAAATGCTCAAGAACCTGTAAAGAAAGCAGCAGATTACATCACTCTAAGTAACGAAGAAGACGGTGTAGCAGAAGCAATCAATAAGTTTTGTAATCAACAATAGCCAAACATTTACTGACATGCTGACAGAGTTTTAGTTTCTCGGTGAGAAACCTTTGGTTCCTCGTAGTGAAACTATTGTTTCCTCGGTGTGAAACTGTCAGTTTCATACCGGGAAACAAATCACCTTACTAGCAAAAACGACCCAACACTTAAAATCAACCGATTAAAGATAGGGCGCATATTCAGATTTTATACTAACTTTGCGATTCCAATAAAACAAATATAAAATGTTATGGAACATCAACTTACCATTTACAACACCTTAGATAGAAAGAAAGAGTTGTTTGTACCGCTTCATGCACCTCATGTAGGCATGTATGTGTGTGGACCGACTGTTTACGGAGATGCCCATTTAGGACACGCCCGCCCGGCTATAACCTTTGATGTGTTATTCCGCTATCTCACCCACCTAGGATATAAAGTACGCTACGTACGAAATATTACCGACGTAGGTCATCTGGAACACGATGCCGATGACGGAGAAGACAAAATCGCCAAAAAAGCACGTCTGGAAGAGTTGGAGCCAATGGAGGTTGTTCAATATTTCCTGAACCGCTATCATAAAGCAATGGAAGCGTTGAATGTACTTTCTCCAAGCATTGAGCCACATGCTTCAGGACATATCATTGAACAAATCCAACTGGTACAGAAGATTTTGGATGCCGGATACGCCTATGAAAGCGAAGGCTCCGTCTACTTCGATGTAGCCAAATACAATAAGGATTACCACTACGGAAAACTTTCCGGACGTAATCTGGACGACGTATTAAATACCACCCGTGACCTTGACGGACAAAGCGAAAAACGCAATCCTGCCGACTTCGCCCTTTGGAAAAAGGCACAACCGGAACATATCATGCGCTGGCCGTCTCCATGGAGCGACGGCTTCCCCGGATGGCACGCCGAATGTACCGCTATGGGACGCAAATACCTGGGTGAGCACTTCGATATTCACGGAGGAGGAATGGACTTGATTTTCCCCCACCACGAATGTGAAATCGCACAATCGGTAGCTTCGCAAGGGGACGACATGGTTCACTACTGGATGCACAACAATATGATTACCATCAATGGAACAAAGATGGGTAAATCACTTGGCAACTTCATCACACTGGACGAATTCTTCAACGGTACCCATAAGCTGTTGGCACAAGCCTACACACCAATGACGATCCGCTTCTTCATCCTGCAAGCTCATTACCGCAGTACGGTAGATTTCAGCAATGAGGCATTGCAAGCATCCGAAAAAGGCTTGCAACGTCTGATGGAAGCTATCGACGCATTGGATAAGATAACTCCCGCATCGGCAACTTCAGAGGGAATCAACGTGAAAGAGCTACGTGCAAAATGCTACGAAGCAATGAATGACGACTTGAATACACCGATTGTCATCGCACAGCTTTTCGAAGGCGCCCGCATCATTAACAATATCATTGCCGGCAATGCCACTATCTCCGCCGAAGACCTGAAAGACCTGAAAGAAACATTCCATCTGTTCAGTTTCGACATCATGGGATTGAAAGAAGAAAAAGGCTCTTCAGATGGTCGTGAAGCAGCTTACGGCAAGGTAGTAGATATGCTACTGGAACAACGTATGAAAGCGAAAGCCAACAAAGACTGGGCTACTTCCGACGAGATCCGCAACACACTGACAGCACTCGGATTTGAAATCAAAGATACCAAAGACGGTTTCGAATGGAGACTGAATAAGTAATATTTATATTTCCAAGCTTTACAATAAAAAGAAGATAGCAGGTCTGTAAAAGATCTGCTATCTTCTTTTTATTGTAAAGATACTGCTGCAAAAGGCATCATTCCTGCATACTGACTAAAAAATTCACATCAAAGATTAATTTTTCCACATTACAACTATAAATAATTTTTAATTTCGCATATCGTAACAGCATAAATTATCCTGTTATACACCTTATTTAATAACTATAAAAACATAAAATTATGGATCTAAAAACGCAAGTCCGAAAATTAGCAGTGACTCTTTTTCTGAGCATGCTATGTTTAATTGCCTTTGCACAAGGCCGTCAGATCACAGGTACAGTACTCGATTCAACCGGCGAACCTGTAATTGGGGCCAATGTAACAGAAATCGGTACAACCAACGGAACAATCACAGACATTGATGGGAAATTTACCTTGCCAGCCGTTTCAAAAGGTGCAAAAATCAAAATCTCGTTTATCGGCTATCTTCCACAAACAATTACAATTGCCGACCAGACAAACCTAACAGTAAAGCTGACGGAAGACCTTCAGACTCTTGATGAAGTGGTCGTTGTGGGTTACGGTGTACAAAAAAAATCCGATTTGACCGGAGCAATCAGTAGTGTGGACAACGCAAAATTGACCGGCAAAGGTGCATCAACCGTCATGGAATCCTTGCAAGGACAAGTGCCCGGAGTCGATATTTCCCAATCATCCAGCCGTGTAGGCGAAAGCTTCAGCATTTCCATTCGTGGTAAAAGTACATTAGGTAGCAGTACAAGTCCTTTATTCGTAGTAGATGGAGTGGTATGTGATGATATCAATTTCTTGAACCCGTCGGATATAGAGAAAATAGATGTATTGAAAGACGCCTCCTCCACAGCCATTTATGGTTCACGCGCCACGAACGGTGTAGTCATCGTTACTACTAAATCGGCTCAAGTAGGGGCGGAAATGAAAGTAAACGTTACATACGATGGTTATGTAGGCTATAAGACAGTAGCCCGCATGCCCGAATTCATGGACGATGTGGAATGGATGGATTATCGTTATATGAAATATACTTCTCCTGTGAAGAATGCGGGAATTGTGGATGGTCGTCTGCCACTTGAAATGACTGAGGGTAACCTTGCCTCTGTCTGGAATGACAAAGGAAATGCTCTTTCTACTAAGATGCGCGAACAGTTCATCAACAGAGATTTTACAGACTGGCGTGATTTGATGTTGAAGGACGGGACACAGCAGAATCACTTCATCCAAGTTGCAGGCGCCGGACAAAAAGTATCCTACCGCCTTGGAGCCGGCTATCAGCAGGAGGACGGAGTGATGGGCGATGGTATGAAACGCTTCAATGTGAAAATGGCTATTGACGGCAAAATCAATAAATATATCAAGGTAGGGGCAACAGCCAATCTAGTCGCTTTCAATTATGACTACGGTTCCAAACGTGCCGTTCAAGAGTCATTCCGCGCTAATGGATATTGGCTGCCTTATAACACAGAAACCGGTGAGGTCAACTACCTCCCGGGCAAAGATTTAGCACCGGGACAGGCTTCCAGCTCTACTTTCCCCGCCGGGTTTTCTTCTTCCGTTTCTCCGCTGATCGACTCTCAGAATTCGGAGGACAAGACGAAAGGATATCGTGTGCTGGGAACGATGTACGCCCAATATCAACCGGTCAATGACGTGATTATCAAGACTACCTTCTCTCCTACGTTCTCTACCCGTCGCAGAGGGGAATATTACGGAGGACTGTCGTCTGCACAATCCAGCACATATAATGCTTCAACAAACCCTACCGGAACTTCTTCGGCTACCGTCACCCGCAATGAATCTTTCTCCTATACTTGGGACACTCAGGTGAATTACGTCAAGACGGTCAAGGAAGACCATAGCTTTAACGCCATGGCATTGTTGAGCGTATACAGCACAGAAGCAGAGAAATACGCCTTAACCGGCGAAGGAGTCACTCCGAAAACATTATGGTATAATATGGGCTCTGCCAAAAGTTACAGCGATATTGAGAGTTCTTACGGAAAGGCGACCATGCTATCCTACGCGCTTCGTTTGAACTATGCTTATAAAGGACGTTATCTGGCGACAATCTCTTCCCGTTGGGATGGCTCTTCCAAATTTCAGGACGGACATCGCTGGGGAAGTTTCCCTTCCGCAGCTTTGGCATGGCGCATCAGTGAGGAATCATTTATCAAAGACAAAGCTCCGTGGATCAGCAACCTGAAACTTCGTGGCAGTTTCGGAGCAACGGGCAACAATGCTTCCGTAGGCAACTATGAAACTATGTTTCTAGCTAATCAGCTTTATTATTCCAGCTTTGGAAAGGGTTATGGTCCCGAAGTCATCAATGAGTTATTGAGCTGGGAGAAAACGACTGAGTTGAACTTTGGTCTGGACTTCGGTTTCTTCAACGGTCGCCTGTCCGGTACCATCGACTGGTATAACAAAACCTCCAAAGACCTGCTGATGGATCAGAAATTATTGCTTGAGCAAGGTTCTCCCACAGGTACAATGACTGCCAATGTCGGAAAAGTCCGCAACAGTGGTATCGAACTTATGTTGAAAGGTGTTTTGCTTCAGACCAAAAACTTTTATTGGGATGTCACCGCAACATTTGCTAAAAACAAGAATGAGATTCTCGAACTGCAAGGTAAAAAAGAAGATATGCGTGCTGAACGTTGGTTTATCGGACAGCCCATCGACGTGGCTTACGACTTACGTCAAACGGGCATCTGCACACAAGCAACAGCCAATGAGAAAGTAACGATTGACGGAGTGACGAAAACCAAGAGTGAATGGTATGGCTATTTTGAGGGCTGCATGACCTACGAAGACATCAACAAGGATGGTAAAATAGACGACAGCGACCGCCAGATTATCGGTCAGGCCATGCCCAAATGGACAGGTACTCTTTCCACGTCTTTCTCTTACAAGAACTGGGATTTCTCCATGTCTGTAAACACCAAACAAGGACACACGCTCTACAGTCCGTTTATGCAAGAATTCACGGATTATTCCGACCGTGGCCGTACGAAACTAAAAATGGACTTCTACATCCCGGAAGGTGCACCAGTATTCAACTACACATGGGATGGAAGCAATCCGTCTTCCCTGACTTCCGATCGCACAGTTGTTGCCGGACAAACCCACGTAGGCAGCTACCCCTACCCGCTCAACGATGTCAACTACAATCATGGTGGCGGCAATGGCTGGTACACTGGTAAGAACACTGAATTCAAGTCAAACAATTATGTAGATGCTTCTTATTGGAAAATCAAGAACATCACGCTGGGATATACTTTCGACAAGCAACTCACCAAGAAGATCGGTATCGAACATTTGCGTATATATGCCAACGTATTGAATCCGTTCACTTTCACAGACTATAAAGGATTTGATCCGGAATGGGCAGATGCCGCTATACTTGACGGAACAGGCGGCCCAAGTTCCATTTCTTACCAGATAGGTCTTAATGTTAAATTCTAATCACCATTACAATTATGAAATATATATATATACTTACAGCTACAGCACTACTAACCCTGTTTACCGGTTGCTCCGATTTCCTGAATCAAGACTTGAAATCCGACATTCCCGGTGCCGACTATTATGGAACAGCCGAAGGTTTTGAATCTCTGTCGAATGCAGCTTACAGTTCATTGCGTACCATATACGGCGGTGACCCGTGGCTCTTTGAAGGAGGAACAGATTTATTCGCTACCGGCCGTACATCCGTTCCGACGTGTAATCTGTACAGCAATGCCTATTCTGCCGCAGAGGAGAACGTGCAAACCTTTTACACAAATCATTACAAAGCCATTTCCTTGACTAATGAAGTTATTTACTGGGGTGAAAAAGAGGCAAGCCGTGCCGGTCGTATCGATGAAGCTCGCGGTCTGCGTGCCTTGTTCTATTTAAATCTGGTACAGCAATTCGGCGGCGTGCCGATGATAACGGAACGTTCCGCCACTCCTATCACAGGTATTGCCCGCAGCTCGGCAACGGATGTTTATGGATTTATCATTTCCGAAATGGGTGCATTATCCACTTCTGTCAACTTGCCTGAAAGTGCAACAGACGGCCGCTTCAACCGGAAAGCCGCCTACCACTACCTGGCTAAAGCCCTGCTATCAAGAGGATATCTTACCAATAATGACCAGGACTATCGTGACGCTATCACAGCTGCCAATGCAGCAGGTGCGGGAGCAGCTCTGACTACTTCATTCCCGACTTTATTCAGCAATGCAGGCGAAGGTAATGCCGAAGTCCTTTTCTCAGTGGTTTACAATGTTGCTACTGTCAACGACCCGAAAGCAGACGGAAACAAACAACAGGCTCATTTCTGCGATTACCTGGACGGACAGGAAAAAGGTCATAAATATACTTCGTCTACATTGACTCCTACCTTGTGGATGCATGAAGTCTTTAACACCAATACTTCCTCACCCAATCTGGATATCCGTTATGAAAGCACATTTATGACAGAACTTCGTCAAAGTTACTGGGATTATTACGATGACAATAAAAACACAAGTGCTGTCACCTACTACTATTGCCCGTCATGGGAAATAGAAAATGTGGATGCCTGGCGTGCAGCACTACCGAGTCGTGCTAATGCGCAAGTAGTGGAAATGCTTCCCATGGGTACCAACATCAATGGAGATGAAACCAGTTATGAAACAAAAATGAAAGAAGACGTGTATGGTGTTGCTTCCTTCCGCAAATTTGATGATACAGAGAACGGACGCACTTATTTCAGTACTACTTCTTCCATGCGTAACATTTATCTGGCTCGACTGGCAGAAACAAATTTAATTGCCGCCGAGGCATATGTGAAACTCAATGATGGAACAAATGCCGCTCGATACATTAACATTGTCCGCAATCGTGCCAATGCAACTTTAGCTACTGCAAGTGAAATGAATATTGACTATATTCTGAATGAACGTGCCCGCGAACTAGCCGGCGAATATCATCGCTTCGCTGACCTGACCCGTACCGGCAAACTTTCTGAGTATGCAAAAGCACACAATCCGGATATTAACAGTGACATTGATTCTAAATTTAATCTGCGTCCTATTCCATTGGCAGCTATGGAGCTGAATCCGGCATTGGAGGGAGACCAGAATCCTAAATGGTAGAAAAGAAATTGTTGAAAGAAAAAAGCAAGAGGTGCACAAAATGTGCACCTCTTATTCTTTACGATCATTTCTCTATAAAACTAAATCAATCGGATTGCATTACCATCTCAACAGGCTGCCCATGCTGGCAGACGACTGTCAACTGCGTGTTATTACCTTGTTGTTCCAACCGCACATTTTCCTGTGGATTCTTCAATGTCCAACGTCCTTTCAGCAATACCTTTTTAGTAATCGGGCGACTCGGTTCTTTCGTCGTATAAGTCTTTTCCGCAATATTCAGATTAGGGTCACATACACTGATACGAATCTTCCCTTCTCCTTCTTTACCTGCCATCACCATCGTTTCCGCCGGAATAGCGATGAATATTCTGTCGCTGGCTGGATGGTAGTTTTCAAATGCAGCATAGGCCGTAATCTCCGTTTTCCTGTCAAAGACTACGTGAGCAGTCTGATCGCGTTGCAACACCTCGTATACAGAGGTTTTACGCAGCTCGTCGAGTTCGGAAGCCGAAGGCTGAATCAGCACCATATACTCGTATGTTCCGTCTTTCGGAGCCTTACCATGTTCTATCCAGGCAGAAGAGAATTTCCCCTTGGTTACTTCACGTGTCTTTTCATGTCGTGATTCCTGATCTGCCACTTGTGAACGAACGGTTCCGTCCACTACATGATAATAATTGTCATAACCATCATGAAGCCAATAGTTATCCTCTCCCACCTTGGGCTCCTTCCCATTGTATTTTGTCTGGAAAAGAGTGGTTTCCGTAGGATAGTCCGCATTAGAGTTCGAGATACCTGTTCCCAGGCAAACCATCCGGTTATCAAAACAGAAAACAGATTTACGGGCCACAAAGTCCGGTGTGAAGTTCTCATAATCCCGTTCTGACAACTTCATGGCAAACATACCATTTTGGCCATTCAAAGAACTGCTTCCGGAAAAATTCTCTTTGGAGTGTGCCATAGTTGTTCCTTTCAGCGGACTGTCGAGTAACTCAAAAGGCAAATGAATGGTCGTTGTACCCGGCAAGCGATTCCAGTCCCATCCCTCCTGCACAAAGCCGCTTCCGGCACGTGACACGGGACTTCCTTTCCCCATAATCTGCACGGAACCATAGCTCTGATAACGTCCGTAACGGTTATCTTTCGTATAAATTTCAGCCCCCCATACATCAGTGGTATATCCTTTCAATGTCACCATCCAATCCACACGACGGAAAATCCCCGCCGAACCGTAGTTGTAAACGAAGAATCCCTGTGGAGCCTGTGCCGGTTGAATACCTTCCTTCTTGAAGAAACGCGCATTCGGAGTATCACTATTGCGTATCAGACGCAAATAGTCGGCAGCCAGACCACGATCAAACGTATTTCCCTGACCGGACAAATCGCCGGATAAAGCGATATTGGCAAATGCTTCGATATCATCGCTTCCCATCTTTCCTCCAAAAGGATGACGGCCACTGATTCCGATGCCCCATTCATAGAGATTACAATAATTGCGCATAGCAATAAAGGCTGATTTCATGTGTTTGCGCGCATCTTCTGTCAGCTCAAAACTTGTGCCATTGGTAAATGCAATATATTCTCCTACAGTCGCAAGTACTCCAGTAGTATATCCCGGATAGAAACCGCCATGATGGAACGTCGTACCGTCTACCTTTATACCACCGATCGTTCCCGGAGTATAACGCAAAGAAGAAGACAACCAATGTGACAAGCCGCTCAAAGCTTGCGCTTGTTCCCTTGCATCGGGAAACATCATAGCGGAAATAAACTTCGCCATCAATAACGTATGCCAGGAATCCAACAATTCGTCACGCGTTGGAGAACATGGCTGACGGGTTTCTTGCAGAGCCGCCCAAAAACGCAATGTGGAGAGATAAGCATCCCGATGAGGATGTTTATAGATTGCATCACGCATCAGCCAGGCAGTCGTATATATCTTACGCACCTGATAACCATAATGATGATTGGTACCCATACCGCTGCCATAGGCAAATCCCTGATCGATAGCATAGTCGAACACAGTAAAGTAGTTTTTCTTTGATGTTTCGTTCCGGTTATAATAAGCATCATAGGCAAAACCGGAAAGCATCGTTTCAATATCATTCCATGACATCTCCCCTTTCTTCTTGTCCTGTTCATCAGGAGCAACAATAGGAGTTCCTATAAATCCCGTTCCGGCGATGGATGGACTGATAGCCGCTTTCTCAAACGTTTTATAGGCAGCATTAATCGGTCCTTGCGGAGCCTTTTTCACTTCCAAAAAGTCAGTCAAACGTTGTTCGATAGTCTTCAGCTCCTTCTTTTGCTCGCTTGTCAATTTAGAAGGCAGAGGAATAGCATACGACTGTTGTTCCCATTTCCACACCAGACACCAATGCCACAAATCACGATTAGACAGCCCATTATTAGCAGGCAACTGCTGGTCGGGAGTGGTACGAAGATTCATTTTCTTTTCCGGGAAAATGAGACGGTCAAGAAAGATACGTCCCTTCCGTTGCGGGGCAACCAGCCGATAGGCTACGATCTTCTTATCTTTCTTGTCGCCCTGCATATACTCAAAAGAGATCCAGCAAGCCCGCCATCCTGCTGCCTGCAAACGATAAGAGAACCAATAAGAGACTTCTCCCTCTTTATTCAGAAACTCAAAACGAATAGAATCCTGCTGTGGTTTCTCATTATAAATCCACAAAGTAATGCCGAACTGCTTCTCGTTTCTCGTATTCAACGATAAAGGAGCAATCTGAACATCCAGTGTAGAACCGGGCTGAAAGTCCCATTCCAGACTGCTTTCACCCTCCTTGTAAAAAAGAGAAGAGATTTTCACTTCTCCCTTTCCGGAAACTTTAAATGTTTCGGGCACTTCCTTTTCAAATCCGATGAGTTGGGCGAAAGCTGAAGGAATAATTCCCAAAAGGAATAATACTATAAAACAACTGTCTTTCATTACTGAATTGCTTTCGTTTTTTAGGCATGGATTACACGGATGAACGCGGTTGCCTTGCAACAATGAGAACACTAAAGACCGTGAAATCCGTGTAATCCGTGCCTAAATGATTATATAAGAATACATAAATCGCTAATAAGGGATCCGATCCGACAGAATCTTTTCCGTATACCAAGGATCGTTAATCTCTTTCAACATAGCTCCCATTTCACCGCAAAGTTTTGCCACAATCTCCTTATTTTCTTCCAAAGGCAAGTTATGCAGCTGATATGGATCTTTTACATCATCGAATAAGAGGCTTTTCTTCAATTGCTTCGTATCACGGTCGATATATAAAGCCAATGTATATTGAGCTGTCTTGATACCTCTTGAAGAAGGGAAGTAAGTCTGCACCAATCCATTTTCATCTTTATCACCGTCTACATTCTGAATATACAGTGCACCTGTAGGGCGAACAATTTCAGCCTTTTCATCGAAGAAAAGAGGAGCAAAATTACGTCCCTGCACTTCTGCCGGAATAGAATCACCCAGCCCGCATAAGCCAAGCACCGTAGGCATAATATCAGGAGCAGAGAGCAATAAATCATCTACCCGCGGCTGAATCTTACCGGGAAAACGAACCAGAAACGGAATATTCATGGATTCAGAATAAGGGGAATTCTTCGGATCATCAGTGCGCTGGCTACACATCGTCTCGCCATGGTCGGAAGCAAAAATTACGACTGTATTCTTATCCAATCCCAGCTCTTTCAATGTCGTCAAAATCTGTCCGAAAGCACGGTCTACTCCGGTTACGGAAGCGAAATAATAACGTGCGGACTCTGCTTTCTTCATCTTCAAATCGACATTCGGGCGAATCAGCAGACTATCCAGAGGCTGATCTTTATAAAGATTGAAATCCTGCTCTTCACAGTCATTCAAAGAACGATACGGGCTATGAGGAGGATTCATACCCACCATTATAAAGAAAGGTTTCTTGGTATCACGCACGTTACCGTCATTTTTCAGATAAGAAATGACTTTGCCTGATTCATGCAAAGGTGACCATTCCTTCGGATCATGTCTCTTACCATCCGCATCCCAGTAATGCGGATTCTTGTGTTCATCAAATGTTCCGTAAGAATACCAGTAGTTAAAACCGTGCCGGCGTTCTTTCGGTGTATAGGCATCCCATGCCGGACGTTTTTCTTCCACATACTGTCCCGGATGTTCGGGATCGTTCGGAGTTGGGAAGTCAGCATGAAGTTTGCCAAAATAAGCACAGTCATAGCCTGCTTTGCTGAATACATCGCCGATACATTCCGCATCCTCGCGCAAGGAACTGATCGGACGTGTAGAGTTGCAATTCAATGGTACACCACTTTTGTTCGGATACATACCGGTCAGTAACATTCCACGATGGGGGCTGCTCAACGGACAGTTACTCTGCGCAGACGACAAGACCATAGATTCACGTGCAAAGGCATCCAGATTAGGAGTATGCACGGGGTCTCCTTCAAAGTTTACTTTATCCCGGAATCCGTTCTGGCTCCAGAAGCCCATCGCCTGGTTACGGTATTGATCGGGAAATACATAGATTATATTAGGATGCTCCGCTTGTTGGGACACTTGTTTCGGAGCCTTGCAACCTTGTGCGGCAAACAGCGTCAATCCTCCTACAAGAAGGTTAATAGGTTTATTCATGATAGTTTATGATAAATGATTAAAACAGGTAAATGACAAACGGTCAATAGAGAGTTATAAACAATAAGTAGCGAATGATAAACGGTAAACATTTTCCGTCAGAATCCGCCAAGCATTCACCGTTCACTGTTTACCGTTCATTGTCTATTTCTTATTTCTTTTCCAAATCTCTTTTACGCATCAGTCCTTCCAGGAAGTAATAGTCAGCATAGTTCAAAGGAACGTCAATTTCCTGACCGTGAGGAATACTGCCAACGGAGTGCATCAGGATAAAGTTGCCGTTTGTTCCGACCTTTGCACGATAAGCAGGTGAGCCTAAACTTTCCATTATCTTATCAGCAGTTTCCTTGTAGTGGTTGCCCGGCAGGTAGCCATCCAGTTCGTAAAGGGCAGAGGCTGTACAAGCTGCTGCAGAAGCATCGCGAGGTTCGTTCGGAATATTCGGAGCATCATAATCCCAATATGGCACGAGGTCTTCCGGCAAGTTCTTATTATTAAAGATGAAGTTATAGACCTTTTGTGCCTGGTCGAGATATTTCTTATCTTTGGTATAGCTATAACAGGTAGTATATCCATACAAAGCCCAAGCTTGTCCGCGAGCCCAAGCCGATTCGTCGGCATATCCCTGTGCAGTTTGTCTCTTACGCACTTCTCCTGTCTCCGGGTCGTAATCTACCACATGGTAGCAGCTGTTGTCCGGACGGAAATGGTGAGCCATTGTTGTATCAGCATGTTTCACCGCAATATTATAGAAAGTAGAATCCCCGGAAAGGGCTGTTGCTTCAAATAAGAGTTCGAGATTCATCATATTATCAATAATCACCGGACATTTCCATCCCCGTGTTCCTTGCCAGCCTTTATCGGCATCCCATGACTGGATAACGCCTGCATTCGGACGAAAACGAGTGGACAATGATCTGGCAGCTTCTATAATGACGTCTTTATACTCTTTCTTATCTGCCATGCGATAGCCGTTCAAATAACTGCAACCGATCATGAACCCTACATCATGATGCCATTTCAAATATTTCACTGAATCAAGAGCCTCTGTGTATTTCTCTGCCAGCGGCAACCATTTCTTATCACCCGTCAGATTATAAGTCAACCATATACTACCGGGAAAGAAACCTGAGCACCAGTCTTCCATAGGTATGTAAGAGATACTCCCATCTTCGTTGATTGTTCTCGGATTCAAGATTTTACCGGACTTCTCAATAATGTCCGTCTGGATTGTGTTCTGTGCCACAGCGTTGTCGATGTTGTCCTGAATAAAGTCTACTTCAACCTTTTTTTGTCCACCGCAACTCGTAAAGATCAATAGGGAAAGTCCTAATGCGCTAAGAATTGTTTTCATAATACAGGGATTATTTGTTAAGTGATTAATTTTCCTGATGGCAAAAGTAGTGCATTTAAATAGAATTGACCGACCTAAATAATCCAAATGAAGGACAATTTTGGTACATTTGCAAAAGAAATAGTAGATTTATAAAGATGAATCACACCTAGAGATACAATGTTGACAACTTTAAATAAACTCATATGACCCCACAAGAATTCTTTAAGAATGATTTATTTGCCGAAAACGCAGGAGTAGTACTGCTGGAAGTACGCAAAGGATACAGTAAAGCCAAGTTAGAAATAAAACCCGAACATCTGAATGCAGGCGCCCGTACACAAGGAGGAGCCATTTTCACATTAGCGGACCTGGCACTGGCCGCAGCAGCCAACTCGCACGGTACACTAGCTTTCTCTCTCTCGTCCAGCATCACTTTTCTACGCGCAAGCGGACCTGGCGACATCCTTTTTGCCGAAGCACGCGAACGCTACATCGGTCGAAGTACAGGCTGCTATCAGGTAGATGTAACGAATCAGAATGGAGATTTGATTGCCACTTTTGAATCCAGCGTATTCCGGAAAGATCAGAAAGTGCCTTTCGAAGTTCAGGAATAAAAAACAGATAGGGCTGAAAGCTACCTTTGCGGGTGTACTTTCAGCCCTATCTGTTTTTTCTCTTTATCTCTATTTAACGACAGAAGTCAGCGGATGCCGGTTGCCGGTCACATTATTCAAGAATGCTTTTGCCGAACCGAAATTCAGGAATAAGTCCAGACGGACAGGAAGATGGTTCAAATCGTCCGTTACGAAGAAAGTAATCACTTCCTTCTCTTTCCCTTTCTTATCATATTCAACTAATGAGAAAATCAGGCAACGGTAAGTCACTCCATTTTCTGCTTTTACATTTTCTTTACCGCGATAAATAAGCGTCTGTTCTTCCACTTTACGTCCCGTAGCCATCGGAAATTTAATCTTGTCTCCCACCTTATAATCAGCAGGGTCATAAGAACGTGCCTGTCCTAAAATGCTTAACATATCGTATATACAACGGCTATCGCTAGCTTCAGATTCATCAAACGCTCCATCCCGGTAAGTACGCTTCTGATTCACCAGGCAAAGACCGTTCTTATAAGAAAACCAAGCCTCATCGACCGTGTAACGTTTTCCCTCTTCGGCACCTTTACGGAAATAGCGCGGCTCCAGTTTTTCTCCAATCACACAAGTCAGCGTATCGCGCATCTTGAAAAAGAAGTCCGCCCGTTTACTGCCCAAAGCAAGCAGGTTAATCCGGTAGGCTGGTTGTGAATGATAAGTAGTCGCATTCGTCGTCAAACTGGCAAGTCCGGCTTTCACCCAGACAAACTTCCAGTTAAAGTATAAATCATACATTACGTGTTCGCCGGATTGAAACGCATCATTCTTCGCTTCACATTGAGCACTGGCAGGAAGGGCGAAAGCTCCCATCAGTAAGGCCACTAATCCGATAATAAAATTGCGTCGAACGCTAACGACGGCGGTTCTGACTATTTCGTTCCCGATCCTTTTTCTTCTTGTCTTCATCTGGTTTTTGTTTTTTAAGTTCATCCAGCTTTTGCTTATCTAGCGGAACTGCATGAATATCCCAACTTTGTTCTAGATCCCAGTTGGCTTTCGGCTCTAAAATCTGATTATAATAATACACCTCTTCGGGCTGCACTCCTTTTTCAAAATTGCCGGTATCCCATTCACCGTTTCCATTCCGGTCGTTAATCAACCGGGCGGAATACTTACCGGGATTTAAGTAATAAAAGTCGACATAACCTCCCTCCTCTACTCTTCTTCGGCGTACCACTTTGTCCTGCGCATCCAACAGTTCAACGAAAGCATTAGGTTCCGCTCCCGTCACCACAAACGTGATTTTGGCATATTCTTCCAAACTACGCACCTTGAACCCTTGTTTTATTTTGTCTGTAAACAGTCCGTATATACCATGGAACGCAGTCGAATCTACCGAAAATTCATATTCCAGCGTCGGCTCCCAATCATAATACAGATTAAACCTCTTTAGATTCACAGAGTCCTGTTCAAAGTCGAATGGTATATCTTTCCAAAGCGTATCTACCTTTTGCCGCAGATGGATGGCCGCAGTATCAAAACTGGCTATCGGTTCTTCAAAACTCAAAGAGATAGAACCATATACATCCATTGACGAAGGAGCCCCGACATTTACCGGCAAGAATTTTGTCGGTTCGGGTTCATCCTCTTCACCTTTCTTTTTCTTCTTTTTCTTTTTGTCCTTATCCGGCTCCTCTTTCTTATATTTTTGCTTCGAAACGAGGTTGAGCGTATCTGTACGGGGCACTAACTGATTCAATGTATCCGTATAAAGATAAGTCAGGCTCATAGCCAGCGTATCTTGTTTAAAGAGCAGGGAGTCTTTTACCCAATAATGGATGGTGTCATTCCGCTGATTCTTTTCGATAACAAAAGCATCCTTTTCATCGAAGTTCAAGCCTTTCAATACAGGCAAAGTATCGGCTTTACCGGCAAAGTAGAACGTGAATTTCTGCGGAACCAGTCTTTCCGACTTGATAAGATATTGCGAATAGTTGAGTTCTTTAAAGGCACGGAGGATAACATCATCCGGCAAATAATGCATATATTTCTTCTCAACAATCGTGTCGTAAGTCAATGAATCGACCCAAGCCGTATCCATGCGGACACGTTCTTCCATACGAGGGATAATCAACGAATCGTGGAAAGCAATCATCTCGCTCTTCTGATTAAAAGTAAAGTTCTGGTCGGCATCCATCAAACCGTAGATACGATACTTACCGGGAGCTATACCCCGGATAGAGAAACGGCCACGGCTGTCTGTACGTGCCACACGGTCGAAAGGCAATTTATTGAAAGCCGAATCGTTCAGGTTGGAATGCAGTCCGACGAGCATACCTTTAATCGGTTCCAGATTAGAAGCATCGAGCATTGTTCCCGACACCTCCATCGTATCGATCTCCGTACCGGTAGAGAACGTAAATGCAAAATTCCCTAGCGGATTACCTTCATTATTATCGACAATCGCATCCGAGAAGTCAATCGTGTAGGTAGTATTGGGCTTCAAAGAGTCGAGCAGGTTCACTTGTATTCTCTTGCCGGAAGCCTTTATCTCCGGTTGCTGTATCTGGGGAGGAGAAACAACGACTTTCTCGGTTGCTTTCTCCAACTTAATAAACTCATCAAATACCAAAGAAATTTTAGTCCTTTCATTATTCAGAGCACCCGCAGCAGGAGTACTACCGATGAAACGGGGTGGCGTCTCATCATAAGGGCCTCCGTCCGGCCGTCCAATACTGGCGCAGGAATATAACATAGCTCCCAGCGTTACTACCGGAAGCACCTTGCGAACTATTTGCTTTATCTTTTGATTCTCAAATTGTAACATGCTGCAAAAATAAGGGTTCTTATTCAATAAACACCACACTTTCTAGCTAATTTATTAAAAAAGGAAAGGGTGACATAAGGTAATAAACAATATTTGCGACGTTTTTATTTCTTTCTCACTAATAGATTTCGTTTTATTACCTAAAAAGATTATCTTTGTTACTTAATATTTTTTCGTTCCACTATAGTGTTCCGCAAAAAGCACTATAGTTTCCCTTGCGGAACACTATAGTGGGACGAAAGAGAAACTGTAGTGGAACGAAATAAAAGTAGCAAGTGAAGTAAATCCGGATAGGCAAACGGATTTATTAATGTACCTACACAAAATAAATACGAATATGAGCATACATTATGACCTTTATGACACGCCTGACATTCAACAAACAGGCGACGCACAACCGCTTCATCCCCGCGTGGTATTCAAAGGAACCGTTGACCAGGAAGAGTTTCTAGACCGTGTACACAAATTCACAGGAATAAGCCGCAGTTTACTGGCAGGGGCTATGCAGTCTTTCCAAAACGAGTTGAGAGATCTGATTGCCAACGGATGGATTGTGGAACTGGGAGATATCGGATATTTTTCAGTGTCTTTAAAGGGGCCTCGTGTAATGAAGAAAAAAGATGTACACGCACAATCTATTGAGCTGAAGAATGTCAATTTCCGGGTAGGCAGCCAGTTTAAGAAAGAAGTAGGCCAACAAATGAGGCTGGAACGTGGAGAATCGATGACTCGTCACCACGGAAAAGGGCACAGCGAAGAAGAATGCTTGACAATAATCAACGAACATCTGAACAAATATCCCTGCCTGACCCGTACCGACTATTGCCGATTGACAGGACACGACAAAAAACGTGCTTTGAAAGAACTGAATGCTTTTATCGAACGTGGACTCTTAATCCGTTATGGAACAGGCAAACAGGTGGTTTATGCAAAGAAAATAGAAGGATGAATTTAGAATCATTTAATGGAATTAGCAAAAATCCTGCACTAAACAAAAAAAACAATTGTTCAGTGCAGGATTCTTTATATATACTCATAATAATAGGCAACCTCAATAGTAAAAGCAAGTAACTAGAGTCGCTCTATCTCTTCCGACGACAGACCAGTAACTTCCATAATAGTACCAACAGGAATATTGAGAGATTTTAGTTTACGGGCAGTAACCATTTTTTCTTGTTCGATTCCTTGTTCGATTCCTTGTTCAATCCCTTGCTCAATCCCTTGCTCAATTCCTTGTCTAAATCCAAGTTGTCGTCCTTCTTCTTGTCCTTCTAACTTAGCTGTACTCAATACATCATTCTGTATCATAACTGCATCTATATGACGATCATATGCTAGTTTTTCAGCTGTATCCATATTATAATAAACCAGTTTCTTACGAGCCTCTTCAAGTCCGGGAGCCTTTGTATCGGGACGTATACATCCTGTCTTCAGATATTCCATCCATTCTTCCAGAGGAGTAACAGCCACCTTATTAAACTCATTCACACGGATAAGAAAGTATTCGGGAAAGATTTCAGCAGGCAACTTACGAACGATAGCTCCCTGTTCTTTGGTGGTAACTTTTAGATGATCGCCCGTATGTACACCCAAAAATGTATTCTGCCCATGATAAAGATAGTCCCTCCCCTGTCCTATGTCAAAATAAAGGATACTGATAGAATATACCTTCTTCACATTAGAGTAGATTTCGCCCAAATCAATATGCTCTGTAATAGTTTTAGCTACTCCATAAAGAATTCGTTCCAGATAATAAAGTTCACGAGTATTCTGAACCTCAACAAGAATAATCTCGTCTTTACTGTTGCGGGCCTTAATATCTACACGATTAAATTTATCATCTTCACGTTGCTGATTCCCTTCGCTTTCAAGGATTTCAATAATATGAATATTCTCACCTAGTAATACTGTAAGAAAACCTTCAAGCACACCAAAGTTAGCTTTATTACGTAAAAGCCTTTTGATTGCCCAATCAAAACGAATATATTTATCTTTCTGTTCCATTAGAATACGTTTTTAGCAAAGGTAAGCATTATATTGGTAAAAAGAGATAAAATTCAGCTAAAAGTATTATATATAGCCATTTATCCATGATAATAAATCATATTTATATAAACCTTTATTAATTCAGAACTATCTATGAAATTATAAAACAAGATTACTTGCTTTATTAATATTTATTGCTACTTTTGTAGCAGTTTCCTCTCCTACGTAGAGAGGAACACTTTATTTTTTATTGAGAACGGTTATTTATTGCATTCGACTATAAAAGATCGGCTAATTTTTTTCAACGAATGACAATGAGTGACAGGTCTCACGTACAATTTTGTATATATAACTGTTATATACTCAAATGGGCGTGGGACTATCACTTATGTTGTTGGAGGGTCTTAGCCGATACCTTATAGTCGCATACAGTTGATAGTTTCCCACGCTCTCTTTTTTAACTGCGCACCACAGGGAAATGATGCGGCAAACATAACAAAGATATGTACGATGACCTAAAAGAAAACATTATTCTATTAATGCAGCACCCCATCGCGCACCGCCCTATCTCCAACTTATCAGATGAAGAACGAGAAAAAGCATCCTACCTGTTGAAGTATCTTTCAACTTTATCCGTCGACGAAAACTATACCCTATTAGATTACATCCAAATGGCACGTCTTGAATATGCACTTGGAGAACTTGAGTATAGAACAACCAATGATGCAGCAAAAGTGATCCGCCATTTTAGAACCGCCCTTCAATACTTGGAGAAAGGAGGGTTCGACTTAAGCATCAATAAGTGGACAGAGTTAGTCAGTCTGCGGACCAAAGAAGATACGGAATAATTCAGATTCATAACCCTTCCTATTATATAAGAAGATAGTAAACAGAAAGATTGCTTGTGAAAGTAGCCCTTCTGCTCTATCTTCGAAGAGGATGCCTTCCCTACCCCTGATACCCCAATATCTCAATCGGCATCCTCTTCTTTTATCTTTCTATTAGATCTTTTTTTTACATAAAATCCCCAATACAGCAGTATTCTACTTATTAATTAATTTATGAACGCACAATTCTTTTTTAGCTTGGCCATGAATTTCGGAAACCATACCTTTGCGTCGTGATCACAAAACAACAATAAAACAGATTAACTAACTATTAAAAAAAGAAAGATTATGGCACTAAAGTATGTTGTCAAGAAAAGAGTTTTCGGTTTTGACAAAACAAAGACTGAAAAGTATGTAGCACAGAATGTAATTACCAATACGGTAAATTTCAGAGACTTATGCAAGGAAGTATCCATGTTCGGTATGATTCCGGAAGGTGCAGTGAAACACGTGATTGATGCACTGATTGACACATTAAACACAAACCTTAACAAAGGACTATCTGTACAATTAGGTGATTTCGGATGTTTCCGTCCGGGTATGAGTTGCAAAAGTCAGAAGGAAGAAAAAGATGTGGATGCCGATACTGTACGACGAGTGAAAATTATATTTACTCCAGGATATAAATTTAAGGATATGCTGGATAATGTAAGTATTTACAAAACAGAAGGAAACGGCGGCAGCACCTCTTCCGGAAATGGAGGGGGAAATCCAGATGAAGGCGGTAGCGGTGAGGCTCCGGATCCCGCAGCATAAAACTGGAACAAGGGACCACACATAGAAAAGAACTTCTTTCCATAAAAATGAACCCTAAAAGTTTTTGTCTAACTTTTAGGGTTCGCTTATTCATAGTTACCAGCCTGTATTTTGACCTAAATTAGGATTCTTATAATATTCAGTCTGCGGTATAGGATATAAGTACATCTTATCATCCCAGTTACGTGTTTCAAGCAATTCCTTCTTATAAACAGGAGAGCCGTTTTCCATGATGATCTTGATGCAGTAAATAGCTTTGGTTTTATCGCCGATCTTCCAACGGCGGATGTCCCAGAACCTATGGTCTTCGAACGCAAGTTCCACTCGTCTTTCACGACGAACACTTTCAGTAAACGCGTCGCCACTTGTTGTAATGGCAGGCATATCGGCAGCAGTACGCACCTGATTCAGTGCCGTACGTGCAGACAACGGATGATCATTATCCGTATAATCGGCGTCTTTCCAAGCATCCATTGCTTCCGCATAGTTCAAGAGAATTTCCGCATAACGGAATATAATAAAATGATGCGGTTTCTTTTTCTCATTGGAAGGAGCTAGAGAGACAGTCTCATTCATATACTTCTTCAAATAATAACCTGTGGTAGTTGCTCCAGCTGTTCCGGCACCGTCTTTTCCTCCTTCATAAGACTGGATAGTCGAGTTCATCCATGTATCACCGTTGCAAAGTACTGTTTTATAAAATCTCGGGTCCCTGCCTTCATACGGATTCTGCCCCGGCGCAATCTGTTCCCAATCAAAGTCTTTTCCATTGGTCATTTGGAAAGCATCCACCAAATTCTGGGTGGGCACGTTACCCGTTTTACCCTTTTCATAACTGATAGGTAAATTGTTTGCTTCAAAATCAAAGCTTTCCCCATTTCTACGTTCAAAAATTAATTGCGGAGATTTCAACACATCGTTCCCACCATTCTTGTCATACAGAGGATCAGCATTCGTCTTCGGCAAGCTGTACCAGTTCTCTTTTATGATAGCATAAGCCGCATCGGCAGCCGCTTTCCATTTATCAGCATCCCGGGCGGGATTATGCAACAAACTCGCCGCGTAAAGAAGAGCGCGGGATTTCAATGCCAACGCTGTGCCTTTGGTCACACGTCCCGTCTCCGCCCAAAAGTCTTGATGACTGACAGGCAGTGTCTTGGCCGCGTCACTACATTCGTCGCAGATATATTTTATCACTTCATTGAAAGAAGTCTTTTCCACATCGTTGATTTCATCCAATGCATATGTACGTGTCAAGAGCGGAATATCACCGTATCGTTTAGCCAGTTCGAACAGATAGAAAGCCCGCAGCACCCGTAATTCTTCACGATACATAGTAGCCTTGGCAATGTCTTCTTCATACGTGTCATTCCAGCGGAAGCGCTCCAGTCTTTCCTGTGAATAGTTTTCAAGAAATGAATTGACAGAACGGATAGCTCCATAGCACTTCGACCACATATTATCAACTGCATTGTTGGGGCTCCAGGCATTGTTATAAAAGTCATGAACACTATTATCACTCCAGACATAAACAGAATTATCCGTCGCAGACTCCCTCAAAGCCCCGTCAAGCACTCCGAGATCTCCGGGCAACTGGCTATAAACATAGGTAGCCAAACCTTTCACATTGCTAAAGTAGGAATAGGCCTCTTCTCTGTCCAAGCCTGTCGATTCGTCCAGTTCGAGCAAGCTACACCCCGATACGGATAGCAGCAAACCTGTATATAGTATGATATATTTTCTCATGGTCATCTCACATTTTAGAAGTTAATATTCAACCCGAAATAAACGGAAGTCATATCCGGATAATTGATGTTCAAATCCTCACAATTCATATACTTCACATGATCGAGCGAAAAAAGATTATTAGCTCTCGCATATACCTGAATCTTCTCCATTCTCATTTTCTTCACCCAAGAAGAAGGAAGGTTATAGTAGACATTCAGGTTACGAAGTTTGAAATAGCTCCCGTTCTCCAACCACTGTGTACTGTTTCTGAAGTTATTGGCATTATCCAGCGTGGTCAGGCGGGGAACATTTGCGATATCTTTCGTTTCTTCCGTCCAGCGGATTCTGTCGTTCAGATACCAGCTGGAAATATTCGTGTTGTTCCTCAACGGCCAATATACGCTAGCAGTATTCAACATCACGCTATAATGGCCTACTCCTTGAAACAAAGCATCCACACCGAAACCTTTATATTCAAATCCCAAGTTAATGCCATAATAAATCTCCGGTATGGCAGTGGAATATCCTATCGCCTTCTGGTCATTGTTGTCAATCACGTTATCACCATTCAAATCCCTGTACTTGACATCACCTGGACGTACTTCCGAGAATTTCTGTACCGGACTGCTCTTAATGTCCGCCTCATCTCTGAAATAACCGATAGCCTCCCAGCCAAAACATTGCCCGACAGGGTAACCTTTTTTAGACAAATAGCCATACGGCTGATATCCCTCACCATTTTCTATGACTTTACTTTTGGCATAGGAGAAGTTGGCTCCGATATAGTAGTTGAAGTCCTTATATTCCTTTTTCCACATAGCAGAGAGCTCCGTTCCTTTTGTTTCCACTTTCCCTGCATTCATTTTGGGAATAGTAACGCCGATTGCAGATGAAATCAGCCCACTTCCGTCAATCAGGATATTGGTACGCTTGTCATAAAAGCCGTCAATAGAAAAAGTCAGTCCCTTGAACAGGCTCATATCCAAACCGATATTATATTTATCCGCAACTTCCAGATCCAATTGTTCCATTGCAAGCACTCCTTCCTTCAGACTGCTCCCGGCAGAAGTATTTCCGGCCTGAAAATAGTAAGAACCGCTTCCTATCCAATATTGCTTATCCATGTCATAATCATAAATATCATATCCGGAACGTCCGTAAGAAGCGCGAAGTTTCAGATAATCGAAAGCGGAAATTCCTTTCATGAAATTCTCGTTCGAAAGTATCCAGGCGGCAGATATGGCGGGATATGCACGATACTTGTCGTTCTTCCCCAACACGCTGCTGCCAAAACAGTTGGCTACGATATCCACCATATAACGGTTGTCAAAATTATAACCTGCAGTTCCGATGATGTATTGGCGGTAACGACTATTATTAGCTCCTGTCAATGTCATTGATTCCTGACGGAACATAGCACTGGCCGTAAAATCATGCTTATCCCATGTCCGGTGATAATTAACCTTCGCTTCAAAATTGGCATGTATGTATTGATTGGCCAATCCTTTGTTGCTGATTTCCAGTTCATCGTTAGGGTTACCGTAATTTGTGTAAACCGGCTCTCCGTCTGTACCTTTTTCAATGGTCTGGTACATAAAACTTTTCTTGGCTGTTTCCTGATAGGTCGCATTATTATCATAAGCAATAGCGAGTTCCGCACTCAACCCGCGTGTCAATACAGACAAGTCCTGCACCAACCGCAAGTCCGCCTGCAACATACGCTGATTCAGTTTATAATAACCTACGTCCGCCAGATTGGCTATCGGGTTTGTTTTCAGCACATTATTACTACCCCAGAACCCATTCTTTGTCTGCACGGGGAATGCAGCGGACGGGGTGTTGAAAATCTGCTCAAACAAAGTCGCTTCCGATGTAGTGGGACGCTTGCTCTCTCGCAGCATACCGAGCATACTCAATTTCAATTTCGTCGCGTCTGTGATATCCACATCCAGATTCATGCGAAGATTGAGGAAGTATTTCTTCATCTGGGAGTTATAACGATCTGTATAATCGGTATACTTGCTATTCAGCAGTCCCATATCATTTTTGTAATTGAGGACACTGAAATAACGAAGCCGCTTGCCACCTCCGCGGAAAGTGATGTCCAGTTGATGACTGGTCGTATGATTGCGTAACGCTTCTTTCTGCCAGTCCACATTCGGATAAAGATCGCTATTGGCTCCGGACAGGAAAGAGGCTTCATCCATATCCGGTTGCAAGCCATCATATCTCAATGCTTCATTACGGGCCTTGGCATAGGTATAAGCATCGGCAAATTCCGGCTGATCGACAGGCAAGCCTAAACCGAACTTGTAGTCTACTTTTATATCTTTCTTGTTATATATACCACGTTTGGTAGTTATCAATACTACTCCGTTAGCACCTCTGCCTCCCCAGAGAGCAGTAGCAGCACCGTCTTTCAAAACGGATATCGATTCTATCTCCGAAAGGTTGATATATTCGAGAGGGCGTGCAAAACCATCTACTACAAATAAAGGCGTATCTCCATTCAAAGAACCGCGCCCCCGCACGTTGAGACGAGATTTATCTGTGCCCCAACTAGTGTTCTGCATCACACTCAATCCCGGCAATAGACCATAAATGGCATTATAAGGACTAGTGGTGGCATTTTTATCTAATTCATCCGAATAAATGGTAGATACAGCCTGTGTCTTCCGTAATTCGGTTGTCGTCTGCGTGCCCAGATCGATTACCTTATCTTGTCCTTCATTATTTTGCGCTATACCCGTAGTGGCAAATGCCAACGAGAAAGCTACGATATAAAGTGATTTATTCATAATCATTCTTCTTATTATTCAACGATTTGATTATTACCAACCCGGATTCTGAATCAATCCATATTTCTTGTTTATCTCATCTACAGGCAGAGGTAACAGGAAATACTTGTCGTTCCACTTTTCGGGTTTCGCATACTGGCGTGTTTCCGCCATTGCATGAGATACGGTATAAGAAAAGCCGCTTGGCTCACCGGCCGCTTTTTTAATAATCAGACGTGACAATTGTCCGGTAAATATATCTGAGCGTTTCCAACGTACCAGATCGAAATAACGTACTTCTTCATAGCCGAATTCAATGGCTCTTTCGCGTAATATCGCTTCACGCAACGGTTTGCCGGCCGGAACATCTGTTGCCGATATCGCAGGCATACCTGCACGCAGTCTGGTTTTATTCAAATAATCATAAGCTGTATTGCCAAACTCATCACGGACTTCCGCCTTATTCAGTTCGTTCATCGCTTCGGCCATATTCAGATAAACCTCCGGAAGGCGAATCAACGGGCAAGAATAAAACTTACCATTCACTTCGTCATTGAAGTTCCGTATGAATTTTCTCATAGCAACCCCATTGTAGCTCATTCGTCCGTCTTTATAAGGCGCTTGGGTGGCTCCTTCGTAAATCTGCACTTTCTGGGCGCCCTTAAACTTATCTCCATTCACAGCAACCGTTTCATACAAGCGGATATCTCTTCTGGGGTTTCCGTCCTTATCAAAGAAGGGGAATTTATTATGATCCGGATTGTTCCAATCGAATTCTGTTCCGTCTTTCATCTGAAACATATCGACATAGGTCAATGTAGGAGAAGCGACCCCGTAACGTACTTGGGCAAACGGAAGCTTTCCCGTAGCATAGGTGGTGAATCTTCTGGAAGAAATCAAGACTTCACCGTTATGGCGATTGAAATATCCTGCTGCAAAATCATCGCGAGGATTACCTGTATTCACCAGCTGATAAGCGTCCGAGTTCTTTTTATTAGCCCGCATAAATTCTAATCCGGCATCCAACGCCTTTTGCCACCTGTCTGGTGAATAGTTGCCATACCAAGTAAGGAATTGAGACGAAGCATCTCCTTCCAAATAGGGTTTATCAGCATTAAATAAAGGACTCGCCACAAATTGAAGCACTCTGGACTTTAACGCTAAAGCAGAAGCAGCCGTCATGCGCCCGTCATTATCTGCATCAACCTGCCAAGGTAGTACAGAGGCTGCCGCATCCAGTAGTCCAACGATCTTCTGTACAGTTTCCTCCACTGTCATACGGGGAAATTTCATCGCATCTTCTGCCGTATATGCATGGTCTATCCACGGCATGCCACCATAATAACGGAGCATTTGAGAATAATGATAGGCAATGATTACTTGCGCTTCCGCTTTCCCTATCGCTTTCTCATCCGCAGTCATATCCGGCACTCTATCCACATTTTCAATGTAGATGTAGGCTCTCCGGATACCATAAATCGGTCCTACTCCTATTGTAGCACTGGCAACATCCAACCGGTATGGAAGATGTTCCAGATATGTATTTGTTCCGTCCACCGTCCCTGTATAAAATTTAGGCGCCCCCTTTTTCGTCCAGTCACCCAGATCGGTAAGCATCTCCAAAACGCCATATCCCAGACGTCCTTGCATCGGCAGATAATCCGGTAAAGAATGATAAGTTTCCGCCAACGCCTGCTCAGCATATACCTTTTTGTTAAAAACAGAATCGATATTCTGTTCGTTACTTATCGGCTTATCCAGAAATTTCTCTCCAAATTTAAGGTCTTCACACCCTATCAGTGTTAATACAAAGAGAGAAAGACAGCCTATATACTTTTTATAGTTTTTCATTGTCAGCACTATTAAAAGGTTAGATTAATACCTAAATTATATATTTTAATGATAGGGTAAGAATCCGCATTATTCGGATTACATTCAGGGTCCATGATGTCAAACTTATCAAAGGTCAACAGATTATAACCGGTCAGTTTTATACCTAACTGCTGAATACCCAGCTTCTTTAACATCTTCTTATCTGTGAAGTTATATCCTATCGTCACATTCTTCAGCTTCAAATAAGAACCGTCTCGCACCCACAAAGAGGAGGAACGCATATTATAGACTGCATTTGTCTCGGTAAACCGCGGTGTAGTAGCTGTGTTTGCAGTTTCCGGCGTCCAGCGCGTATCTGCATGAAACTGCATCAAACCACGGATTTTACCATTTCCAAAAGGTTCTCTGAAAGCCCCGTCCAGCAACAAAGAGCGCTGTGCAGCACCAGTCCAGTTCATTGTCAGGAAAAAGCCTTTGTAATTAATACCATAATTCAATCCGAATGTATAGGCCGGACGAGTCGGGTTTCCAATAATAGTCTGGTCGTCGGAAGTAATTTCCTCATCACCGTTCAAATCCCGGTATTTCACATCACCCGGCTTCACAGACACACCCGGATCGGGCAGACCTGCCAACAGTTTGCCGTTCTCCCCGAAGTCCGCCTCTGTATAAAAACCGTCCGCCACATATCCGAAGAGCGTTCCGACCGGATTTCCTGTCCGCCACATATAAGGCTCATTAGGCTCAACCTCGTCTTGAAAAACAATCTTATTCTTTGAATAGGAAACATTTGCCTGAACATTATACTGAACCTGCCCGATCTTGTCATTCCACCTCACTTCTACTTCATATCCATGGTTTTTCACTTTACCCATATTTACGGCAGGTAGAATGGATGAAGTCAGCCCCGTTAATAAAGGTATTGTCTTACGATTGATAAGAATATCCTTACGTTCTTCGAGGAAATAATCCAAAGAGATTTTCAGACGGCTCTTCAAGAAATGAACGTCCAATCCATAGTTCTGTTTCAGCGCAGTTTCCCAAGTCACGTTCGGATTGCCCAGACGCTTCTCCAATGCACCCAGAATTAACGCCTTGCTGTTATAACCAAAGTTGAACCCATACTTATTGTTATTCCATCCATCTACTCCGCTCAGATTCACATCGTAAGAATCCGGCAGGAACAAGAAGCGGTTATTTCCAAGATTGTCATTTCCGACCAAGCCGACAGAAGCACGGAATTTCAGATAATCAACCACCTTCTGTTTTTTCATAAAAGCCTCTTCCGACAGAATATAACCGATAGAACCGGCAGGAAACGCACCGAATCTCTTACCCGGAGCAAAATTCTCAGAACCATTATAACCGAAGTTAACTTCTGCCATATAGCGGGATTTGTAATCATATGTCAGACGCCCTACAAAACCGATGTAAGCAGACGGTACTCCCACCCATTGGGTAGGATAGTATTTCTTGCTCTGATTGTATAAGAACAATCCCCCGACATTATGAAAACCAAATTTACGGTTATATCTCAGACTTGCTTCCAGATACCAGTCTCGTGCCCGCGAAGAAGTTTCCTCATATTGCAAGCTCTTGTTCTCTCCTTTGATCTTATAAACAATATTCTTGTTGAAATCCGGCGAATCATAACCAAGCGACGGGTCTTCCAAAGAAGACTGATAGAAAGGCATAAATTGTTCCACTTGCCCTTTACGCTTTTTGGTAAAGCCATAACTCGTATTATAAGCACCTTTTATTTCCGCCGACAGCCCTTTGGTTATGAAGTCCAACTTCTGATTCAACAGAAGGTCCAGATTCATCGTATTATTAATAGCAGTTGAGTAACCCGTCCCATAACACTTAGGCAAAGCACTGTTGCCCAGATTAATTTTATTATCAAAACGTTCTTCGGGAGTAACTATGAGTTGTCCGTCAATTACACCCGGACTGCTAAACGGAGTTGTCTGATTAATCAGTGTCCAGATCGAATTAGTCGCATCATTAATCATCGGCTCATTCCGGTTACCTACAATGCCACCGATACCAATCTTCAACGTGGTAGTCTTAGTTACATTAAAGTCTAAATTCGAGCGATAATTGTATCTTTTGTATTTATAATTGTTATCATACCCCACTCCTTCAAACTGTTTCAGCAAGCCATTCTGATATAAGAAACCTAAAGATATAAAGTAACGTATATCTTTTGTTCCTCCAGAAATATTCAGGTTATGCTGTGTTTGCACAGACGTTTTATTTAGCAAATACTTTCTCCAGTCGATACTGGGATACATAACAGGTTCATCATTCAACCTGAACCGTTCAATTGCATAATTATCAAAAACCAAATCATTTTCGGTAGCATTTGGTTTATCATTCGTTATAATCTCGTTCCTCAAAGTAGCATACGTATAGCTGTCTGCCATTTCAAGCATGCGGGTAGGCATCTGGATACCAACCGAAGAATTCACGGAGATTTTCGCTTTGCCTTCCTTACCACGGCGTGTAGTCACCAAAATTACACCATTTGCACCACGCACACCGAACACGGCAGTAGCAGAAGCGTCTTTCAAAACCGTCACGCTCTCTATTTCATTCGGGTCCATTTGATAAAATGAACGTTCTATACCATCCACTAAAATCAAAGGAGAGGAAGCGCTTTCTGTCAAAGACCCCACTCCGCGAATAAACACCTTAGGGTCTTCCTGCCCCGGCTGACCGCTAGTCTGGACGGATGAGAGTCCTGTAATCTGGCCCGCCAGCGAATTGGCCACACTTGCATTTGGCGAACGTATCAGCGCCTCATTGTTTACAGCAGAAATAGCGCCTGTCAGAGTTTCTTTCTTTTGTGTACCATAGGCCACAACTGTAACTTCCTGAAGTTCATTTGCCGTTTCTTTTAAAATAATTTTCAGTTGTTTGCGACCATTTAATGGCACTTCTTGAGGTTCATATCCCATGAACGAAATCTGCAGAACTGCCTTTTGAAGATTGCCTACTTTTAAATGGAAAACACCATTCATGTCGGTAATAGCACCGTTAGCCGTGCCTTTTTCTTTTACATTAGCACCAATCACCTCTAAGTTAGATTCATCCAATACAGTTCCCGTCACTGTATTTTGCGCCCATACCAAGAGCGAACAACACATAAGCATTAACGTACTGATGCACCTTTTGCATCTTTTTAGTCTCGTCAGTTTGTTCATAATAATAAATTTAAGAATTTGAAATAGGTTTGTTAAAAACACTTGTCGCAAATTAAGTGAATATGACAGTTTTTAAGATACAGTTATCATACTAAAAAGATACAAAATAGTACATAACAAGAAATGTAAAGCTTTAAATCTAGCTGTATTATCCATAATATCAGGGCATCACACTAGAGAAATACAGCCTATTCATCGTTTCTTATTGATTTTACCATACTCGAAAAGTCGTTTTCAAAAAGTTAATTTACCAAGTTCTTCTCTCATCGTAAATCTATACCAACTCCACATATCATTATCAGCCTTCATTGGATAGTTCATAAATAAATTAAAATTGAACTATTGCCATACCTAATTAGACTTATTATTCTCCTTCATTAATCAAATTATTCCCTATCTTTGACTCCCGAAATTCAAACCTAATACAAAAAACCCATGAAGAAACAACTACTCTCTTGCTGCTTGGCTGCATTGGGACTGACAGCAATTCAAGCACAAAGCTTCAATGAGTGGAAAGACCCGGAAGTGAATTCCGTAAACCGCTCCGCCATGCACGCTAATTACTTTGCTTATGCATCGGCTGATGAAGCTAAAGCCGGCATCAAAGAAAATTCAACGAATTTCATGACCCTGAACGGTCCTTGGAAATTCAACTGGGTGAGACATGCAGATGCACGCCCGACTGACTTCTATCAAACTAATTTCAACGACAAAGGTTGGGACGACCTTCAGGTGCCCGGCGTTTGGGAATTGAACGGTTACGGTGATCCTATCTACGTCAACGTAGGATATGCATGGAGAAGCCAATTCAAAAACAATCCTCCGCAGGTGCCGACAGAAAACAATCATGTAGGCTCTTACCGCAAAGAAATTATCCTTCCCGCCGACTGGAAAGGCAAAGAGATTTTTGCACATTTCGGCTCGGTAACTTCCAATATGTACCTTTGGGTGAACGGACGCTACGTAGGATATAGCGAAGACAGTAAACTGGAAGCTGAATTCAACCTGACCAACTATCTGAAACCGGGTAAAAACGTGATCGCTTTCCAAGTATTCCGCTGGTGCGACGGCAGTTATCTGGAAGATCAGGACTTCTTCCGCTACTCCGGCGTAGGACGTGACTGTTATCTCTACGCACGCGACAAAAAATACATTCAGGACATTCGTATCACTCCCGATCTGGACAGCCAATATAAAGACGGTATGCTGAATATAGCCGTTGACCTGAAAGGAAGCGGCACAGTAGCTTTAAACTTGACAGATACTCAAGGCAACAGTGTAGCGACTGCCAACTTGAAGGGTTCGGGCAAATTAAATACAACCTTGTCTGTCTCTAATCCGGCTAAATGGACTGCCGAGACACCTAACCTCTACACGCTGACCGCTACACTGAAAAACGGCAATAATGTAGTAGAAGTAATCCCCGTTAAAGTAGGTTTCCGCAAGATTGAGCTGAAAGGCGGACAGATACTCGTAAACGGACAACCGGTACTCTTCAAAGGAGCCGACCGTCACGAAATAGACCCGGACGGTGGTTATGTCGTTTCTCTCGAACGTATGCTACAGGATATCAAAGTGATGAAAGAACTGAACATCAACGCTGTGCGTACCTGCCATTATCCGGACGACAACCGTTGGTATGACCTTTGTGACCAATATGGTCTGTATGTAGTGGCCGAGGCCAATGTAGAATCTCACGGAATGGGTTACGGCGATCAGACACTGGCAAAGAACCCGAGTTATGCCAAAGCTCACATGGAACGTAACCAACGCAATGTACAACGCGGATACAACCATCCGTCTATCATCTTCTGGTCACTGGGTAACGAAGCCGGCATGGGACCGAACTTTGAGAAATGCTACACTTGGATCAAGAACGAAGACAAGACGCGTGCCGTACAATACGAACAGGCAGGAACCAGCGAATTCACCGATATTTTCTGCCCAATGTATTATGACTACAACGCTTGTATCAAATATAGTGAAGGTAATATCCAGAAACCGTTAATCCAATGCGAATATGCACACGCAATGGGTAATTCGGAAGGCGGATTCAAAGAATACTGGGACATCATCCGTAAATATCCGAAATATCAGGGTGGATTTATTTGGGACTTCGTAGATCAATCCTGCCACTGGAAAAATAAAGACGGAGTGAGTATCTATGGTTATGGCGGCGATTTCAACAAATACGACGCTTCGGACAACAACTTCAACGACAACGGCCTAATCAGCCCCGACCGCGTGCCTAATCCACATGCTTATGAAGTTGCTTATTTCTATCAGGATATATGGACTACTCCTGCGGATCTTGCCAAAGGTGAAATCAATATTTTCAATGAGAACTTCTTCCGCGACCTCTCTGCATACTATATGGAATGGCAATTACTGGCAAACGGGGAAGTAGTGCAAACAGGCATCGTGCCCGACCTGAAAGTTGCGCCCCAACAAACCGTCAAAGTGCAAATTCCGTTTGACGTGAAGAATATCTGCCCTTGCAAGGAATTATTGCTCAATGTGAGCTACAAACTGAAAGCTGCCGAAACACTGCTGCCGGCAGGAACGACTATCGCTTACGACCAGTTAAGCATCCGCGACTACAAAGCACCGGAACTGAAACTGGAAAACCAACAGGCTTCCAACGTTCCGGTTATCGTACCCGATATTTTGGATAACGACCGCAATTACCTGATCGTGAAAGGTGAGAACTTCTCCATGGATTTCAACAAACAGGACGGTTACCTCTGCCGTTACGACGTCAACGGTATGCAAATGATGGAAGACGGCAGCGCACTGACTCCTAACTTCTGGCGTGCACCGACCGACAATGATTTCGGAGCCGGACTGCAACACAAATACGCTGCATGGAAGAATCCGGAACTGAAACTGACTTCTCTGAAACACGCGATTGAAAACGATCAGGCAGTGGTTCGTGCTGAATATGACATGAAGTCGATAGGTGGAACATTGTCGCTGACTTATACCATTAATAATAAAGGTGCAGTGAAGGTTACTCAAAAGATGGTGGCAGACAAGAGCAAGAAGGTTTCTGAAATGTTCCGCTTCGGTATGCAAATGCGTATGCCTGTCAACTTCAACGAGGTAGAATACTACGGCCGTGGTCCGGGAGAGAACTATGCCGACCGTAACCACGGAGCCATGTTGGGCAAATACCGCCAAACGGTAGAAGAACAATTCTATCCTTACATCCGCCCGCAGGAAACCGGAACAAAAACGGACATCCGTTGGTGGAGACTTCTGAATATCAGCGGCAACGGACTACAATTCGTATCGGATGCTCCTTTCTCTGCTTCTGCACTGAATTATACCATCGAATCATTGGATGACGGTGACGGTAAAGACCAGCGTCACTCACCGGAAGTAGAAAAGGCGGACTTCACCAATTTCTGTATCGACAAGGCGCAAGCTGGTCTTGCCTGTGTCAACAGTTGGGGAGCTATACCACTGGAAAAATACCGTCTTCCTTACCAAGATTATGAGTTAAGTTTTATTATGACTCCTGTATATCATAAACTAAAGTAAAAAACATAGTTAAAAAACACGGTATCAGAGAACAAGAATACCGAATTTAAAGTACTTTTGCAGCCGGAAACTAATTTGCCTAAATTAGTTTCCGGCTTTTCTTCCTTAAAACCCTTGACTATATGAATGAACAGCACACTGGGAACAAACGCATTAAATTAAAAAACAGATATTTATAAGTATGAAAAGTAGAATTGTTTTATTTGCATTTTGCGTAGCCCTCTTGTCTAGTTGTGGCAATAAGGGCAATGGAACAGGAAAGGTTCCTGAATATGCAGTACAAGAGTTACAAAAGACGACTGCCCATTTAACAACTGCCTATCCGGCTACAATCAAAGGTAAACAAGACGTAGAAATCCGTCCGCAGGTATCGGGTTTCATCACGAAACTATGCGTGGATGAAGGAGCAACTGTCCGTAAGGGACAAGTATTGTTCATTGTTGATCCTACACAATACGAAGCTGCAGTGCGCACAGCAAAAGCTGCCGTTGCTACAGCCGAAGCTGCTGTCAGCACTCAACAAATGACGGTAGACAATAAGCGTGAGCTTAACAAGAAGAACATCATCAGTGACTACGACTTGTCAATGGCAGAAAATACGCTGGCGCAATCACAGGCACAACTGGCACAAGCAAAAGCACAGCTTACCACTGCACAGCAGAATCTCTCTTTCACCCAAGTGAAGAGTCCTTCTGACGGTGTAATCAACGATATTCCGTATCGTCTGGGAGCATTGGTAAGCCCTTCCATCTCTACTCCGATGACTACTGTTTCTGAAATTGATGAAGTATATGTATATTTCTCCATGACAGAAAAAGAGCTGTTGGCCATGACTAAAACCGGAGGTACTATCAAAGAAGAAATCAGCAAAATTCCAGCTATCAAATTGCAGCTGATCGACGGTACAGAGTACAGCATCGAGGGTAAAGTAGACGCAATTACAGGAGTGATCGACCAGTCAACCGGTTCGGTAAGTATGCGTGCCCTTTTCCCGAACAAAGAACACATCTTACGCAGTGGCGGAACAGCAAACGTACTGATTCCTTACACGATGGAAAATGTGATTACGATACCGCAATCAGCAACAGTAGAAATTCAGGATAAGAAGTTCGTTTACGTTTTGCAACCGGATAACACGGTGAAATATACAGAAATCAAGATCTTCAATCTAGACAACGGAAAAGAATATCTCGTAACTTCAGGTCTGAATCCTGGAGATAAAATTGTAATCGAAGGCGTGCAGAGTCTGAAAGATGGCCAGAGCATACAGCCTATCACACCTGCTCAAAAAGAAGCGAACTATCAACAGCATTTGAAAGACCAGCACGATGGTAATTTAGCTACAGCTTTCAATTAATAATTTAGATAATCGTATGAAGTTAGATAAATTTATTAACCGTCCGGTACTATCAACGGTTATTTCTATTTTGATAGTCATTCTGGGTGCTATCGGACTGGCAACACTGCCAATCACCCAGTATCCGGACATTGCGCCTCCTACCGTATCGGTAAGGGCCACTTATACGGGTGCCAGCGCGTCAACCGTATTGAATTCCGTGATTGCCCCGCTAGAGGAACAAATCAACGGTGTGGAAAATATGATGTATATGACCTCCAACGCATCCAACACCGGTGCAGGTGATATATCCATCTATTTTAAACAGGGAACAGACCCAGATATGGCTGCCGTTAACGTGCAGAACCGTGTTTCTATGGCACAGGGATTACTGCCTGCCGAAGTAACCAAAGTCGGTGTGACAACTCAGAAACGCCAGACTTCCATGCTAGTGGTGTTCTCTCTTTACGACGAAAGTGATACATATACAGAATCATTTATCGAAAACTATGCTAAGATCAACCTGATTCCGCAAGTTCAGCGTGTACCGGGTGTGGGTGATGCCTCTGTGATGGGACAGGACTACTCTATGCGTATCTGGCTACGTCCGGACGTAATGGCGCAATACAAGCTGGTTCCGGGCGACGTATCCGCAGCCTTGGCAGAACAGAACGTGGAAGCTGCTCCGGGACAATTCGGTGAACGCAGCAACCAGACTTTCCAATATACCATCCGCTACAAAGGACGTCTGCAACAACCGGAGGAATTCGAAAATATCGTCATCAAATCTTTGCCCGACGGTGAAGTGCTTCGCCTGAACGATATTGCAGAAATCCAACTGGACCGTTTGGGATACAACTTTACCAACCGTGTAAACGGACATAAGGCTGTAACCTGTATCGTTTATCAGATGGCAGGAACAAATGCGACACAAACCATCAGCGACATTCAGGTGTTGCTGGATGAAGCGTCCAAATCACTGCCTGCCGGTTTGAAGATAAACGTATCCATGAATGCCAACGACTTCTTGTTCGCTTCTATCCATGAGGTATTGAAAACATTGATCGAGGCATTTATCCTGGTATTTATCGTAGTATATATCTTCCTGCAGGACTTACGTTCTACATTGATTCCGACCATCGCCATCCCGGTAGCTCTTATCGGTACATTCTTTATCCTGTCCTTAGTAGGATTCAGTTTGAACTTGCTGACGTTATGTGCGCTTGTACTCGCCATCGCCATTGTGGTCGATGACGCCATTGTGGTCGTCGAGGGTGTACACGCCAAGCTAGACCAAGGCTATACTTCCGCCCGTCTGGCTTCCATCGACGCAATGAACGAATTGGGCGGTGCTATCGTATCCATTACACTGGTCATGATGGCCGTATTTATCCCGGTAAGTTTCATGGGTGGAACGGCGGGAACATTCTATCGCCAATTTGGTATGACTATGGCCATCGCCATCGGTCTGTCCGCTCTGAACGCTTTGACATTAAGCCCCGCCTTGTGTGCCGTTCTTCTGAAACCGCACAAGCAGGAAGGTTCCGAAGAAGTTCCTCCATTGAAGGAGCGTATGAAAACAGCCTACAAGACGGCTCATACAACAATGATAAACAGATATACCGAAGCAATCGGAAAGATGTTGCATCCGGGAATCACACTCACATTCACACTTGTTGCCATTCTCGGTATGATTTTCGGATTCTTCAGTATCAATCCGGTGATTACCGCCATCCTCATACTTCTTAGTATTTTGGCACTAATCGGAATGAGCACGAATAAATTCAAGAACAGATTCAACGATACCTATGAATCTATCCTGAAACGATATAAAAAGCACGTACTGTTCTTCATCCAGAAGAAATGGTTGTCCATGGGGTTGGTCGTTGCTTCTATTGTATTGCTTATGTTCTTCATGAACACCACTCCGACAGGTATGGTGCCCAACGAAGATACCGGTACACTGATGGGAGCTGTGACTTTGCCGCCGGGCACGTCACAAGACCGCTCGGAAGAGATTCTGGCACGTGTAGACAGCCTGATTGCCGCTGATCCGGCCGTATCTTCGCGCACATTGATTTCCGGTTTCAGTTTCATCGGTGGACAGGGACCGTCCTACGGTTCTTTCATCATCAAACTGAAAGATTGGGATGAACGTTCGATGATACAAAACTCTGACGTTGTGGTGGGGTCCTTATATATGCGTGCACAGAAGATCATCAAGGAAGCACAGGTGTTGTTCTTTGCTCCGCCGATGATCCCGGGTTATTCAGCATCTACGGATATTGAGGTGAATATGCAGGATAAGACGGGCGGTGACTTGAACAAGTTCTTCGATGTAGTCAACGACTATACCGCCGCACTGGAAGCCCGCCCTGAAATCAATTCTGCCAAAACAACGTTCAACCCGAACTTCCCGCAATATATGATTGATATTGACGCGGCAGCTTGTAAGAAGGCAGGCATCAGCCCGAGCGACATCCTTACCACTATGCAAGGATATTATGGTGGTCTGTATGCATCCAACTTCAACCGTTTTGGTAAGATGTATCGTGTAATGATTCAGTCGGACCCGTTATCACGTAAGAATCTGGAATCTTTGAAGAATATCAAGGTTCGTAACAGTGCCGGTGAAATGGCTCCTATCTCTCAATTCATTACGATTGATAAAGTGTATGGCCCGGATATCATCAGCCGCTTCAACCTTTACACTTCCATGAAAGTGATGGTGGCTCCTGCCAGTGGTTATACATCCGGACAGGCATTGGCTGCGCTGGCAGAAGTAGCCAAGCAGAATCTTCCGACCGGTTACACCTACGAGTTGGGTGGTATGGCGCGTGAAGAAGCTCAGAGCAGTGGAAGCGCTACCGGATTGATTTTCATCCTCTGCTTCGTATTCGTTTATCTGTTGCTGAGTGCACAGTACGAAAGTTACATACTTCCGTTAGCCGTATTATTGTCCGTTCCGTTCGGTCTGCTAGGCAGCTTCCTGTTTGTGAACGGAGTAAGTGCTATCGGTAATATCTCGATGTTGAAGATGATTCTGGGGACAATGTCCAACAATATCTATATGCAGATTGCGTTGATCATGTTGATGGGTCTGTTGGCGAAAAATGCCATCCTGATTGTAGAGTTCGCCCTTGACCGCCGCAAGATGGGTATGAGTATCACATGGGCAGCCGTATTGGGCGCCGGTGCCCGTCTCCGCCCGATCCTGATGACATCATTGGCAATGGTAGTCGGATTGCTTCCGTTGATGTTTGCCTTTGGTGTAGGTGCTCACGGTAACCGTACACTGGGTACTGCTTCTATCGGTGGTATGTTGATCGGTATGATTTGCCAGATTTTCATCGTTCCTGCCTTGTTCGTAATCTTCCAATATCTGCAAGAGAAAGTGAAACCGATGGAATGGGAAGATATTGACAATACAGATGCTGTAACAGAGATTGAACAATACGCTAAATAATGAAATTCGATATGAAGAAACAGATTCTATATATGTTGTGTGCAACTGCTCTCTTGAGCAGCTGCCACATCTATAAGTCGTATGACAGACCCGAAGATATCACCACTTCCGGCCTGTATCGCGATCCGGTAGCGAATAATGATACACTGGTTTCGGATACAGCCAACTTCGGTAATCTGCCGTGGAGAGAAGTCTTCACCGACCCGCAACTCCAGTCTCTCATCGAAGCGGGACTGAAACAAAACACTGACCTCTTGTCGGCCGCTCAGAATGTGAAAGCAGCAGAAGCATCCCTGATGTCTGCACGTCTGGCTTATGCTCCGTCACTGGGGTTATCACCGCAAGGAACAATCAGTAGTTTTGATAAAAACGCAGCAACAAAAACGTACTCATTGCCCGTTACAGCTAGCTGGCAGATCGACTTGTTCGGTCAGTTGCTCAACTCCAAACGAAATGCACAAGTTACTCTGAAGCAAGTGAAAGCTTACCGTCAGGCTGTGCAGACACAGGTTGTCTCCAACATCGCCAATATGTATTATACATTAATGATGTTAGACCGCCAGCTGGAAATAACCAAAGCCACAGCTGAAATTCTGAAACAGAATGCCGAAACAATGGAAGCGATGAAAAACTCTGCTATGTACAATATCAATTCGGCCGGTGTAGAACAGAGCAAGGCTGCTTACGCGCAGGTACTTGCCACTATTCCGGACATTGAACAAAGCATACGTGAGACGGAAAATGCCCTGTCTACTTTCTTGGGCGAAGCTCCGCACGCCATCAAACGTGGCGTATTGGAGGCACAAGTACTTCCGACGGAACTTTCCGCAGGTGTACCTATCCAGTTGCTATCCAACCGTCCGGACGTAAAAGCTGCTGAAATGTCATTGGCAAGCTGCTATTACAATACTAATTCGGCACGTGCCGCATTCTATCCGCAAATCACGCTTAGCGGCTCTGCCGGATGGACCAACAGTGCCGGTAGCGCAATTATCAATCCGGGAAAGCTGTTGGCTTCCGCCATTGGTTCACTTACGCAGCCTCTATTCTACCGGGGACAGAACATTGCCCGGCTGAAAGCAGCGAAAGCACAGGAGGAACAAGCTAAACTATCCTTCCAACAAACACTTCTGAATGCCGGAAGTGAGGTCAGCAATGCGTTAAGTTTATACCAAAAGACCAGTGAAAAAGTAGAATCACGCCAAATGCAGGTAGAATCTGCAAAGAAAGCTTCGGAAGATACAAAAGAATTGTTTAACTTAGGGACCTCAACCTATCTGGAAGTACTGTCAGCACAACAGTCTTACCTGAGTGCACAAATCTCTCAGGTTTCCGATTGCTTTGATCAGATGCAGGCCGTAGTAAGCCTTTACCAGGCATTGGGTGGTGGAAGAGAAGAATAACTTTAAACATATACTATTATGATTAGTCCGTTAGCTTATGTAGACCCTGAAGCAAAGTTAGGCAAGAACGTAACAGTCCAGCCTTTTGCCTACATTGAAAAGAATGTGGAAATCGGAGATGACTGTGTCATCATGTCCTACGCCAGTATCCTGAAAGGTACTAGAATGGGAAAAGGAAACAAGGTACATCAGAACGCTGTTTTGGGAGCGGAACCGCAAGATTTCCACTATACAGGAGAAGACAGTAGCCTGATTATCGGTGACAACAACGATATTCGTGAGAATGTAGTAATCAGCCGCGCTACGTTTGCCGGTAATGCTACCAAAATTGGAAACGGAAACTACCTGATGGATAAAGTACATCTCTGCCATGATGTACAAATCAGCAATAACTGTGTAGTAGGTATAGGTACTACCATCGCAGGAGAATGTACGTTAGATGACTGCGTTATTCTAAGCGGTAATGTAACCCTGCACCAATATTGTCACATAGGTAGCTGGACACTGGTACAAAGTGGGTGCCGTATATCCAAGGATGTACCTCCCTATGTTATTATGTCCGGAAATCCTGTAGCATATCACGGTGTGAACGCTGTAGTTCTTTCCCAACATCACAATACATCAGAAAGAATCCTCCGCCACATCGCCAATGCATACCGTTTGATTTATCAGGGTAATTTCAGTGTTCAGGATGCTGTACAAAAGATTGTCGATCAGGTTCCTATGAGTGAAGAGATCGAGAACATTGTAAATTTCGTAAAGAGCTCGGAAAGAGGAATTGTGAAATAGACAAAAGAACTTACTATAAAGAAAGGGTGATGCTCAAAGAAAAGCGTCACCCTTCTTATTTTATAGTAAGCACTCATTGTACGGCTATAATACCCACAAAGGTATTGTAGCCCACATTGAGTTGTATTTTTGATTAATAATT